>CAIMBM010000194.1 GCA_903839205.1 uncultured Holophagaceae bacterium | reverse complement strand
GGGAAGTAGGCGCCGCTGGGGCTGGCCAGGAGGATGAACAGGTACTCGTTGCTGGGGCGCACGCCCAGGGCGGGTTCCGTGGCGATCATGAGCGGGCGCATGTAGAGGCTCTCGCCCACGGCCCCCGGCACCCAGGCCTGGTCCTGGGTGATCAGGGCCCTGGCCGCGTCCAGGAAGATCGCCTCCGGCAGCTCGGGCATGGCCAGGCGCGCGGCGGAGGTGTTGAAGCGCCGGGAATTGGCCTCGGGCCGGAAGCAGGCGATGCCGCCGTCCGGCTGCTTGTAGGCCTTGAAGCCCTCGAAGATGGCCTGCCCGTAGTGCAGGACGGAGGCCGCGGGATCCATCTCGATGGGCGCGTAGGCGCTCAGCACGCCGTTGCCCCAGCCCTGGCCCTCCTTGTAGCGGACCACGACCATGTGGTCCGTGAAGATGCGGCCGAAGCCGGGGTTCGCCATGCGCTTCGCCCGCTCTTCGGGGCTGGCGGCGTGGGCGGAAGGGCGGATCTCAATGGGGGTGGCGGTCTGGGTGGGGCTCACGGTAGCTCCTTGTGGAATCAGAATGACCGGTTCAGGCCCGGTGGACCAGATGGCCCAGTCGCGCGATGGCCTCGCGGGTGGTCCCCGGGTCGTGGGTGGAGAAGTTCAGGCGGAGGCAGTTGGTGCCCCGCCCATCGGCGAAGAACAGGGGCCCCGGCGCGAAACCGAGGCCATGCTGCAGGGCATCGCGGTGCAGGTCCAGGGCCGAGAACTCCTCGGGCATCACCACCCAGAGGTGCATGCCGCCCTTGGGCTCGGACACCTGGGTGCCGGTGGGGAAATGTTCCGCCAGGGCCTCGACCATGGCGTCCCGGCGCTCCTTGAGGGCCCGGCGGAGCCGGGCCAGGTGGCGGCGGAAACCGCCGTCATCCAGGAACCGTGCCACCACGGCCTGCATGAGGGGGGGCTGGGCGATGGTCTGCACCTCCTGGATGGGGGCCATGCGGCGCAGCAGGTCGTGCTTGGCGATGAGGTAGCCCAGACGCAGGCCCGCCGCCAGGGACTTGGAGAAGCTGCCCAGGTGGATGACGTGCTCGGCCCCTTCAAGCCGCCGGAAGGGGGGCAGGGAGTTGCCGGAGAACCGCAGGTCGCCGTAGGCCGAATCCGTCACCAGGATCACGCCGTGGGCCCTCGTCAGGGCCAGCACCCGCTCCCGGCGCGCCTTGGACTGGGTCATGCCCGTGGGGTTGTGGAAGCTGGGCACGGTGAAGAGCAGCTTGGACTCGCTGCGCTGGAGGGCCGAGGCCAGGCGGTCCGGATCCAGGCCCTGGCGGTCCACGGGCACGGGCACGGGCTCTCGGCCCAGGGCCCGGATGAGGGCCAGGATGCCCACGTAGCAGGGGCTTTCCACCAGCACCCGGTCGCCGGGCACGGTGAAGGACTCCAGGGACAGGGCCAGCCCCGACTGGGCCCCGGGCAGGGCGCGGATGCCCCAGCCCTCGTCGATGGGCTCCCCTTCGGAGGCCAGCCAGCGGCCCACGGCTTCCAGGTAGGGGCCAAAGCCTGCCGGCGGCGAATAGACCCAGGCCTCG
This sequence comes from uncultured Holophagaceae bacterium, assembly GCA_903839205.1. Taxonomy (GTDB): domain Bacteria; phylum Acidobacteriota; class Holophagae; order Holophagales; family Holophagaceae; genus Geothrix. The sequence goes on along the minus strand of CAIMBM010000194.1, from coordinate 24,292 downwards.
GATCCGAGCTCCTTCAGGACCTGGGCCGTGAGGCGCCGCAGCGCCTCCCCGGGGACCAGATCCGAGGGGATGAAGCCCGCGGAGAAGCTCACCAGGTGACGATCCTGGACCCGCTCCAGGGTCTCGCCCAGCCAGGAGCCCAGTTCGCCATCGTGGACCAGCAGGGGCGAGCCCTCGAAGGGAAACTCGCTGCTGGCCCGCAGGCCAGGGGCCTCTGGCAACCGCGGCGCCACGAAGCTGCCCCGGCCCTGCACCGTCTGGATCCAGCCCGTGCGCTTCAGCCCCGCGATGGCCTTCAGCACGGTGAGACGGTGGACCCCCCAGCGCTGGGCCAGTTCGGGCACCGCCGGCAGCCGGGAGCCCGGGCGCCATTCGCCCTGCTGGATGAGGCCACGGAGCCGCCGCTGCAACTGCAGATACAGGGGGCTGGACGCGCCGGGATCGAGGGTGGGATCGAGAACCATCCCCTTCAGGATCGGTCCAATCGCCCTCAAGTCCAAAGAAAGGTCGTGGAATCCGCAGCCTGCCACAGACCGAGGCCGGTGCCCGGAGTAGGATCTGGTAATTTCTCAGACCACCCTAGACTGCTTTTTCGCCTTCAACCCCCCTCCCTTTCAGGCTTCCATTGGAGGGTACCGGAGGATCCATGCGCGCCCTGCCCCTCGCCACCGCCCTGCTGTCCCTGGCCCTCCTCGGGGCCTGCAGCAGCTACAACGTGACCTACGACTACGACGTGACGGCCACCTTCAGCGGCTACCGGACCTTCGACTACTACACCTCGAAGAAGGGCACGGGCGGCACCACCACCCTCATGGACAAGCGGGTGCGGGCCGCGGTGGAACGGGAGTTGAAGGCCAAGGGCTTCAGCATGGAGACGAAGGCCGACCCTGATTTCCTCGTCACCTACTATCCCGTGGTGCGAAACCGGAAGGTGCGCACCACGGTCCGCTCGGGCTGGGGATGGGGCTACCGGCCCGTCTACGGGGGTGTCGGTGTGACCACCAGCACCGTGCGGAACCACAAGGAAGGCACCATCGTCATCGAGATCGTGGACTTCAGGACCAACCAGATGATCTGGCAGGGGGCCGCCGATGGGGCCCTCACGGGCCTGAACAGCCCCGAGGACGCCGACGAAGTGGTGCCCAGGGCGGTCCGGGACATCCTGGCGAAGTTCCCGCCGAAGTAGACCCCGGGCCCAAGGGGGCCCGCCTCACTTGATCTTGTAAGGCCAGGTCGGATGGCATTCCTCGCACTGCACGACCGGGGGGAGGTGCTGCCGGTGGCACTCGGTGCAGGGAACGGGATCGTGGGGGGAATCGTGCGGATTGTGCGGGACGTTCTTGGTCAGGGCCTTCATGGCGGGATAGTCGCCGTGGCAGACCATGCAGGCCTCGTCCGGGATGGCCGCGCTGACGGGCTTCTCCTTCTGGTGGCAGTCGTAGCAGAGCATCTTGGCCTGGATGTGGGGCAAGGGCAGTTTCCTCGAGTCCACCGGTTTCCCCGCGGCCAGCAGGCTCGTCACTCCCAGGATTCCGATCCACCGAAGACGCATAGGGCCTCCCGTCCAGATCAAGGACGTATGACGACCATGATATCGCATTTGCTTCCTGTCCCGAGAACGGGTCCCCTCAGACGTCCTTCACGAAAGGACTGAAGTTGGTCCCCTCGTCGTAGACGTCCACGCCCTCTTCGCGCTTGAGGAAGCCGACGATGGCATAGGTGATGGGCGTCGCGGCGGCCTCGTAGAGCACCTTGAACAGGTAGCCACTGCCGGCCATCACAAAAATCGTCGAGACCGGCAGGGTGTAGGCGAAGAGGCCGAAGGTCACCACCAAGCTGTCCACCGCCTGCCCCGCCACGGTGCTCCCGAGGGTGCGGGTCCAGAGCCAGCGGCCTCCGGTCCAGAGCTTCATCCGGGCCATGACGTAGCTGTTCACGAACTCCCCGATCCAGAAGGCGGCGAGGCTCGCCAGGATGCCCCGGGTGGTGGCGCCGAAGACGATCTCGAAGGCCCGCTGGTTCTCCCTGGGCCAGGCCGGCGCCGCCGGCAGCCACACCATGAACAGGGCGAAGAAGCCCATCAGCACGTTGGCCAGGAAGGCGATCCAGATGGCCCGGCGGGCGCCTCCGTAGCCGTACACCTCCGTGAACACGTCGCCGAAGATGTAGGTGATGGGGAAGAGCAGCTGGGCGCCGCTGAAGATGAAGGGACCCACCTGGGTGGGCTTGGGCCCCAGCAGGTTGCTGATGAGCAGCAGCACGACGTAGACATGGACCAGGAGGTCATAGTGCCTGAAGCTGGCCAGGCGCTGGTCCCTCGCGGTGATCTTCTGCAGCAGGGCTTGCAACAGGCCTCCCCCGATGCCCCAGACTACCCGATCGGCCTCCGGGCGCCGCTCCCGTTCAGGGGCCGGGAATGCACCCTTCGACGGAATTCAAGCCTGGTCCCGCTGGTCGATTCTATGCTCTGGGTATTCCTTGGATCGTGCATGCTCATTTACCCATGAAGCATCCGGTCCGGACACATCCAGGGGGGCCAGTCTTTCAAGCCATTCCTCCCGGCTTCCCGGGAACCTTCACCCATCCGCTCGGACCAGGCAGTGGACATGCAATCATCCATGACAGCGGCGGACCCAGGTACAGTCCTGGATCTGAGCCATGCGGCCCATTATTCGACGTGGGGGCCATCCGCGGGGTCGGTGAATGGGAAAATGGGTTGGGTTGCGCGGTTTCCTCTGGCGTTCTTGAGGATCACGGTGTATTTTTGCCTACCGGCTAGACCCCTTTGGGAGAGCGCGAATGACACCCTCTGATGGCCAACCCAAGGACTCCTGGGAGGGTTTTGAGGGCGTGATTCCTGGCCTAGGCGTCTCCGACGTGGTGCAGCTGAACCTCCAGAACCGGTTCACCGGCTGCCTCTCGATCCAGAGCGGGGAATCCAAGGGGTTCCTCTACTTCCATGAGGGTGGAATCGTCCATGTGGAATATGGGGACAAGGTCGGCGAGGAGGCCTTCTACGACATCCTGGAGTGGCCCAACGGGCGATTCGGGCTGCAGCCGGCCCTGGCCTCCCCTCGCACCACCATCCTGAAGCCCAGCCAGCACCTGCTGCTGGATGCCGCCCGGGTCCTGGACGAGCGCCGCGCCGCCCGGATCACCCAGCGCACCCCGGCCCTGCCCAAGGAACCCGGGACGAAGACGTCGAAATCCAGCGAGATCATCGACCGGGTGCGGGCGGTGCCGGGCGTCCTCTTTGCCGTGCTCCAGACCAAGGACGGCACCCGCGTGGGGGACCAGAGCTTCGAAGGCGAGGTGCTCGCAGGGCAAGGGACCTTCCTGGCCATGGTGGGGAACCAGCTGGCTTCGGTCTTCCAGACCGGAGAGCTGGTCTCGGCCACCGTGGAAGGGAAGTCGCGGCATTTATTGCTACTGGGCACCAAGAGTCTGTACCTTTGTGTCCTGGTGAGCGGGGAGAGCCAGGCCGGTGCCGTCGAGGCCCAGGTCAGGCAAGCCCTCACCCTGCCTCGCTGATTTGAGAGCGGAGGCCCCATGAAGACGGTACTCGACCAGATGAACGCGCTCCCCGGGATCGTGGGCAGCATGGTGTACAACGCCGAAGGCCAGGTGCTGGCCAATTCCTTCCCGGAGCTCTTCGACAGCGAGGCCCTGGCCAGCGCCGCAGGGGTTCTGCTCTATGGGATCCCGGGCCTGGAAGTCGCCGCCGGATCCATCTCGACCCTCGATCTCCGGTATGGGGAATCGCGCCTCGTGGTCCGCCCCATCAAGGGGGCGAACCTCCTCCTGCTCTGCACCCGGCAGGCGAACCTGCAGTTCCTGAACATCTCCGTGGGAATGGCCATCCCAAAGATCGAGAAGCTGGTGGCAGGCCTGACGGCCCTCCCGAAGCCTCCCCTCCCTCCCCCTCCTTCCCAATCCATCAAAGAGGAACTCAAGGCCAAAGCCGCTCCCAGTGAAACGGTAGAAGAGCAGGCGAAGGCCCTCAAAGGCTTCGAAAAGGCCTTCATGAAGATGGATTCCTGGATGAGGAAGGCAAGCGACGACTTAGGCCCCCTGACCTGAGGCTCCTGGGATTGGTTTCTTCCCGGCTGAATGACCTGAGTGGGGAGCGCTAGACTGGTCCTTCATCATCAGGAGCAGCCCATGGCCCAAATCACCCTCAAAGGCAATCCCATCCACACCTCCGGCGACCTGCCGAAAACAGGCGCCGCCGCTCCGGCCTACACCCTGGTTCGCACCGACCTGTCGGAGATCTCGGGCAAGGACCTCGCCGGTCAGCGCGTGGTGCTGAACATCTTCCCCAGCCTGGACACGCCCACCTGCGCGGCCAGCGTCCGCAAGTTCAACGCCCGCGCCAACGAGAAGCCCAACACGACGATCCTCTGCGTGAGCGCCGACCTCCCCTTCGCCCAGAAGCGGTTCTGCGGCGCCGAGGGACTGGACAACGTCGTCCCCGCCTCCACCTTCCGGAACGCGGAATTCGGCCCGGCCTTCGGCGTGGCCCTCGTGGACGGACCCCTGAAGGGGCTCCTGGCCCGGGCCGTGGTGGTGGTGGATGGATCGGGCAAGGTGATCCACACCGAACTGGTGCCGGAGATCGCCCAGGAGCCGGACTACAACGCCGCGCTGGCCGTGCTCTAGTCACGGCAATCATGCAAGCTCAATAGACGGAGGATCTTTCACCACCAAGACACCAAGGTCGCCAAGAACTGCAAGAAAGAAAGCGTTTTGCCTTTCTTGGTGTCTTGATGGTGATCTTTTTGAATTTAGCCGATGCGGTCCATCCTGCGCAGCTCGGGCACTCTCCAGGTGGTGAAGGCCACCACCACCAGGGTCATGCACCCCCCGAAGACCACGGAGGGCACGAGCCCCAGCAGTCGGGCGGCCGCCCCGCTCTCGAAGGCGCCGATCTCGTTGCTGGAGCCGATGAACACCTGGTTCACCGAGGAGACCCGCCCCAGCATGTGCGCGGGGGTCACCATCTGGAGCAGGGTGGAACGGAGCACCACACTGACATTGTCCACGGCCCCGCTGGCGGCCAGCAGCAGGAGGCTCAGCAGGAAACTGCGGCTGAGGGCGAAGGCGATCATGGCCACACCGAAGGAGGCCACGCAGAGCAGCAGCGTCCGTCCCGCCCGCCGCATGGGCGGCAGGTGGGCCATGGTGAGCCCCATGAGGACCGAGCCGATGGCCGGTGCCGCGCGCAGGGCGCCGAGCCCCTGGGGCCCCGTCTTGAGGATCTCCTTTGCGAACACCGGCAGCACGGCCACGGCACCGCCGAACAGCACGGCGAAGAGATCCAGGCTGATGGCACCCAGCAGCAGCCTCTGGGAGAAGACGAATCGAAGCCCCTCGCCGAGGCTCGCGAAGATCGACCCCTCCCTGGGGCGGACCGGTCTCGGGACGTAGCGGATCAGCAGCAGCCCCAGGAATCCCGACAGCAGCAGCCCCATCACGAGCAGGTGGGCCACCAGGGGCCCCCGCCAGGCATACACGAGCCCCCCCATGGCCGGCCCGACGACCATGCCCGCATGGAAGACGGAGACCCGCCAGGTGGAGCCGCTGGCATAGAGTTCCTTGGGCAGGAGGTCGGTGCCCAGGGCCACGTTGGCCGGTCGGTAGAAGGCACGCACGATGCCGGTGAGGAAGATGATGCCGTACATGGGTGCCACGGCCTTGGCCAGGGGGCCGCCCATGGAGCGCCAGGTGAAGAGCACCAGGAGGGCCGAGCAGAAGGCCAGGCCCAGGGTGGAGGCCATGCAGAGGCGCGCTCGGTTCAGGCGGTCCGCGGCGTGGCCGCCGAAGAGGGCCACCAGCAGGAAGGGAAGCGCCTCCGAGAGCCCGATCAGCCCCAGCGCCAGCGGGTCGCCGGTGCGGTCATAGACCTGCCAGGCCACCACCAGGCCCTGCATCTGGAGGCCCAGGGTGATGAGCCCCATCGAGACGATGAACCAGCGGTAGTCCGGATTCCTGAGGACGGCGTAGGGATCATGCGCCCCGGAAGGCTCATCCATGGAGGATCACTCGTACCTCAGCGCGTCGATCACATCCAAGTTCGCCGCCTTCAGGGCCGGCAGGAATCCCGCCACCACGCCCACCAGGCCGCTGAAGCCGAGGCCCAGCGCCACGGCCCAGCTCTCGGTCACGGCGGGAATCTGGAACCTCTGGAGGATGGCCACCATCAGGAAGGCCACCGCGACGCCGATGACCCCCCCCAGCAGGGAGAGCAGGACCGCCTCGGTGAGGAACTGCCACAGGATGTTCCGCTGGGTGGCCCCCAGGGCGCGCCGCACGCCGATCTCGCGGGTGCGCTCGGTGACGCTCACCAGCATGATGTTGGAGATGCCGATGCCCCCCACCACCAGGGAGATGCTGGCGGCCACGGCCAGCAGGGCCGTGAGAATGCCCGCCTGCTGGGCCTGCATCTGCACAATGTCGTCCTGCTTGCGGATCTGAAAGGGGTCGTCGTCCTTGGGGGCCACCTTCATGCGCTGGCGCAGCAGGGCCGTGATCTCCGCGGCCGCCACGTCGGCCTTGCCATCCTGGGCGCTGGCCATGATGCGCTGGATCTTGTCGCGGCCCATGACCTTCCGCATCACCGTGGTGTAGGGGGCCACGATGAGGTCATCCTGGTCGCCGAACATGCCGGCACCCTTCACCTCGAGCACGCCCACCACCAGGAACGGCAGGGCCCCGCCGCCACCGCCCCCGCCGATCTTGACGGTCTGGCCCACGGGATCGTCCCCGTTGGGGAACAGGTTGGTCTTCACGGTATTGCCGAGTACGCAGACCTTGGCCATGCCCCGCACTTCCGAGTCTGTGAAGAAGCGCCCGCTGGCCGTGTCCCAGCCCCGGATCTGGAGGAACTCCGGACCCGTGCCCTGCACCTGGGTGACGTAGTTGTTGTTCTGGTAGATGATCGGACGGGTGGTCTGCACCTGCTGGGTGGCCGTGACCACGCTGCTCTGGGTCAGTTCCTGCTTGATCAGGGAGACATCGCTCTCGAGCAGGATGTCGGCGCTGCCGATGGCCATGGGACCGAAGCGGTTGCCGCCGGAGCCCGGGAAGATCGTCAGCATGTTGGAGCCCATGTTCTGGATGAGGGCGATGGAGGCCCGCTTGGAGCCCTCCCCGATGCCGATCATGGCGATGACCGCGCCCACACCCACGATGATGCCCAGCATGGTCAGGAAGGCCCGCATCTTGTTGCGGGTGATGGCGAATAGTGCAAGCTTCAGGAACTCCGCGAAGGCCATGCCCCACCCCCTACCGGGCCCACGAGATTGCCACGGCGTCTCGGCCCATAGCCGCTACCGCTTCCCGCCCGGCTGAGCCCCGGTCAAGGGCGCGGGTGAACCGTTGGCCGATTTGGTGCTCTCGACCCCGATCAGGACCTCCATCCCCTCGGTGAGGCCCTCCCCGCTCACCTCGGTGAACTGGCCATCGGAAATACCGGCCTTCACCGCGATGGCCTTGGGCTTGCCGTTCGCCAGCACCCAGATGCGGTCATCCCGCTTGGCCACGATCCCGCCCTTGGTGCCGGTGCCCGACTGGGCGCCGCCCGAGGGACGCCCTCCCCCGAACATCATGGGCTGGCCCAGCCTGGGGCCATCGGCCTTCTTCTCATCCTTGATGAAGGCGGAGGGCTTGAACCGGAGGGCCGCATTGGGCACGCGCAGCACGTCGTAGTGCTTGGCGGTCTCGATGGTGACATTGGCTGTCATGCCGGAGCGGAGGGAGAGATTGCCCGTGAACCGGGGCCCGGGCATCATGCTGGACCCTCCCGGGATGCGGGCCAGCTCCTGGGGAGACAGCTTGGCCGTCGGCAGCATCGGCAACGGCTTCACCCGCTGGGAAGCCTGGCGCTCCTGGAACCGCTTCAGAAACGCCTCCTTGGTGGTGCCGGCGGGCAGACGATCCTTCATGCGCTCCCAGGCCCGTTCCGGGTCCGGGGCCTCGTGGTTCTCGACGGCCTTCGGCGCCGACCCGGCCCGGGCCTTCCCGGCGGGGGCCTTCTCGTCGTCATCGAAGTCTGAAAGCGGCTCGTTGGGCGTGATCATCTCCACCACATAGGTCACGACGTTGTTGTTGATCACCGGCTCCTGGCGGACCAGGCTCACCTGGGCGGTGAACTGCTTGTCGGGCAGGCTGTCCACCGTAAAGAGCGCCTTCTGCCCCACCTGCACGTCGTCGATGTCGGATTCGGCGATGGAGACCCAGATCTTCATCCTGGAGAGATCCTGGGCGATCATGTAGAGGCTCGGCGTGCTGAAGCTGGCGGCCACGGTCTGGCCCACGTCGGCCAGCCGGGAGATGACCACGCCATCCACCGGGGCCGTGATGCGGCAGTAGTCGAGGTTGGTCTTGGCGTGGTCGAGGGCGGCCTTGGCCGAGGCGAGGTTGCCCGCCGCGGTCTTGAGGGCCGTGTCCTTGGTGTCGAGGTCCGCGTCGTCCAGCAGCTTGGCCTCCCAGAGCCGCCGGCTGCGCTCGTAGTCGACCTTGGCGAAATTGTAGGCCGCCTGGGCCCGGTCCAGGCTGGCCTGGGCATCCTGGAGCTGGGAGATCCACACGGTGGGATCGATCTCGGCCACGAGCTGGCCCTTCTTCACGATGCTGTTGTAGTCCACGTAGAGAGCCGTGATTACCCCTGAGACCTGGGTGCCCACGGCCACCTGCACCACGGGGTTCACGATGCCGGTGGCGACGACCCGCTGGGTGATGTTGGCCCGGTCCACCTTGACCGAGCGCCACTTCACCTCATCCTTGGGCCGGGTCCAGACATAGGCCGCCAGGCCCGCCGCTGCCGCCAGTCCGAGCCCAAGACCGATCCAGGTATTCCGCTTCATGTTCCCTCGCTCCATGCTCCCGGGGCGTGGTCGCCCCGGCCTTCGACCTTCGCATAGCGATGTATGGACCGCCCCTCCAGGCCTCGGGTTGAGTCCACGCCGCGAATCAGCGGATCAACCCGAGCCCCTCCACCAGGGCGCGCCGGGCGAACCCGTCGGCCAGGAAGGTCTGGAGGAAGCCGCCCGCCAGGACGATGACGGCACAGACCAGCACGGCGGCACCGGCCAGGGGGGCATGGACCGCCGGACGGTCCGAGGCCAGGCGTTCCGCCTCGGCACTCGGAGCCTGGAGGAACAGGGCCACCAGGAAGCGCAGGTAGTAGTAGGCGGACACGAGGCTGGCCAGCACGCCCAGGATCGCCATGCCGACATGGCCCGTCCCCACCAGTTCGCGGAAGATCATGTACTTGCCGTAGAAACCGCCTAGGGGGGGGATCCCGGCCAGGCTGAGCATGAAGATGGCCGCGGCCACGCCCATGGCCGGCCGTTTCCAGCCCAGGCCCCGCAGGTCCTCGAAGGTGGTCTGCCCCCCCACCAGGCCGAAGGCCGTCAGCAGCCCGAAGGCGCCCATGTTCATGGCCAGGTAGATCACGAGGTAGTACAGCATGCCGTCGAAGGCGGCGGGGGTGCCCGCCACAAAGGCGAGCATCAGGTAGCCCGCATGGCTGATGCTGGAATAGGCCAGCATGCGCTTCACGTTGGTCTGCACGAGGGCCGTGAGGTTGCCGACCACCAGGGTCACCACGGCCAGGACCGCCATCACGGCCTGCATCTTCACGCCCACCGCGCCCAGGGGGGCCAGGCTGCCGGGGAAGATGCGGAGCAGGGCGATGAAGGCCACGCCCTTGGTGGCCACGGACATGAACCCGGCGATGGGGTGGGGCGAGGCCTCATAGGCATCCGGGGTCCACTGGTGGAAGGGGACGGCCGACACCTTGAACAGGAAGCCCAGCAGCATGAGGGCCGCACCCACCAGCACCATGGGATCCAGGGCCAGGCCCTGGGACTTGAGCGTGAAGGCGGCGCTGGCCAGATCCAGGGTGCCGCTCAGGCCGTAGATCAGCACCCCGCCCATGAGGAAGCAGCTGGAGGCCACGGCGCCGGTCAGGAAGTACTTCATGCCGCCCTCGGCGCTTTCGGAGCGGGTGCGCACGGTGCCGACCATGGCGTAGAGGGGAATGCTGAAGAGCTCCAACCCCAGGAACAGGGTCACGAAATGGGTGGTCGAGGCGAAGAGCATCATGCCCGTCACGGAAAACAGCAACAATGACAGGGTCTCGCCCTTCACCCACCCTTCCTGGTGGAAGTGGTCCCAGCTCTCGAGGATGGTCAGGGCCGCGGCCACCAGCACGAAGATGCCCGTGAACTGGGCGAGCCGGTCCAGGTGCAGCTGGAAGAAGCTGGGCTGGGCACCGGTCGTCCAGAGATCGGTCAGGTACCAGAAGCTGGCGCCTACCGCGAGCAGGGCCGTGCCGTACATCGCAGCCCGGATCCACTTGACCGAGGTCTGGTCCTTGTCCAGGGCCATGAGCGGAATCAGGCAGGCGCCCAGGGCCGGGAGGATCAGGGGCAGCAGGGCCGCCCACTGGCTGGGGGTGAGGCTCATCGGTGCACCTCCTGGGCGGCGGGCTCGGCGGAAGCCTCGGGGGTGGCGTGGGTCCCTTCGGCCGCCTCGGCTTCATGCACGGCCGGCTTGAGGACGAAGGGTCGGATGGCGGGGGCCTTGGCATCCTGCAGCAGGGCCACCACTGGGGCCTCGCTGACGGCCACGAAGGTCCGCGGATGGACGCCCATCCAGAAAATGAGCACCACGATGGGCAGCAAGACCGCGATCTCGCGGGCATTCAGGTCCGCATGAAGGTGGTGGGTGCCGCTGTCCTCGTCCTTGTTCTCGGGCCCCCAGAAGACCCTCTTGAACATCCAGAGCATGTAGACGGCGCCCAGCAGCACGCCGGAGGTCGCCAGGCAGGCGTAGAGCCGGCCCCAGCCGAAGCCGGAAAGGAAGGTGCCGTTCAGGATCCAGAATTCCCCCACGAAACCGTTGGTGAGGGGCAGGCCGATGGAGCTGAGGGTGACGATGAAGAAGAAGGCGGTGAACACGGGCATCTTCACGGCCACGCCGCCGAAATCGGCGATCATGCGCGTGTGGGCCCGGTCGTAGAGCATGCCCACCAGGAGGAAGAGGGCGCCGGTGCTGATGCCGTGGTTGAGCATCTGGAGCATGGCGCCCTGGGTTCCGATCACCGTGAAGGAGGCGAGCCCCAGCATCACGAAGCCCATGTGGCTCACGGAGGAGTAGGCCACCAGCTTCTTGATGTCGCGCTGCACCATGGCCACCAGGGCCCCGTAGACGATGGCGATGACGCTCAGCAGGGCGATCACCTTGGCGTAGTGCATGGCCGCCTCGGGGAAGATCGGGATGGCGAAGCGGATGAACCCGTACCCGCCCAGCTTCAGCAACACGCCCGCAAGGATGACGGAGCCGGCGGTGGGGGCCTGGGTGTGGGCATCCGGCAGCCAGGTGTGCAGCGGGAAGAGCGGCACCTTGATGGCGAAGGCCACGGCGAAGGCGATGAAGAGCCAGTGCTGGGCGCCCAGGGGCAGCAGCGCGGCGGCCTGTCCCATCAGCAGCGGATTGAAGCCGCCGGCCTTGTTGGCCAGGTAGAGCAGGGCCACCAGCCAGAGCAGGGATCCGCTCAGCGTGAAGAGGAAGAACTTGGTGGCGGCGTAGCGCCGCTCGTCGCCGCCCCAGATGCCGATCATGAAGTACATCGGGATCAGCATGGCTTCCCAGAACAGGTAGAAGAAGAACAGGTCCTGGGCCATCAGGGCCCCCAGCATGCCGGTCTCCAGCAGGAGGAACATGGCGGCGAAGGTGCCGATGCGGTCCTTGAGGCTGTTCCAGGTGCCCAGCATGGTGAGCGGCACCAGGAAGGTGGTGAGAAGCACGAGCCAGAGGTTCAGCCCGTCCACGGTCAGGGCATAGTCCACGGGCAGGCCCACCAGCGTGAACCAGGGCGTCCGCTCCGCGACTCCGCCCCCGCCGTGGTGGCCGAGCAGCCAGGCCAGGCTGAGGGCAAAGATGGCCAGGGCCCCCATGAACCCGAGCATGCGGGAGAGCCGGCCCAGCGCATGGGGCAGCGCCAGGATCAGGGCGCCCAGGATCGCCGGGGCGAAGACCAGGAAGGTGAGGGGATGGGAGTTCAGCCAGGTCATCGCCCCACCTACTTCAGGAAGACATAGAGGAGGACCACGGCCCCCAGGGCCATGCTCAGGGCGTAGTTCCGAACCCGGCCGGTCTGGAAGAGGGCGGCGAAATCCCCGAAGACCCGGGTGAGCGCCCCCGGCAGGTTGACACCCACGCCGTCGATAAGGATGACGTCGAAGAGCTTCCAGAGCAGGTTGCCGAACCAGCGGATGGGCCGTAACAGGTAGAGCTCGACCCCCTCGTCCACGTAGTACTTGTTCAGCAGCATGTTGTGGACGAAGGGATGCTTGTCGGCGAAGGCCAGCTCGGCGGCCGGCCCGTCCTTGAAGGTCTTCCAGCCGAGGAAGCCGAAGCCGAGACCCAGGGTCGTGGAGATCACCGCGAGAAGGACGGCCGGTCCTTCGTGGTGGCCGTGGGCCCCGTGGACCTGGCCAAAGGTGAGGGCCGGCTTCAGCCACTCTCCCACGGCGAAGTGCCCGCCGAAGGCCTCGGGCACGCCCCAGAAGCCCCAGAGCAGTGCGCCGGCCGCCAGTACCATGAGCGGCAGGGTCATGGACAGGGGGCTCTCGTGGGCGTGGTCGTAGGCATGGTGGTCCCTGGGCTTGCCCCAGAAGGTGAGGGCCATGAGGCGCCACATGTAGAAGCTGGTGCAGCAGGCGCCCAGGACGCCGATCACCCAGAGCGCCGGGGATTTCAGGAAGGCCAGGTAGAGGATCTCGTCCTTGCTGAAGAAGCCTGAGGTGCCCGGGAAGCCCATGATGGCGATGGTGCCGGCGAACATCGTGATGAAGGTGATCTTCGTCTTGTCCTTCAGGCCGCCCATCTTGAAGAGGTCCTGCTCGTGGTGCATGGCGTGGATCACGCTGCCGGCGCCGAGGAAGAGGAGGGCCTTGAACCAGGCGTGGGTGAAGACATGGAAGAAGCCGGCGGCGAACCCGGAGGCGCCCAGGCCCAGGAACATGTAGCCCAGCTGCGAGACGGTGGAGTAGGCCAGCACCTTCTTGATGTCCCGCTGGACCAGGCCGATGGTGGCCGCAAAGAGGGCCGTGGCCGCGCCGACCCAGGCGACCACATCCATGGTGATGGGGGTCAGGGTGAACACCGGGGCCAGTCGGCAGATCATGTAGATGCCGCTGGTCACCATGGTGGCCGCGTGGATGAGGGCGCTCACGGGGGTCGGGCCCGCCATGGCGTCCGGCAGCCAGAGGTAGAGGGGGATCTGGGCGCTCTTGCCCGTGGCGCCCACGAAGAGCATCAGGGTGGCGAAGGTGAGGACGCCGAAGCCCACCTCGGGCGCCACGTGCCCAGCCTGGAGGAGGATGTCCGACACCGTCAGCGTGCCGAAGGCGGCGAAGAGGACCATCATCCCGATGGCCACGCCCAGGTCCCCCACGCGGTTCATGAGGAAGGCCTTGAGGCCCGCCTCCGGCGCGAAGTCCGTCTCGAAGAAGTAGCCGATGAGCAGGTAGGAGCAGAGCCCCACGCCCTCCCAGCCCACGAACATCAGCACCAGGCTGGAGCCCAGCACCAGGGTGAGCATGAAGAACACGAAGAGGTTCAGGTAGCTGAAGAAGCGGGCGTAGCCCTCGTCCTCGTGCATGTAGCCCACGGAGTACAGGTGGATGAGGAAGCCGATGCCGGTGATGACCAGCATCATGGTGCCGCTGAGGGGATCCACGGCCAGGCCGAAGGGCACACTCAGGGAGCCCGTACCCATCCACTCACCGTAGTTCAGGATGAGCCGGTGGTCCGGCATCCCCTTCATGGCAAGGAAGGCCGAGAGGGCCAGGAGCAGGGAGGCGAACACCACCCCCAGGCCCACGAAGGTGACGGCGCCCTTGCCGGCGCGCTTGCCCAGCAGGCCATTGAAGGCAGAGCCCAGCAGGGGGAGGACCGGAATGAGCCAGTAGTAATTGTTCATCGCATCCTCACTGCTTCAGGCTGGAAGCCCGGTCCGAGTCGGTGGAGTCCCGGTGGCGGAAGAGCCCGATGACCAGCGCCAGACCGACGGCCGCCTCGCAGGCGGCCACGGCGATGATGAAGAGGTAGAACACCATGGCCTGAGCATCGCCGCCCCGGAAACGGGCGAAGGCAAGCAGGGCCACATTGGCGGCGTTGAGCATCAGTTCGACGCCCATGAACTGCAGCAGCAGGGTGCGCCGCAGCAGCACCGTGGCCAGGCCCAGGGCGAACAGGAGAAGGGCCACCACCAGGTACCCCTGGAGGCCGCCTTGGAGGATCGCGTCCATGCCTGTCATCGCTGGCTCCTCACAGGTTCCTCTTGGTCAGCGCCACGGCGCCGACCATGGCCGTCAACAGCAGGAGGCCCGCCACTTCGAAACCCAGCAGGTGGTCCGCGAAGAGGGTGAGACCCACCTTCTGGAGGGTCATGGCCTGGGGAACGGCGTCGCCGCTGGCCGCCAGCGCCTTCAGGCCCGGGGAGGCCAGCACCAGCTTCACGGCACCCATCGCCAGGGCCGCGACCAGGGCGACCGACACCCAGCGCTGGATGGGATGCGAGGCCTGGGCCTTCTCCTCCTCGTGGCTGTTCAGCATCATGATCACGAAGAGCACGAGCACCATGATCGCGCCGGTGTAGACGATGATCTGGAGGGCGGCCGCCACCGGGTTGGCCAGGAGCAGGAAGAGTCCCGCCACGCCGAAGAAGGTGGCCACCAGGCAGAGGCCCGCCACGATGACATTCTTCTGGAGCAGCATCCCCAGTGCACCCAGGAGCGTGATGAGGGCGAAGGTGATGAACATGGCCTCTCCTACATCACGATCGTGCGGCGGGGCACGGTGGGGGTGGTGTCCTGGCTGATGCGGTCCTTGCCGTCGGCCTCCGCGTAGGTGTTCATGAGGTCCCACTTGCCGAACTTCATGGAGAGCCGGTCGTAGGCCGCCACTTCGTAGTCATTGCGGAGCCAGATGGCATCCTTGGGGCAGGCCTCCTCGCACATGCCGCAGTAGATGCAGCGCAGCATGTCGATGGAGAACCTGGCCGGGCGCTTCTCCTCGAAGCCCTGCGTGATGTTCAGGTCGCTGAACTCCTCGGCCTCGATGCTGATGCAGCGGGCGGGGCAGGCCTCCTGGCACATGAAGCAGGCCACGCACTTGATGGCCCCGTCCTCGAACCGCTTCAGCTCATGGAGACCGCGATAGCCAGCGGGGATCTCCTTCTTCATCTCGGGGTACTGGATGGTGTAGCGCTTCGCCGTGGAGGTGAAGAGGTTCCGGATGAAGTGCTGGAAGGTGATCGACATCCCCTTCATCACCGGCCAGACATAGGTGCGATCCAGCCAGCCCAGGTCGACTTTCTTGACGACGACGCCCATCGCCCCTCCTCAGTGACCCTGGCTCATGCGCCAGGCGTGGAAGACCAGGTTGGCCATGGACAGCGGCAGCATCACCTTCCAGCCGAGATGCATCAGCTGGTCGTAGCGGAAGCGGGGCAGCGTCCACCGGATCCAGACGAAGACCCAGGCGAAGAACAGCATCTTCAGGAGGAAGCTGGCCACTGACAGCATGACCGCTGGGTTCTGCACGAAGGGCACCTGCCAGCCACCGAAGTAGAGGGTGGCCACCAGGGCCGAGGCCGTCATCAGGTGCGAGTACTCGGCCAGGGCCAGGAGGCTGAACTTCATGCTGCCGTATTCGGTGTTGAAGCCGGCCACGATCTCACTCTCGCCCTCGGCGAAGTCAAAGGGCAGGCGGTTCGTCTCGGCGAACATGCAGGTGAAGAACACGATGAAGCCGAAGGGCTGATGGACGATGTTCCAGGCCCAGGGCAGGTGTCCCTGCGCCTTGATCACCTCGGCGGGATCGTAGCCGCCCGTGGTCATGAAGATGCTGACCACAGCCAGGCTCATGCCGATTTCATAGCTCACCATGGCCGCCGAGGCCCGCATGCCGCCAAGGATCGACCACTTGTTGTTGCTGGACCAGGCGGCCAGCAGGACGCCGTAGACGGCCATACCGCCAATGGCCAGGGGGTAGAGCAGGCCCATGCCGTTGCCGGGGTCCAGCACGGAGAGGTGGTAGGTCACGCCCCCGCTCGTGAAATCCTTGCCGAAGGGGATGACGGCGAAGCCGATGAGGGCGGGCACGAAGGCCAGGAAGGGCGCCAGCCAGAAGAGCCCCTTGTTGGCTTCTTCCGGTACCAGGTCCTCCTTGAAGAAGAACTTGATGCCGTCCGCCAGCAGCTGGGCGAGGCCGATGATCCGGATCTTCCCGAAGATCGCCGCCCGGTTGGGCCCGATGCGGTCCTGGATCATGGCGGAACCCCGCCGTTCGACCCAGGTCCAGACCGAGGCCAGGAGCATGACCGCTGAAAAGACGATGACGACCTTGACCACCATCCAGAAGATGGCAGGGGTCATGTGAAGCAGGCTCGCGAGCTTGTCCATGGGCGGCTTCCCGGCAGGGCCGTCCGCGGGGAGGCCCAACCCATCGAGCCTAGCAGGACCCCGCCCTTGCGGACACGGAGGGAATCAACCCTTGGAGCCCCGATGCGACTTGGGTCACAGCCTCTGGCCCGGCCCCTGACAACCCGCAGGTATCTAAAGGCCCATTGACCTCTGGCTTCGACCTTCCCTCTCCCGGGCGGCGGGGGATTCGGCGCGGAAGGAATCACCTCACTGCTTGGCCTCGATTTTCGCCCAGGAATCCTTCAGGCCCACGGTGCGGTTGAAGACCGGCCTCCCGGCGCAGGAATCCGGATCCATGGTGAAGTAGCCCGTCCGCTCGAACTGGAAACGCTCCCCCGGGACGGCCTGGGCCAGGCTGGGTTCCAGGCGGGCCTCGGTCAGGACCTCGAGGCTGCCGGGGTTCAGGAGGGCCTTCCAGTCCTGGCCCTCGGGCACGTCCATGGGGTCTTCCTGTGTGAAGAGGGCCTCGTAGAGCCTCACCTCGGCCTTCAGGGACTGGGGCGCGCTCACCCAGTGGAGGGTGCCCTTCACCTTGCGGCCGTCCGGCGCATTGCCGCCCCGGCTGGCCGGATCCCACTCGCAGCGCAGTTCCACCACCTGCCCCGCCGCATCCTTGATGACCTCGCGGCAGGTCATCAGGCAGGCGCCCCGCAGGCGCACCTCGGCGCCCGGGGCCAGGCGGAACCACTTCTTGGGCGCCTCCTCCCGGAAATCATCCTGGTCGATGAAGAGCTCCCGGGTGAACTGCAGCCGGCGGGTGCCCAGGGACGTGTCCTCGGGGTGGTTGGGCACTTCCACGTCGAAGCCCTCGCCATCCGCCAGATTGGTGATGACCACCTTGAGGGGGCGCAGCACGGCCATGCGCCTCGGGGCACGCCGTTCCAGGTCCTCGCGGATGCAGTATTCCAGAAGGCCCGCGTCGGCCACCATGTCGCGCTTGGCCACCCCCACCCTCTCGGTAAAGGCCCGCACGGCCTCGGGGGTGTAGCCCCGGCGGCGGAGCCCGCAGATGGTGGGCATGCGCGGGTCGTCCCAGCCTCGGACGATGCCCTCCTGGACCAGCTGGAGCAGGCGGCGCTTGCTCATGACGGTGTAGGTGAGGTTCAGCCGGGCGAACTCGATCTGCCGCGGGAGGGGCCGCTGGAAGAACCGGCCCTCCACGTCCTGCTCCAGGAACCAGTCGTAGAGGGGCCGGTGGTCCTCGAACTCCAAGGTGCAGATGGAGTGGGTGATGGTCTCAAGGGCGTCCGACACGCCGTGGGCGAAGTCGTACATGGGGTAGATGCACCAGGCGTCCCCGGTGCGGTGGTGGTGGGCCCGGCGGATGCGGTACATGAGCGGGTCCCGCAGGTTCATGTTGCCGCTCGCCATGTCGATCTTGGCCCGCAGCACCCTGGCGCCGTCCGGGAACTCGCCGGCCCGCATGCGGCGGAAGAGGTCCAGGTTCTCCTGGGGGCTGCGATCCCGGGTGGGACTCGCCTTGCCAGGGGTGTGGAAGTTGCCACGGTATTCGCGGATCTCCGCCTCGGTCAGGTCGCAGACGTAGGCCTTGCCCTGCTGGATGAGGTATTCCGCATAGTCGTACATGAAGGGGAAGTAGTCGGAGGCATAGTGTTCGCCCTTCCACTGGAACCCCAGCCACTGGACATCCTCGCGGATGGAGTCCACGTATTCGACATCCTCCTTCACGGGATTGGTGTCGTCGAAGCGTAGGTTCGTGGCACCGCCATAGGCCTTCGCCACACCGAAATTCAGGCAGATGCTCTTGGCATGGCCGATATGGAGGTAGCCGTTGGGCTCCGGCGGGAAGCGCGTGAGCACCCGGCCCCCGTGCTTGCCCGAGGCGCGGTCAGCCTCGACGATCTCCTCGATGAAGTGGAGGCTCTTGGGTTCAGAAATGGGCAGATCAGCGGACATCGGGGCTCACAGGATGCAAATCTCTAAGATACCCGGGGCCTTGCGCCCTCGACAAAAAAGCAAATTCGAGTCCCGGATAAACACGGACGAACGCAGCTCAATGCTGCATTCCATCAGTGTTTATCCGTGTTCATCTGTGGCTCAAACACACCCTGGGCTTCAAGGCGTGCCCAGATCCGGTCACCCGAGCCCACTCGCGACTTGGGTGGCCCGCTCGATGCCCCGGGCCACGACCGAGCGGATACGGCCGTCCTCCAGGGCCAGGAGCCCGGCGATGGTGCAGCCGGCGGGCGTGGTGACCTCGTCCTTGAGGGCCGCAGGGTGCTTGCCGGTCTCCAGCACCATGGAGGCCGCGCCCAGGGTCATCTGGGCCGCCAGTTCCACGGCCACGGCCCGCGGCAGGCCGCACTGGACGCCGCCCTCGGCCAGGGACTCGAGGATGACGAAGATGAAGGCGGGGCCGCTGGCGCTGAGGCCCGTGACCGCGTCCATGTGCTTCTCGTCCAGGTCCATGACCCGGCCCAGGGGCTCGAAGAGGGCCCGGGCCGTGGCCAGCTGCGCGTCCGTGACGCCCTTCCCGGGGGACAGCACCACCATTCCCTTGCGGATGGAGCAGGGGGTGTTGGGCATGGCCCGGATCAAGGGCGTGCCCTCGGGCGTGTGCGCATCGAGGAAGGCGAGGTTGGTGCCTGCGGCGATGGACACGACCAGGGGCTTGTGATCCAGCGCCCCCGCCGCGGTGAGGTCCGACAGCAGGCCCTTCAGCTCCTTGGGCTTCACACAAAGCAGCACGACCTCGGCCTCCTTCACCGCGGTCTCCACCTCCTTGGAGAGCCTGATGCCGAGGGCTTCGGCCCTGGCCTTCATGGCCGATGGATGGATGTCCACCGCGTGGATGAGCCCCGCCGGGTAGCCCGAGGCCTCCACCAGGCCGGCACAGATGGCCTGGCCCATGGTGCCGAAGCCGAGGATGGCGAGCTTGGGAGGGTGGCTCATACAGACTCCGTGGGACCGAAGATTAGAAGATCAGGCCGCAGATGACGAAGATTTCGCAGATGTTAAACCACTTCCTGCTTTATCTGTGCCAGCTGCGGTTAATGGTACCTTCATCCGGATGGGTAGGTGCTGGCCGTGCTACTGGTCCCGCCCCTGGCCCAGGGTCCACCAGGCGCAGTCCTCCAGGTCCGACACCACGAAGCCCTGGCGCATCTCGGAAATGAGCTGGAACCGGGTGTCGACGGCTGTGTGATGGCCCGTGGTGATCTCGCCAGGTCCGGTCCTCACTCCGAAGAGGAAGTCAGACTGCTCGAGGCCGAGTCGGAGGGCCGTCTGCTGGAGGGCCTCCCGGGGGTCCAGGCCCGGGGGGATGCCCTGGATCACCTGGACGGTCTCCTCCGCGATGATCGTGGGCGCGTAGGCGGCCGTGCCCTGGTCCTCCAGTACCGCGAGGGTGAGGTGGGTGAATTCCAGGAGGTCCATCACAGCCACCTCTGGAGGCGGGCGGCCACCTCGTCCCGCCCCACGAGCATGAGCGTGTCATAGATGCCTGGGCTCACGGGCCGTCCGCAGAGGGCCACCCGAAGGGCCTGGGCCAGGTCCTTGGTCTTGAGCCCGTATTTCTCCAGGATCGCCGTGAAGGCGGCCTCCAGGGCCTCGTGATGGTAGTCCACCAGGTCGCTGACCTCGCGCAAGGCGGGTTTGACCGCCGCTGTCAGGAACTTCTCCACGGCCTTCTCGTCGAAGTCGGCAGGGCGCTCGAAGGCGAAGCGCAGGGCCTCGGCCATGTCCGCCAGCGACTTGCCCTTCTGCGTGGACTGGATGGCCTGGGCCTTCCAGGCGTCGGGCTTGGAAGACCAGGATGCCGTCATGAAGGGCCTCAGGTGCGGCTCCAGCTCCTGCCAAGGCGAGCGCTGGATGAGCTTCTGGTTCAGCCACTGCAGCTTGTCCATGTCGAACCGGGCGGCGCTCTTCTGGCAGTCCGCCAGGTCGAAGAGCTCGATCATCTGCTCGTCCGTGAGCAGCTCTTCCTCGGCGCTCTCCACGGCCCGGCCATGGATCTTCGGCGTCCAGGAGAGCCGCGCCAGCGCCAGGCGAACGGCGGAAGGCAGCAGGCCCATGGCCTGGTACTCGGTGATGCTGGTGGCGCCGTGCCGTTTGCTCAGCTTGGCCCCGTCGGCACCCAGGATCATGGGCACGTGGGCGAAGGCGGGCAGCTCGGTGCCGAAGGCCGCGAAGAGGGGGATCTGCTTGGGCGTGTTGTTCAGATGGTCGTCACCGCGGATGACGTGGGTCACCTCCATGTCGGTGTCGTCCACCACCACGCAGAAGTTGTAGGTGGGCACCCCGATGTCGCCGGGCCCCTCGCCGGTGCGGGCGATGATCCAGTCATCGAGGCTGTCCGCCGGGAACCGCGTGTCCCCCTTGATGAGGTCGGGCACCACGATGTCGCCGTCCCCGGGCATGCGGAACCGGATGGCGGCTGGCTGGCTCGCGTCATGGCCCGCGTCGGCGCAGCCCTTCCCGCGATCCAGGCCCCGGTTGTACTGGAAGACCTTGCCCGCCGCCTCGACGGTCTTGCGGCGTGCCTCGATGGCCTCGCGGGAGCAGCGGCAGCGGTAGGCCAGACCCCGGTCGAGCAGTTCCTGGATCTTGGCCCGATAGAGGTCCATGCGCTGCATCTGGCGGTAGGGCCCATGGGGACCCTTCCAGCTTCCCGGGTCGCCCAGCACGGGGCCCTCGTCCCAGGTCAGGCCACACCAGGCCAGGCCGTCCTCGATGATGCGGATGTTGTCATCGGTGCTGCGCGAGAGGTCCGTGTCCTCAACCCGCAGGATGAAGCGCCCCCCGTGCCTGCGGGCGAAGAGCCAGGAGAACAGGGCTGTCCGGACGCCGCCGATGTGGAGCATGCCGGTGGGGGAGGGGGCGAAGCGGGTGACAACCTGGCGGGACATGTAATGGGCCTCGAATTCAATCATTCAGTTTGCCCCAAGCACCCGGGCTGCGGCCGGGCGTTAACGAAAAACGCGGCCAAAGGCCGCGATTTTCGCAATGAGGCTCAAAAGCTCACTTGATATACAGCTTTAATCGGATCTCCACCGGGGACTCGCCGCTGAAGAGGCTGCGATCCAGGACCACGGGGACTTCCACCACGCTGGCATGCGGCAGATGCGAAGGCGCCGGGGCATGGGTGCTGGGGCCGGACTCGCCCGGGATCTCGTCGATCTCCTCGAGGAGCTCGCCACCAGCCAGCTCCTCGACCTCCATGGGCCGGGTGGATTCAGAAGGTTCAGGGAGCGTTGGATCGCCCAGGAACACCGGTGGCTCCTCCACGACGCCACCTCCGTACCGGTCAGCCAGATTCCGGAGCACCAGCTTGGCCACCCCGGTGAGGGTCTCTTTGACCCCCTCGCCCCGCATGGCGCAGGCCTCGAAGGTGGGGGCACCGTAGAGGTTGATCTCCCGGTCCAGGGTTTCCACGGGCAGGGCGTTGGGCGTATCCCGCTTGTTCCACTGGATCACATGGGGGATCTTCTCCAGCTCCGAGCCCTGGTCCCGGAGGTTGGCGATCAGGTTCTGGAAGCTCTCCTTGTTGCTCTCCAGGGCCGGGGCCTGGGAGTCGGCCACGAACACCACGGCATCGGCGCCCCGGAGCACCAGCTTGCGGGTGGCGTCATAGAAGACCTGTCCGGGCACCGTGTACAGCTGGATCCGGGTCTTCATGCCCCGGATGGTGCCCAGCTCGATGGGCAGGAAGTCGAAGAAGAGGGTGCGGTCCGTCTGGGTGGCCAAGGAGAGCATCTTGCCCCGGCCGGCCCCGGGCAGGGTGTCGTAGACGTGCTGGAGGTTGGTCGTCTTCCCGCACAGGCCGGGGCCGTAGTAGACGATCTTGGCCGTCAACTCCTTGGTGGCCGCGTTGAAAAGCACCATGCTTGCACCTTGCCTTGTGGGGGAAGATTGGCGGGTCCGCCCCAGCCCGTCAAGGAGGAACCAGGCCCCCTGACCTATCACCGGACCGAGGGGATGCGCTACACTTCCGCCCATCCCACCACCCCGAGGGTCTCCATGGCCAAACTGCTGGTGCACGAAAGCGCGGGTATCCGAGAGTTCGAGATCATCGATGCCGAGGTCCACCTGGGCCGGGAGCTGGATAACACCCTTCGCCTGCCGGACCCCAGCGTCAGCCGGCACCACTGCGTGCTCCGCAAGGTGGCCGGGGGCTACGAGATCCAGGACCTCCAGAGCAGCAACGGGGTGCTGGTGAACGGCAACCGGGTGCAGTCCTCCCCCCTGCGCGATGGCGATCGTCTCACTGTGGGTCAGGTGCAGCTCACCTTCGTGGATCCCAGGGCCGAAGCCGGCGCCACCATCGCCCTCAACATCCAGGACGCCCCCGCGGTGCCCAGCGGCACGGTGCGCATGTCCGCCGAGCAACTGGCTGCCATCCACACCGGCAAACCTCCCGCCGATCCCGATCCGAAGATCGAACTCCAGGACCAGGAGCAAGTCGCCACCGGCCCCGTCCCGACCTCCGCCAAGCCGCCCATTGCCCCCCCGCCACCGCCACCGGGACCCGGGACCGTGCGATCGACCGGTCCCTCGACTCCCTCGTTTCTGGGCCCCCTCCTGCCGCCCACGCCCGATGACGCAGTGCCCACCGGCGAGCGCGGGGACTTCTTCACCCGTCTCATCGCGGCGCTGATCGATTACGCCCCCCTCTTCGCCCTCCAGGTGGTCTCCATCCTGCTCATGCCCGGCTCCCTCGCCGTGGGCGGCCTCAGCGGAGGGTTCGGGGCCATCGCCGCCCTGGGCTGCCTCTCCTTCCTGATCGGCCTGGCCTACCTCTTCTTCGTCCCGTGGTGCTGGATCAGGTTCGGCGCAACCCCCGGGAAGAAGCTCATGAAGCTGAGGGTCGTGCCGGAATCGAATCCCGCCGGAAGGATCGACCTGGGCATGGCTGTCCTGAGGATGCTCGGCTACGTGGTGAACGGGGTCATTTCCTGGGTCATCATGATTCCCTTCTCGGCCATCTTCGTCGTCGGCGCCATGCACAGCGCCATGGCCGGAGGGGCCCTCGGAGGGAACCTCCTCCTGTTGAAGGCCCTGAGCCTGGTCGCCAACGTGGTGCCCTACCTCCTGATCCTGTTCACGGCGGAGCGCAAGGGGCTCCACGACATGATCAGCAGGACCGTGGTCGTGAAAGTGGACCGCTGAAGCCCGGATGATCCTCACGGGCAGGCAGATCCTCGCGGCGAAGGCCGAAGGGCGCATCCGCATCGACCCTTGGTCGGAGGCCCAGCTGAATCCCAACAGCTACAATCTGCGCCTGGGGGAGGACCTGGCGGTCTACACCGAGCGCGAGCTCGACATGGCCCGGCCCAACGGCATCGAGTTCCTGAAGGTTCCCGCCGAGGGCCTGCTGCTGCAGCCGGGCACACTCTACCTGGGCCGCACCCAGGAGTACACCGAGACCCATGGGCTGGTGCCCATGCTGGAGGGGCGCAGCAGCGTGGGCCGCCTGGGCCTCTTCGTCCACGTCACGGCGGGCTTCGGCGACATCGGCTTCTGCGGCTACTGGACCCTGGAGATCAGCTGCATCCAGCCCGTGCGCATATACGCAGGCGTGGCCATCTGCCAGATCTTCTACCACACGATCAGCGGCGAGTACGACAGCTACGAGTCCGGCAAGTACCAGCGCAACTCCGGCATCCAGCCCTCGATGCTCTGGAAGGACTTCGTCAAGGAATAGGGCGGACCTCTCAGGCCTGTCCGGCCATGAGGCGGTTGAAGCCGGCCACCTTGACCCACCAGATGATGAGGCAGACCAGCCCTAGATCGGAAGACACACGTCTGAACTCCAGTCACCGGCTATGATCTCG
>CAIMBM010000193.1 GCA_903839205.1 uncultured Holophagaceae bacterium | reverse complement strand
TCCAGCTCGATGAGGCGCGCCAAGGCGGGCGCTTCGGTGATGGGGACCCCGGTCCGGCCCATGCCGGTCTCGAGCTCGAGGTGGACCCGGCTCCGGAGGTCCTTGGCCGCGCACACCGCTTCCAGGGCCCGGGCCCCTGCCCCATCGCTCAGGGCCAGGGTGAGGGAGGCCGACACCGCCGCTTCCATTTCCTGGGGGAAGGTGGGCGACAGCTTGAGGACAGGGAGCGAGATCCCGGCGGTCCGCAGCTGGAGGCCTTCGGGAACGGTAGCCACCCCCAGCCAGTCCACGCCGCAGGCCTGGGCCAGGCGGCCCACCGCCACCGCCCCGTGCCCGTAGGCATTGGCCTTGACGGCCAGCAGGAGCTTCCTCGGACCGATGGCCTGCCGGATGGCGTGGAGGTTCTCCCGGATGTTGCCGAGATGGATGCGGGCCTGGGTCTGGTAGAGCATGGATGGGTTTCCCGTGGGCTGGCTGGTTCGCCAACCGATGATGCCAGGGATTCCATCCTCGGCCGCCCTCACCGGTCGCTTGGATCCTTGCCCCGGCCGCGGCCCCCACGCCCCGGGAATTGGGCCTCCATGCATTCCGGACAGATGCCGTGGGAGAACCCGACGTCGGAGTGGTCGCTGATGTACTGCTCCAGCTGATTCCAGTAGCCGCCGTCATCGCGGATTTTCTTGCAGGTGGCGCAGATCGGAAGGAGGCCCGATAGCTGCTTCACCCGTCCCAGGGCATCCGTGAGCTCGAGGTTCCGATGGTTCAGTTCCTCGGTGCGCTCGGCCACCAGGGCTTCCAGTTCCACCTGCCGCTTGGCCAGGGCCGCCGTGCGCAGGCGGAGTATTTGCATCATCACGACCAGGGCACCGAGCACCCAGAGGGCCAGGGCCCACCAGGTGCGCCACCAGCGGGGCAGGACCTTGAAGGGCAAAGCCACCACGGGACCGAAGTCCCCATCGGGTTGTGCGGCCCGCGCCTCGAACCGGTAGCTGCCTCCCGGAAGGACCGGGTACCGGGCCAAGGGGGCGTCCAGATTCCTCCAGGCATCTTCCAGGCCCACCAGCCGCACCTGGAGCTTGCCCTGCCCCTCGTGCCGGTAGCTCGGAACAGCCACCCGGAAGGCCAGGCTGGAGTCTCCGGAGTCCACGGGTCCGAAGGCACCAAAAGGGGCATCCAGCCGCTGATCGCCCTTCATCACGTGAAGGATGAAGGGACGGGGGGCCGGCGCCGGTGGCTCTCCGTTCCCGGGCAGGTAACGAATGAGGCCCGCCGAGGTGCCCACCCAGATGTGCTCCTTTTCCGCCAGGAGGGCGTGGATATCACAGTCCTCACTGATGGCGCCCTCCGGCCGCCCGACGTGAACCCTCGTCTCGAGACACTCGAACCCCTGGTCAGTGCTGGCCCAGGTCCGGCCCAGGGGATCCACCTCCACGGCGTAGATCCGGTCGGAATGGAGCCCCTGGCCCGCACGGCGGCAGTCCAGCACGGTCAACTGGTCTCCCTGGATGCGGATGCGCATCAGCCCCTGGGGTTCCCTGGAGAAGATCCAGGCCGTTCCATCCGGCAATAAGGTGATCCCGAAGAGGCCAAGGCCGAGGATCCCCTCCTTCTCGGTGAACAACCGCCAGGCCCCGGAGCGTTCCCGGACATAGAGGCCGGCGTTCCCCACGGCCCAGATCCGGCCGCTGGCATCCTCCCGGATCCTGAACACCCCATTGGCGCCGGGGGTCGGTCCTCCGGTGCCTTCCTCCTGGACCAGACGCCGACCGGAGGCATCCCAACGCAGGATGCCCAGATGGGGATGGCCGACCCAGGTCCGGCCCGACGCATCGGTCAGGACCGTGTTCAGGCCGACGCCCAGCTCCCCCAGGGGGGCCAGGCGGGCCTGGCGGGCCCCCGGGTCCAGCCAGAGTGCCGGTCCGGTCGTGCCGACCATCCAAAGCCGTCCTGAGGGATCCAGGGACATGCCCTTGATGCGATGCCCTTCGGTTCCGCGAATCTGCCGCACTCCGGCGGAACCGATCCGGACCACTCCATCATCGGTGCCCACCAGGAGGTCCCCCTGGGGTTCCCGCAGGATGGACCAGATCTGGTCGCCGGTGGACCCCACCGCGATGGGCTGGTTCCAGACCCGATCGTCACCCAGCAACCTGGCGAGGGTGGGACCGAGCACCCAGAGCTGGCCCTCCCGGTCCCTGAAGATGGCCCGCACCCATCGCATGGGCAGGCCTGCCGAGGCCCCCAGTAGGAAGGGCCGCCCGTCCTGCAGCCGCAGCCCACCAACCTTCGTGGGCAGCCAAATGGATCCGTCTCGATCCCTGTAGAAAATACCGTTGGGGGTGATGCCTGCCGGCAGGAGCCCGGATTGGTCCGTGAAATGGCCCGCGCCTGGCTCCCGCAGGGCCAGCGACCGTCCAGTACTCACCCAGAGACACCCTGCCCCGTCCTCTCCCACCAGGGCCGCCCCGGCGGTCGGGAGCCCTTGCGCGGGACCCCAGGTTTCGAAGGAACCGTCCGGATGGAAGGTGCACATCCCGCGGTCGCCGCCCACATGCATGGCCCCGGCCCTGCCGCCGGCCACCGTGAGGATCCGCCCCCCGGGCGGAAATGGGTGGGGGCGGAAATCCAGGTCCTGAGCCTGGTCGAAGAGTCCCTGGCTGGTGGCGACCCAGAGGTGGCCGGCGGTGTCCTGGGCCATGGCATGCAGGTCCGGAACCGACGTCAGGGTGAGAAACCGGGCGCTCTCGATCCGCCCCTCCCGGAACCTGGCCAGGCCACGGGGAGTGGAGATCCACAGTCCACCGGTGGGGATGGGAACCAGACGATCCACATAGTCCGAGGGCAGGCCTTCCTTCCGGGTCCACCGGCTGCACTGCCCGCCTTCATACCGGTAGAGCCCATTTTCGGTTCCCAGCCAGAGGAACCCGTCGGCATCCTGGGTGAGGCAGGTGATCCCCCCGTTCGGCAGGCCCTGGGCCGGCCCCATGACGGCGAAGGGGCGCTGCCAATCCTGGTTGAGCCCGGCCGCAGCGCACAGGCTGGTGGCCAAGGCCAGGAGGATTGACCGCCAGCCGTTCACAGAAGCTCCTTCATATGCGGCCTATCGGCAGTGCCGCGGAAGTCCTGACTCTGGGTACAGGCGCCTAGGCATGTCCCAGCACCTGGCGGTAGAGGGCCTCGTACTGGTCCACGATGGGGCCTTCGGCGAAGGTGCCCAGGGCCCGGTCCCGGGCCGCGTCGCCCATGGTGAGCCGCAGATCCTCGTCCTTCAGCAGCTTGACCGCATCCGCGGCCATGGCCTCCACGTCGCCCATGGGTTCCAGGTAGCCGTCCACGCCGTGGCGGACCACTTCGGGGAGGCCCCCCACCCGGCTGGCGATGACAGGCACCCGATGGCCCATGGCCTCCAGGGCCGCCAGGCCGAAGCTCTCGGTGGCACTGGGCAGCAGGAAGAGATCCGAGCACGCCAGCACGGTGCCGATGTCGAGCTGCTTGCCCGTGAACCTCACTTCCGCGGCAAAGCCCCGGTCCCGGCAGTAGGCCTCGGCCTCCAGGCGATCCGGCCCGTCACCCACCATGATCAGGCGCGCGGGGACTTCCCTGCGGACCCGTTCGAAGACCTTGAGCACGTCCACGACCCGTTTCACGGGACGGAAATTGGAGATGTGCGTCAGCACGAAGGCGGCCTTGGGGGCTAGCCAGGCCCGGCAGTCTGGCCGCTCCAGGCCAGGCGGCTCCACGAAATTCCCGATCACCTCGATGTTCCGGTCCACCCCGAAGGTCCGGATGGTCTCCTGGCGCAGGTATTCCGAGACGGCCGTGACGCCATCACTTTCCCGGATGGCCATCTTCACCATGGGCAGGTAGCTGGGGTCGCTTCCCACCACGGTGATGTCCGTGCCGTGGAGCGTGGTCACGACCTTCAGGCCCGGGATGGCCATGCGGGCCAGCAGGGCCGCCATGGCATGGGGGATGGCGTAGTGGGCATGGATGATCTCCAGCCCGTAGTGCTCGGCCACATCCGCCATCTTCGAGCCCAGGGCGATGGAGTAGGGTGCGTCCTCGAAGAGGGGATAGGGGCTGGCCCGGACTTCGTGGAAATTGATGCGGTCCTCGAAGCCCACCAGACGGGGGGGGACGCTGGGGCTGAGGATGTGCACCTCGTGGCCCCTGGCGGCCAGGGCCTTGCCCACCTCCGTGGCCACGACGCCCGAGCCGCCGAAGGTGCTGTAGCAGGAGATGCCGATGCGCATGGAATGAGGTCCCTCTCCCGCTATGATGATCGGGTTCCCGGGATCCTGCTCATGCCTCTTCTCTTCGCCCTCGCCTACCACGCCCTGACCCTGCTCAGCTGGCTGCTGATCGCGTCGGCCCTCATCTCCTGGTTCCCCATCGATCCCAGGAACCGCTGGGTCCGCCTGCTGCACGCCATCACGGATCCCGTCCTCCATCCCATCCGCGCCATCGTCCCCCCCATCGGCGGGATCAGCCTGGATATCTTCATCGCCCTCCTGCTGCTCTGGGGCGTCCAGAGGGTCCTGGCCCAGGCCGTCGGGTCCTGAGGGGCTGCCGCATGAAATACACACCCCTCGACATCCAGCGCCGGGAATTCGCCAAGGTCTTCCGGGGTCTGGAGGAATCCGAAGTCCGGACCTTCCTCCACGAGATCGCGGGCGAATGGGAAGAAGTGCTGGCGGAGAATCAGAAGCTCAAGGAGGAGATCCTCGACAGCCGGGAGCGCCTGCACCAGTATCAGGAC
>CAIMBM010000192.1 GCA_903839205.1 uncultured Holophagaceae bacterium | reverse complement strand
GGGGTGCCGTATTCGGGGAAGAGGTCGGCGCGCATGAGGTTGATGCGGGTGAGGAACTCATTGGCGGTGTAGACGCCCTTGTACTCCTCGCCCGGGATGCCCATCATCTTGGGCAGGCCGGCGCCGGTGCCCATGAAGATGGCGTCGTTCTCCTTGCGGAGATCCTCGAGGGTCATGCTGCGGCCCACCAGGGTGTTCATGACGAACTTCACGCCCAGGCCCCGGAGGGTGGACACTTCCTGGTCCACGATCGCGTTGGGCAGGCGGAACTCGGGGATGCCGTAGAGCATCACGCCGCCGGGTTTGTGGAAGGCGTCGTAGACCGTGACGGCATGACCCTTCTTGATGAGCTCGCCGGCCACCGTGAGGCCAGCGGGTCCGGCGCCGATGACGGCCACCTTCTTGCCCGTGGGGGACTCGACCGGGGGCAGTTCGGTGGAGCCCAGCATGGAATCGGCGGCGAAGCGCTCCAGGCGGCCGATGGAGACAGGATCCCCCTTGATGCCCACCACGCACTTGATCTCACACTGCTTCTCCTGGGGGCAGACCCGGCCGCAGACGGAACCCAGCGAGGAGCTCTCCTTGATGACCCGGGCGGCGCCCTGGGGATCGTCCTGCACGATCTTCAGCAGGAAGGCCGGGATGTCGATGCTCACGGGGCAGCCGTCGATGCAGGCCGGGTGCTTGCACATGATGCAGCGGGCGGCCTCCAGCTTGGCCTGCTCGGGCGACAGGCCCAGGC
The DNA here is from genome assembly GCA_903839205.1 of uncultured Holophagaceae bacterium. Classification (GTDB taxonomy): domain Bacteria; phylum Acidobacteriota; class Holophagae; order Holophagales; family Holophagaceae; genus Geothrix. The sequence goes on along the minus strand of CAIMBM010000192.1, from coordinate 1,921 downwards.
TCACCTCGTCGAAGTTGCAGACCCGCAGTTCCGGCGGCTGGCAGGCCATCTCCTGGCGGGGGATCTTCATCTTCTGGCTGGGCTTGATGGCACCCAGGTCCATGGTCTTCCAGTCCACGAGGTCCGTGACCGGGGCGTTCAGGTACTTGGAATAGTCCACGGGGCCCGTGGCGGCCACGCGGCCGATCTTGCAATCCTCGGGCGAGCAGATGTCCTTCTCCTCCGCCTTGTACCAGTCCTGGCGGTTGCGGAGCATGTTGAAGTCCACCTTGTGGCCGTCGAAGTCGGGGCCATCGAAGCAGGCGAACTTGACCTCGCCGCCCACGCTCACGCGGCAGCCGCCGCACATGCCGGTGCCGTCCACCATGAGCGCGTTGAGGCTCACGAGGGTGAAGATGCCGTGGGGCTTGGTGAGGTCCGAGACGGCCCGCATCATGGGCAGGGGCCCCACGGCCACCACCTGGGCGACCTTCTCGCGGGCGATGATGTCCTTCAGGGCGTCGGTGACCAGGCCCTTCCGGCCCAGGGTGCCGTCATCGGTGGTGACGATCAGTTCGGCGGAAGCCGCGCCCAGCTCGTCGGCCAGCAGCACGCGCTCCTTGCTGCGGCCGCCCAGGATGGTGAGGACGCGCCGCCCTTTGGCGTGCAGTTCCTCGGCCGCCGGCAGGATGGCCGCGCTGCCGTAGCCGCCCGCCATCAGCACGATGGTGCCCTCCTCCACCAGCTCCGTCGGGGTGCCCATGGGCCCGGCCACGGCGAAGAGGCGGTCGCCGGCGCTGAGCTTGCCCATGGCCTGGGTGGTGGCGCCCACTTCCTGCATGATGAAATGGATGTAGCCCTTCCGCGCGTCGCCGCCGGCCAGGGTGAGGGGGATGCGCTCGCTCTCGGGGAAGGGGGCCACCATGAAGAACTGGCCGGGCTTGCGGCCCCGGGCCACCTGGGGCGCCTGCACGATGAAGGACCAGGTCTCGGGGGCGATGAGCTTCTTCTCCAGGATCAGGTAGCCGTCCTGGGTCTCCTCGTCGGACCAGTAGAGCGACTTGCCCTTGAGCAGCGGCAGCATGAGCCGCTCCTCGGCCTCGATGTGGTCGCGGATCAGGTCCACCAGGCGCTGGCCCAGCAGGGTGAGCGAGCGGGGGGCACGGACGGAGCCCTCGTTGATCTCGGCGAGCAGCTGCAGGGTCAGGTCCCACATCTGCCGGTGGTCATCATGGAGACGCTGGTAGAGGGTCTCGGCACCGATCTCCTCCAGCAGGGGGAACAGCTCGCGCTCCTCCGCCTCGTTGTGGGGGCGCAGCACTTCGTAGATCCACTTCGCGCCGCGATCCACTTCCTGCCAGTTGGAGGCCGCCAGGGCCTCGGCCAACCGGGTCAACCGGCCCTGAGCCTCTTCATGGGTGGCGTGCCAATTGGGGGTAGGCAGGTTCTCGGAGCTGATCAGCAGCGGGGCCGGGTTGGACATGAATGCCTCCAGATCCGATCAGTCTGAGGGGTTCGCGGGCCGTTTTCTCTGTCTAAAAACCTAAATAGGACCACTTGTGATCAATGCCACAGAGCGCTGTCATCGCAAGGACTTAGCTGGATTTTTAATATTCTAAAATACTCATTTGATTCTAGACCACGACGGAGTCCTGGCGGGGGCCCCGTGCCCGGGCCCGGGAGCGCCCCGGTGGCCACAACTCGAGGCGGTCCGCCCAGAACGCCATCGGGTCGGCGCCAGTCGGAGGGGCCCGGCTCCCGGCAGCGCCCCCCTGCGGTAGGGTGGAGGCAGCCGGAGGCTGCGCCTTGGACCTGCTCGACGAATTCCTGCCCTATGCCCAGGGGTGCCTCAGGCACCCTTCGGAGCGGGCCCGCCTGGCGGCCATCCTCGGCCAGTGGACAGCCAAGTGGCGGGGGAAGCACCGCGTCTTCGACTGCTCCC
>CAIMBM010000191.1 GCA_903839205.1 uncultured Holophagaceae bacterium | reverse complement strand
GGCATTCCGTCCTATCCTCCCTTCACCTTCGCTGGGGTCGGATCGTGACTCGGGCCTCCGGCCCTCGCCCTGCGGGCGGCAATGCCCCTGCGGGGCATTCCGTCCTATCCTCCCTCCGCTCTGCTACGGTCGGATGGTGATCGACCTCCACTGCCACTCCCTCCACTCCGACGGCACGGATGCGCCAGGAGGACTGGCTCTGCTCGGGGACCAGGCCCGGCTGACCGCCCTCTGCCTCACGGACCATGACACCCTCGACGGCATTCCGGCCTTCCTGGCCATGCAGCCCCAGGTGAAGGTCCGCCTGCTCGTGGGGACCGAGCTCAGCTGCCGGTTCCTGGGCCAGTCCCTGCACGTCCTGGGGCTCCTGGTGGATCCCTCCGATGCCCGGTTCCAATCGAGGCTGGTGGAACTCCGCGCACGTCGGGAAGACCGGAACCGCCGCATGCTGGTGCGGCTGGCCGAGCTGGGGTGTCCCATCACCCTGGAGGACGTCCAGGCCCAGGCCGACTCCCCCCTGCTGTCGCGGGTCCATTTTGCCAAGGCGCTCGCCACCCGCGGTTTCGTACGCCGTCCGCCGGAGGCCTTCGAGCGCCTCATCGGCGACGACTGCCCGGGCTTCGTGCCGCGGGAGGAACTGAGCCCCTCAGAAGCCTCCCGCTGGATCCGCGAAGCCGGCGGCGTGCCCGTGGTCGCACACCCCGGCCGCTTCGCCCAGGGCGCCTTCCACTGGGACGAGGCGATGGCCGACCTCCAGCGCCAGGGGCTGGAGGGCCTCGAAGGCTACTACGGCGAGTACCGGGCGGCCGAGCAGAAGTACTTCGTGGCCCTGGGTGCCCGCCTGGGCATGGTGGTGACCGGCGGCAGCGACTACCACGGAGCCCACAAGCCAGGGCTGCGCCTGGGACGCGGGCGGGGCGGCCTGCAGGTCCCGGACGACCTCCTGCACCGCCTGGAGGCCCAGCAAAGGCTGGGTGCACACCGGTAGGTCGCGGCCCCCTGGCACCACAAAGCCGTTCCAATGTTTTGGACAGATCGGCAAGTGCCGATAGGCTGGACATACAGAGGCGCTCATGTCCAACCGGATCCTCCTGGTGGAGGACGACCCCATCAATGTGAAATTCATCCAGACCGTCCTCGCCAAGAAGGGCGGATATGAGGTCCTGGTGTCAGAAGAGGTGGATGAGATCCTGCGCCTGGCCCAGGAGGCGGATCTGGCCGCCATCATCATGGATGTGAGCCTCACCCGCTCCAGCTACGAAGGCCAAAAGGTGGATGGCATCTTCATCACCAAGCTGCTGAAGAAGGACGAAATCACCCGCCACATCCCCGTGCTGCTGGCCACGGCCCATGCCATGTTCGGGGACCGCGAGAAGTACCTGGGCATGACCGGTGCCGAGGGCTACATCGCCAAACCGATCCATGACCCGGCCATCCTGATCGCAGCGGTGAAGGCCGTCATCGGGCCCCACTGATGGCCATGAAGCCCCCGCCCCTGGCCTCCTTCCGGCTGCTGATCGAGTATGACGGGAGCCGGTTCCAGGGATGGCAGAAGCAGGGCGCCAGCCAGACCCGGGAGGGCGTGCGCACTGTGGCGGGAAGCATCGAGCACGTCATCCACGAGGCGGGTCTGCGCCTCCTCTACCTGGGCGGCGCCGGTCGGACCGATGCCGGCGTCCATGCCCTGGGGCAGGTGGCCCACCTGCACCTGGAAGCCCGGGGGGCCCCCAGGCCGGGGGAACTGCGGCGCCTCCTTGACGGGGCCCTCCCCCAGGACATCGCCATCCGCGACGTCCGGGTTTGTCCCCCGCGATTCCATGCCCGCCATGACGCCCTGGACCGCACCTACCTCTACCAGATCAGCCGGCGGCGCAGCGCCTTCGGCAAGCCCTGGATCTGGTGGGTGAAGCGGAATCTGGACCTTGGTCGCCTTGCCCAGGCCTGGAGGGCCTTTGAGGGGGATCAGGACCTCTCCGCCTTTGCCGACCTCGACAGCGAGGAGGATGGTCGTGTCCGCATCTTCCGCTGCGAGGTGGCCGAAGCAGGAGCCTTGATTCTTCTGCGTGTCCAGGCCACCCACTTCTTCCGCCGCCAGGTGCGCCGCATGGTCGGTGCCTCCGTGGCCTGCGCCCTGGGCGAAGAAGAACCCCGTCGGATCCTGGAGGACCTGCGGAATCCGACCGAGGCCGCCAACCTCTTCTGGGGCGCCAAGGCCTCGCCCGCCTCGGGTCTCTTCCTGGCCTCGGTCCGCTACCCCGGGGATCCGGAGCTCGGGCCGATGAAATCCACCATCGAGATCCCCTGAGGACCTGCCCATGCTCAACCGCAACGAAGCCTGGCTGCTGCTCTGCGACTGGACGCCTTCGGAGAAACTCCGGACCCACGCCAGGGCCGTGGAGCTGGTGATGCGGGACCTGGCCGCGGGCCTGGGCCAGGACGTCGAGCGCTTCGGCCTGGCCGGCCTCCTCCACGACGCGGACTACGACCGCTGGCCCGAGGAGCACCCCAGGCGCATCGTAGCCTGGCTGCGGGAGCAGGGGGCCGAGGACCTGGCCCATGCCATCAGCGCCCACTACACGCGCTGGGGCGTGTCCTACGACGGCCTGCTGGACAGGGCTCTCCTGGCCTCGGACGAGATCACGGGCTTCATCATGGCCTGTGCCCTTGTGCGTCCCACGCGCACCGAGGGGCTGGAGCCGAAGAGCGTGAAGAAGAAGCTGAAGGACAAGGCCTTCGCCGCCGGCGTGGACCGCTTCGAAGTGGCCGAGGGCCTGCGACTGCTCATGGAAGCGGTGGGCGGCTCCGAAGACGGCCACCTGGCCCGCATCATCGCCGTGCTGCACGAGCATCGGGCCGAGCTGGGTCTCACCTGACGAACTCCTCGCCCACGATCTCGGCCACGCGCCGGCGCCGCAGGATGAGGGTGCGGAGGTACTCCTGCCTGTCCAGGATCGCCTTCCGGCGAAGGGCTGGATCGGGTGGGGTGGCGGGGCCTTCAGCCGTCCCGGCAAGTTCATCCAGCTCCGCGCGGACCCTGGCCTCGGCGGCCGCCACCCGGATGACGCGGATCTGCCGCCGGCCCGCCGGGGCGCCCCAGTTGTTCTCGGTCCAGAGAGGCTCCACGGCGGCCTCGGCCAGGCTCAGGTGGTCCAGGCCGTCGAGCCCCCGCCTCTGCTCGAAGCGGAGGGACAGCGCTGCCCCATCCCGGTTGTCGCCCCCGGCCACGGGGAAGAGGTCGGCCCGATACATCCGGTCCTGGTTGCTGATGAAGTTCCCGAGCGAGTAGGCCACCAGGGCCCTGCGGCCACCTGCCTCCAGCAGCTCGAGGGGCTGAAGCACGTGGGGGTGGTGTCCCAGGAGCACATCGCAGCCGGCCTGGACCAGGGCGTGGGCGATGTCCCTCTGCCGCTTCGTGGGCAGGTGCTGGTACTCGTTGCCCCAGTGCAGGCTCACCACGATCAGGTCGGCATGGTTCCGGGCCTCGCGCACGGCCGCCAGGGCCGGTTCCAGGTCTAGGGGGCGCACCCAGGGTTCGCTGGCCCGCCGGTTCAGGTCGAGGTTGAAGATGTCCGTGAAGCCCAGGAAGGCCACCCGGAGTCCCCGGCATTCCACGATCTGGAGGGCCTCCGCCCGGGGCCGGTCCTCCCCGCTGCCCACGGCCACGAGGTGCTCTGCCCGCAGGCGGTCCAGGGTTTCCCTCACGCCTTTGGCGCCCTGGTCGAAGGCGTGGTTGTTGGCCGTGGAGAGCACCGTGAAGCCGCTGGCCCGGAGCGCGGCGGGCAGCGTCTCCGGGGCATTGAACTGGAAGGGCACGCCCGGGCGGCCGCCCACGGGTGCCACCGGGGTCTCCAGATTGCCGAACACCAGGTCCGCCCCCTGGAAGAGGGGGACCAGGTCCGCCCACAGCGCCGGGAGTCCCAAGGGGTCCGCCTCGGCGGCCCGCTTGACGTCCTGGTGCATGAGGATGTCGCCCACCGCGACCAGCCTGAGGCCGGGGGGTACGGGAGGCGTGGGCTCAGTCTTGCCCTCGCGGGCCCGGCAGGCGCCCAGGCCGAGCAGCAGCAGGAGCGCCGGCCCCAGGGCGGATCGCGCCATCAGGCCCATTCCTCCGGGCCGTAGAAGACCTCCACCGGCAGGCCGGGCAGGCAGCCCCGGAGGTTCGCTCCGATGGCATCCAGCTCGAGCCGCCGCAGGGGCCTGGCCTCGAGCTCGGGCGTGGGCCGGGCCACCGTGTAGAGCTGGATTCCCTGGATCTGCCCTCCCTGGGCCTGGATGTGCTCCAGGCGTCCACAGTAGGCTCCCAGTTCGGCGGCGGCCGGTCCATGCCCCTTCCAGTCGAGGAAGAGCGTCTGGATGATAATCGGCCAACGGCGGGCCGTGCCCAGCAGGTTGTCCAGGATGCGCTGGAAGGGGACCTGGCTGCGGTCGATCTCGCGGTAGAAGGCTTCCGTGCCCGCATCGAGTTTGGCCCAAACTTCGCCCTGGTTCGCCATCAGGGTCTCCAGCCCCTTCACGACCTCGGGGGCCAGGAGCCGGCTGGAGTCCGTGATGAGCACCAGCTTCACCTGGTCCAGTCTCCGCTGGGCCTTGAGGCCGGCCACCCGGGCCACCACCTCGGCGAACTCGCGGGCCGTCGTGGGCTCGCCGTCCCCGCTGAAGGCGATGTCGTTCAGCCGCCGCTGTTCGGGCAGGGCCGTATGGAATGGCGAGGTCTGGTAGAGGTCGCCGCTGATCGCCAGGTCCAGGAGCACACCCAGCTCGCGCTCCAGCTGCTCGAGATCCAGGTCCTTCCGCTTGGGCGGGGTCTGGCGGTCCACCTCGCAGTAGACGCAATCGAAATTGCAGACCTTGTCCGGGTTCAGGTTCACCCCCAGGCTCACCCCGTGGCTGCGGCGGGAGATGACCGGATAGCAGTAGTCGAACTCCCGCCACAGGCGCCGATGATCCAGGTGGGCCTTGATGAGATCCGTCATGGCACCAGCATACGCGGGTCAGGTGCGATCCGGGCGCGATGCCCCCCGGGCCGCATGGGCCCTGGTGGCGGCCAGCACCATCTCCGGCTTCCAGATGACGGGCTCGGGATGGAGGTCCTCGCCCACGGCCACCATCACGAACTCTCCGCTGGTGACGTCCCTGCGCAGGTCGGAGATGGGCTCGTAGACCTCCACCTCGATCTGGAGGGTCATGCTGGTCCGGCCCTGGCGGGTGACGCCGATGTGGAACTCGATGATCTCCCCCGCCCGCACCGGGCTGTGGAAGGTCAACTCCGAGACCTTCAGCGTGAGATACCGGCGGTTCCTGGACATGAGCGCTGCCGCGATGCCCGCCACCTTGTCCATGCGCGCCATCATGTCGCCGCCGTAGAGCGCGGCGTTGAGCCCGATGTCCATGTCCAGGACCATTTCTCTAGAAATCAACATAAGCAAAAATTAACCACCAAGGCACCAAGACACCAAGAACTGCTTTTGTCTTGCCTTGGTGTCTTGGGCCTTGGTGGTGAAAGTTGCTTGGTTCTACTTCAGCCGTTCAGCCAGGGCCTTGCCCATGTCCGCCGGGCTCTGGACGACCCTGATGCCGGCGGCCTGGAGCGCCTTCATCTTCTCGGCGGCCGTGCCGTGGCCGCCGGAAATGATGGCGCCCGCGTGGCCCATGCGGCGGCCCGGAGGGGCCGTCTGGCCGGCGATGAAGGCCACCACGGGCTTCGTGACGTACTGCTTCACGAATTCCGCGGCCTCCTCCTCGGCGCTGCCGCCGATCTCGCCGATCATGATGATGGCGTGGGTGTCCGGATCGTCCTGGAACAGCCGCAGGGCGTCGATGTGGCTGGTGCCGTTGATCGGGTCGCCGCCGATGCCGATGCAGGTGCTCTGGCCGATGCCGAGGGCGGTCAACTGCCCCACAGCCTCGTAGGTCAGGGTGCCGGAGCGGCTGACCACCCCCACATGGCCCTGCTTGTGGATGAAGCCGGGCATGATGCCGATCTTGGCGAGGCCGGGGCTGATGATGCCCGGGCAGTTCGGGCCGATGAGGCGGCTCTTGGGGTAGTCGGGGAGGACGCGCTTGACCTTCACCATGTCGAGGACGGGGATGCCCTCGGTGATGCAGACGACGAGCTCGATGCCCGCTTCCAGGGCCTCGAGAACGGCGTCCGCGGCCCCGGCGGGGGGCACGAAAATCATGGTGGCGTTGGCGCCGGTGCCGGCCACCGCATCTCGCACGGTGTTGAAGACCGGGAAGCCCTCGATTTCCGTCCCGCCCTTGCCTGGAGTGACGCCGCCGACCACGTTGGTGCCGTAGTCGCGGCAGCCGATGGCATGGAAGAGGCCTTCGCGGCCCGTGATGCCCTGGACGATCAGCTTGGTGTGGTTGCCCACGAGAACTGCCATGTCATACCTCTCGAAAATGGGATTCCTGGGATTCGGTCGGGGTGTGGGGGACCTCGCGGGCGAAGCGAACTGGCGGTCCCCCCGGACAGCCTTGGACTCTACTTGATCGAGGCGACCACCTTCTCGGCGGCATCCTTCAGGTCAGTGGCGGCGATGAGGTTCAGGCCGCTCTCGGCCAGGATCTTCTTGCCCTCCTCGCCGTTGGTCCCCTCGAGGCGCACCACCACGGGCACCTGGATGCCGATCACCTTGGCCGCCTTCACGATGCCAGCGGCGACCACGTCACAGCGCATGATGCCGCCGAAGATGTTCACCAGCACGGCCTTCACGGCCGGATCCTGCAGGATGATGCGGAAG
>CAIMBM010000190.1 GCA_903839205.1 uncultured Holophagaceae bacterium | reverse complement strand
GGGAACAGCAGTGAGGCGAAGAGGGCGCCGATGTAGTCCAGGGTGAGCACGCCGGCCACCAGGTCCTTGAATCGCACCTGGTCCTTGAGGATGCGCATGAGGATGGGGATCTCCAGCCCCACCAGTGTCCCCACGGCCAGCACCACGCCGTAGAGCACCACCCGGAAGGCGTGGGTGTGGGCGAAGGCCTGGAAGAGGATGGGCGCCGAGAAGCCCCCCACCAGCGCCACGGCCAATTCCAGATCCACGAAGCGGCGGGCGAGCCCTCGGTGGAGGAACTTCGATAACCAGGATCCCAGCCCCATGGCGCTTAGATACACCCCGATCACCGTGGAGAACTGGGTGACCGAATCCCCCAGCAGGTAGCTCGACAGCGTTCCCGCCACCAGCTCGTAGATCAGCCCGCAGCTGGCGATGAGTAGCACGCTGATGAACAGCAGCGGCGCCCTCAGCTCGGGCCGCTGGGGCAGCTCATCCATGAATGGCGGCGGCGATGATGATGCTGATGCCCAGGATGAGGCAGCCGAGGACGATGCCCAGGGCAGTGTTCTGGTCATCCTCGAACTCCTTGCGGAGGGAGAAGGGCAGCACCCGCATGAGCACGAGCCAGACCGCGCCGAGGATGACGAGGCCCAGGGTGCAGAAGACGGCGGCGACGAGGAGCTGGTGGAGCAGTTGTTCCGTGAACATCACTTGCCTCCGTGAAAGCCATTGTTGTGCAGGAATGTCCGGTACGCGCCTGGGGTCTGGCGGATGCTGGGGGGCAGGTCGACGCGGCGGCGCTGACCGAAGAACTCGCGGCCGAAGAAGCCGTTGGCCACCATGAGGCTGAAGCCGGCGCCCAGGAAGAGCAGGTAGATGATCCGCACGGCTAGTCACCTCCGGACTTGGGGGCGTACATGCTCTCCTGCCAGCGCCGCCCCTCGAAGGCTGCCATGGGGAAGATCATGATCAGGGGCACCAGGAGGATGGCCAGGAGGGCCAGGCCGGGATAGAGCCAGCGCATGACGCCCTGGCGCAGCTGCACCTCGATGAACCTGACGGGCGGGACCTTCCCGTTCCAGGACGGGGCCAGGCGCAGAACGTAGCTGCCGGGCGGCATGGCGCTGAGGAACACGGTCTCGGTCTGGCCGCCTTCGGTCCAGGATTCGCCGCCATCCACGCCGTGGTAGTAGCTGTTCTCCAGGAGGAAGAGTTCGGCCACCCCCGTGGTTTCGCTCACCAGGGCGCCCTCCACCTCGATCCAGGCATTGTTCACGGGGGCGCTGAGGGTGACCGCCAGATTCTGGTGCCCGTCCTTGATCTCGATGGGCTCCGAGAAGAAGACCGGCTCCTGGGGCTCCTCGCTCGGGGTGCCCTGAGGTGTCGCCGGGGCGGGGCGACCCGCGGGAATCCCCCGGCGGGCCGCATCTCCCGCCATCGGCCGCAGGCCCGGGGTCAACTCGATGAGGTCGATCCGCTGGCGGAACAGCTCCTCATTGCGGTGCGTCATGGACTCCGCCATGACCAGGATGAGCAGCAGCCCCAGGGCCCCCACGATCCACAGAGCGGATTTCGAAAGCGCCGCCCGGTGCGGGTTCGGCTGGAAGGAGCCGATGCCCTGGGGCGGCGGGGGGGCACCTGCGAGCTTGAAGGCGGACCAGACCTCGCCCGGTTCGAGGTAGGTGGACAGACTCCAGTTCACCTCTTCGCCGCCGCCCGCATGGGACTGCCGCTCCCGGGTGAGGCTGCGGGGTGGGGCCACGAATTCAGTCACCAGTACCTGCTCGCCCTGTTCCACGCTCCAGTAGAACTCGCCCCACACGCCCGTGACCACGGCCTGCACATCCTGGAAACGCCGCCAGTCCTGGCCGTGGGTCCGCAGATTCCGCTGGCCCTCGCTGGCCTGGGGAACCTCCCCGGGGGCCACCGACGTGGCCAGGCTCCAGTGGCCCTCGCTTTCCACCAGCCACTTGAACCCGTGCTGGCTGTCGAGGAGCAGGTACTCGGTCCAGGGGTAGGGCAGGCCATCGATGGTGCAGCTGCGGCGCAGCTGGCCGATGCATGTGACCTTCTCCCCCTTCAGCAGGCCTTCGGCGCCGAGGGGGATGACCACTTCCTGGTGAGACTGTTTCAGGCTCTTCAGGAAGGCGAGCTTGCCGTTTTCCGCCGAGAGCAGGCTGCCGCAGCTGGGGCAACCCACCCGCTGGGTCTGGTCCGGGGCGTGGAGGGCCAGGGCGCCCCCGCACTTGGGGCAGTTGAGGCTCTGGGTGCCCACCTTCAGCGGTTTGCGCGCACCGCCCTGCAGGTGCAGGTCCGCCAGAGGAATCTCACGACCCCAGGAAGAAGAGGGGCGGATCTTCGCCGTAGTCCAGGGTGGCGAAGGCGCCGCTCCGGCCCGAAAGGTCCGCGTAGCGATAGGTGGCGCCGGGCTCCACGGTCCAGGGGATCTCGCCCTCGGCGCTGTGGAAGGTGGCCAGGCTGACCTCGCCCACGGTCCAGAGACCGTCCTGGCCGAGGTCCACGGCACCCCCCGCCCGGAGGCCCTCCGCCGGGGGCAGCGGGCCGTGCGGCGTCTGGGTAAAGGTCAGGTAGAAGCGGCCCTGGGCCTCCGCCAGCCAGCCCCAGCGGCCGTCCTCGAGGGCCAGGTACCACTCGTCCCACACGCCGCCCAGGGGATGCTTGAGCTGGACGCGACCCGCGAGCGAGAAGGCCCGGCCCGCGTAGGTGCCGGAACTGCCCAGGCCGAGGGGCGAGCCCGTGTCCACGAGGTCGGCCACCTTGCCGATCAGTTCCGGGTCACGGTCCCTCCGGGCGGCCAGGGCCTTGCAGTAGGCGCAGACGGCCACCATGGTCCCGGGCCGGAAGGTCAGGGCGGCACCGCAGCTGGGGCAGGAGGCGAGTGTGCTCATGGGTTCCGCTGATTATGCGTCAAATGATGGGGAGGATGCGCCCCAGTCCTTCGCGGAAGGACCCTTCCGGCGTCAGCAGGCTCAGCACCAGATGGCCATCCCCGGGCAGGTCGAAGAAGGACCCGGGATGGACCAGGGTCGAGCCGGATTCCAGCAGCCGCAGGGCACAGGCCTCGTCCGCATCCAGGGCCGGGCGCCGCAGCAGCACGGACCAGCCGCCCTCCACGGGCAGGCGGGAGAGGCGTGGCTCCGCCGCCAATCGGGTGTCGAGGGCGGCCAGGTTCCTGTGGAGGCGCGCCCGCACCTGCTCCCGGACTCCCGGGGCCAGGGCCAGCAGAGTCGACGCCGCCGCCTGCACCGGGGCCGAGACAGACAGGTACTGGTCCGCCAGGAAGGCCAGGGCCGACCGGTGTTCCGCGGCCCCGGGTCCGCGCAGGGCGATCCAGCCCAGCTTGAGCTGGGGCAGGGCCGCCACCTTGCTGAGGCCCGACAGCAGGAAGACCGGGCAGGGCGGGTCCGGGTCGAGGAGGGCGCTGGCCAGGCAGTCGGCGGGCGGCTCCAGGGCGTAGTCCCCGAAGACCTCGTCCACGAGGAGGGCGAGGCCCTGCCGCGCGCAGAGGGCCGTGAGCCCCGCCCATTCGGGTTTGGACAGGAAGTGTCCCGTGGGGTTGTTGGGATTCACCACCACCACGGCCCGGGTCCGCGGCGAGAGGGCCGCTTCCAGGGCCCCGAGATCCAGGTGCCAGCGCTCGTGGAAGTAGGAGGGCACGGTGCGGGCAACGAGACCTTCGAGACGGGCCAGCCAGTCGAAGAGGGGGTAACTGGGGCTGGGCACCAGCACTTCGTCGCCGGGATCCCCCAGCAGCTTGAATAGAAGGCCGTAGCCCTCGCTGGTGGATGCCGTCAGCAGCAGGTCCTCGGCGCCGAGGCCATGGCCGTGATGGGCCGCAATGGCCTCCCGGGCCGGGGCCGATCCGCAGGGGTCCGGATCGTAGGCCAGCACGGCAGGCTGGGAGAGGGCCGCACGGATCTCGGCTTCGGGGTAGGCGAACCCGCAGCAGGTGGGGTTCGAGAGGGTGAGGTCCAGGATCTCCCGGCCTTCGGACCGCAGTCGTGTGAGGGCGGCGGTCAGGGCGTTCGGGTCGAAAGCCGGCGGCAGGCGGGAGGAGAGGCGCATGGGTCCAGGTTAGTCGAAGGAGGGGGCCCCGGTTCCGGGGCCTCAGGCCCTGGTGAGGTCTTCGATCCTCTGCCGGATCTCCTCGAGGGTGTAGGGCTTGGCCAGCAGGTTCACCCGTGTGGACCGGGCCGCAAGGTCCAGGGCCCTCTGGTCGGACCTCCCCGTGGACAGGAGCACGGGCAGGTCCGGGCGGAGGCGCCGCAGGTGGGGCAGGGTGGCCTCCCCCCCGAGCCCGGGCATGTTCAGGTCGAGGACCACCAGATCCACCTCCAGGCCCTCCTCGAGGCGACGGATGGCCTCCTCGCCGCTGGAGGCCAGGGTGGTCCGGTGGTGCAGGCCTGTCAGCATGAGCTCCAGGCTGGTCTGGACCAGGGCGTCATCGTCCACCACCAGCACCCGCAGGGAGGCCTGCTGTGCCGGTATGGGGGATTCCGACCCAGCCGTGCCGGCGGCTCCCTCACAGGAGGGCAGGTGGATCCGGATGGTGGTGCCGACCGCTGGAAGGCTCTCGATCTCCAGGCTTCCCCCGTGGGCCTTGACGGTGCCGTAGACGATGGGCAATCCCAGGCCGGTACCCTTGCCCTGGGGCTTGGTGGTGAAGAAGGGGTCGAGGGCCCGGTCCAGGACCTCCTTCGCCATCCCGCACCCGGTGTCCGCGACCTCGAGCAGCACGAAATCCCGGTCCTCGTTCCGGGTGGCGAGCCTCAACGTACCCCCGGTCTCCATGGCGTCCACGGCATTGACGCAGAGATTCATGATGAGATGGGTCAGGGCCCCGGGGTCTCCCATGATGGGCCGCAGGCCCCCGGCGAGGTCGACCTGCAGGCGCACCTTCTGGAGCGTGGTGCGCTCGAGCAGGGCCACCTGCTCCTGCACCAGGTCGTTGAGGTCGAGCACCTGCTGCTCGGCCAGGCCCTTCCGGGCGAACCCCAGCAGCCCCTGGACGAGGGTGCGGCCCCGGACGCAGGCCTTGCTGATGATGTCCATGGCCCGCTGCAGGGGAGATCCATGGGGGGCGGTCTCGTGGTGGATGGAGGCGATGCCCAGGATCGCCCCCAGCACGTTGTTCATGTCGTGGGCCATGCCGCCGGCCAGGCTTCCGAGGCTCTCGAGCCGCTGGGACTTGTACACCTGGATCTCCAGCTGGCGCCGCTCCTCCTCGATGCGGCGGTGTTCGGTCACATCGCGGATCACCGAGAGGGCCCTGGGCACGCCTTCCACCTCGAGCAGGGAGGAGGAGAGCAGCACCTGGACCACCTGGCCGTCCTTGCGCAGGAAGGCGGCGGGGAGGTTGGCCACCTTGCCCAGGGAGGCCATCTGGGTGCGGAAGAGGTCCCGCCCGGTGGGGTCCGCCCAGAGGGTCAGGCCCTCCTGGGTCGTGCGGTGCCCGATGGCTTCGGAAGGCTCGTATCCCAGGAGCCGGGTGAAGCCGGGGTTGATGTCGTACACGGTGCCGTCCTCGAAGTCCGTGATGGCAATGGCGTCGGGGCTGGACAGGAAGATCTGCGAGAATTTCTCCTCGGAAGCCCTCAGCGCTTCCTCGGAGCGCCTCAGCTCCGTGATGTCCCTCCCCAGGCTGGCGGACCCCAGCACCTCGCCATCGGGAGCGTAGAGCAGGGTGTTGGTCCACTGGACCAGCCTCAACTCACCGTTGCGGGCCCGGATGGGGTTCTCGACGTGCAGGTCGATCTTCCCATTTTGGATGGCATCCAGGAAGAACCGGCGGGTAGCGCTCCCCTCGTCCGGGATGAACAGCCGGAACCAGTCCTGTCCCAGCACCTCTTCCCGCCGCCAGTCCGTGAGCTTCAGGAGGAAGTCGTTGCAGAAAGTGACCCGCCCCTCCAGGTCGAGCATCACGGAGATCTGGTCCACCCCCTCCATCAGCGCCAGCAGCCGGCGTTCCGACTCCCAGCGCTGGCGCTCAGATTCGACTCGCGCAGTGATATCCGAGAGGAGCAGCAGCAGGTGCTTTTCCCCACCGCTGGTGAAGGTCGCGAAATGCGCGCCAAGCCAGAGTTGTTTCCCGAAGGAGGAATGGACCTTCGTTTCGACGTACCTGGGTTCACCGCTGGCGAGGGCCTCCTCGGCCGTGGCCAGCAGGGAGCTCTGCCGCCAGGAATCCAGCTGCCGGAAATTCTGGGACAGGGCCTCCTCCACGGTGGCCCCGATGGCCGTGGCGCTGAGGGGAGAGGCCAAGACGCACTGGCCGGAGTCCGCCTGATAGGCCAGCACGCCCAGGGGCTGGGCCGCCAGGAGCGCCTGGTTGAACTCCAGGGCATCCCGCAGCCTGCCCTCCATCCGGGCGCGGTCAGTCAGGTCGTGGAAGGCGACGAACATCTGCTCACCCACCAGGGCGCCGGTGAGTTCCATGATGCAGATCGAACCGTCCTTGCAGGTCACCTGGTAATCGCCCTCTGGACGGATCTCTGCCCCGGTCTCCACGGCCTGCCGGATGGACTCCGCCACGGTGGCGATGGTTCGCTTCCGGTAGGCCTCGTCCGGGTAGGCTTTGGGCCACCAGGTTTCCAGGTCGGGGATGTCCTCCAGGGTGTAGCCGAAAGTCTGGGTGAACTGCCGGTTGAGATACTCGATCCGCCCGGAGATGTGCGCCACGCTCATGGGAATGGCCGAGGCCTCCAGCAGGCGGCGCAGTCGGGCTTCGCTGGCCGCCATGGCCGTCTCGGCTGCCTTCCGGGCCGTGATGTCCTGGATGTGCGACACCATGAACCGGGGGTGGCCCTGCGCATCCCAGACGATGGAAGGGGAGACGAAAGCGTGGACGACCTGGCCGTCCTTCCGGACGTAGCGCTTCTCGATATCCCCCACGACGGCTTCCCCGGCCAGCATGCGGTTGATGTTCTCGGCGTCCGCCTCGCGGTCCTCGGGATGGGTGATGGACTGGAGGGAGGCATCCAGGAGTTTGGCTTCCGTGTGGCCGACCATGGCGCAGAAGGCAGCATTGACCTTGAGGTACCTGCCATCCATGGAGATGAGGGCCATGCCCGTGGCCGCATGGTTCATGGCGCTGCGGAACAGTTCCTCCTGTTCGGCCAGGACCCGCTCCCGTTCGCGTTCCTCCGCCAGGAACCGGTCGAAGACGCCCTTCAGCCTCCGGGTGGCCAGGCTGCTTGCGAAAATGCCGGCCAGGGTGCTGAATCCGATGGTGAGAAAGTGGGATTCCCACAGGGTGAGCCGCGGCCAGAGGGCCTGTTTCAGCCATTCGAAGGTGCCCATCGCCACCAGGACCGACGGGCCGGTCCAGAGGGCCCGCCGCTTCGTGCCCGGCCAGGCACCCCGGAAGGCTGCAGCCTCCTTCCTGTCTTCCCTGGTGTTTGCCATGGCCTGCCGCGAAGGTTGAGGAGAGGGTGAAAGGACCGGATGCCTTGTGGTCCCCAGGCCTCCGCCAGAGGGGACTCGCGGTGCGAGGGGAAGGAGGGCTGGACGCAGAGGTTCCCCTGGCATCGGATGGTCGCGGGGTGGACTGAAGTTTTGCCCCAGGAAACCGGCCGGCCCTTCCGGCCCCGGCGTATGATGGGCGTCGTTGCAGGAGGCTCCCATGGCGAAGACGCTCAAGGTCGCGGTGCTGCTGTCGGGCTGTGGCCATCTGGACGGCGCGGAGGTGCGCGAGGCCGTGCTCACCCTGCTCGCCCTGGACCAGAACGGGGTGGACTTCCAGTGCATCGCCCCCGATGCCGAGCAGCACCACGTCATCAACCACGTCACCGGCCAGCCCGTCCCGGGGGCGGTGCGCAACATCCTGGAGGAGTCCAGCCGCATTGCCCGGGTGGGCCAGTGTCTGGATCTGGCCAAAGCCCGGGTCGGGGACTACGACGCCCTGGTGATGCCGGGCGGCTACGGCGTGGCCAAGAACCACTGCTCCTTCGCCTTCAAGGGCGCCGAGGCCGAGATGCGGCCGGACGTGGCCGCCTTCCTGCTCGGCTTCTTCGATGCTGGGAAGCCCGTGGGCGCCATCTGCATCGCCCCGGCCCTGGTGGCCCTCGCACTGTCGGGCCGGAGCGCCGCGCGGCTCACCCTGGGCACGGATCCCGGCTGCGCCGACGCCATGCACCACCTGGGCCACCTGCACCAGGACACCCCCAGCGCCCGGGAGATCGTCATCGACGAGGCCCTCAAGTTGGTGACCACCCCGGCCTACATGTTCGACGACGCCAGGCTGTCGGATGTATGGGTCGGGATCGAGCGCTGCGTCGCCGAGGTTCTGAAGCGCTGCTGAGCGGGTCCTAGTCGGTTCCGCGCCGCGGATGCACCATGCGTCTCAGCGCGGGCGTGAGCGTCCGGCTGGCGGCGAGGATGCGGGCCTCCTCGTCGAGCGCCTTCACCCAGGGCGCCGCATGGCCCAGGACGAGCCCGGAATCGGGCTGGGCGAGGGTCTGGTCCAGGGCCCGGAGCACCTGCTCGGCCACCGGTCCGATCTCCCGCCAGCGGGAGGTGGCGAGGGCATCCGCCTGGGGTGGCCGCAGGGGCGGCTGGATGAGGGCGACGAGGGCCTCGAGTCCCAGTTTCGGATGCTGGAGGAAGGCCTGCAGCACACTGACGGCAGGCGCCCGCCACACCAGGGGCCAGAGGGGACGGGGCGCGTGGATGGCCAGGCTGCGGCGCTCGCCGGTGGTCAGGGTCGCCCAGAGCTGTTGCACTTTCTCCGTGGCCTGCTGCCGAGCCTGGGGATGGGCCCCCGGGTCCGCCGCCACGGCCACCAGGGCCCGCCAGGGCAGGCGGGCCAGCAGGCGCGAACGGAGGTGGGCCGGGGCCTTGGGATGCTGGGCGATCCAGCGCAGCAGCAGAGGCCGCTTCTTCAGCTCCCGCAGGTCCGCGGCGGCCTCGAGCCAGCCCCGGGGCGGGTCGGGCTGGCGCAGCAGCCGCAGGAACCGCGGCCAGGGAACCTCGGGCGGGAGGCCCCAGGGGGCAGAGGGTGGCTTCACCCCTCCAGCCTACAGCCTATGGCCCACCGCCCTTTTAAGAGACACTCTCCCCATGGACACCGAGTTCACCATCCTGGGCCGGGGCCGTGCCGGGCGCGCCCTGGCGGAGGCCTGGGGTCCCCGCGCCGCCCTTCTGGACCGCTCGTCCCGCCCCGAAGGCCTGGTGCTGCTGGCGGTGCCGGACCGCGCCGTGCCCGATCTCGCGACCTGTTTCCCCGGGCGATGTGTGCACATGGCGGGCAGCCTGCATCTGGCGGGCGTGCCCTGCGCCCATCCCCTCACCAGCTTCGACGGGCATGCCCGGGACTGGACCGGCACGCCCCTGGCCATCACCGGGGCGGTCCCGGATGACCTGCGCCGGGCTTTCGGGGCGCTGGGCTTCGCGGCCTTCGACCTGCCCGCGGAGCTGAAGCCCCTCTATCATGCGGCCGCGGTCCTCACCTCGGGCCACGCGGCCACCCTCTGGCTGGGGGCCGCCGCCCTCCTGCGCGCCCAGGGCGTGGCCCTGCCCGGCCGGGGCCTGCTGCCTCTGGCGGAGGCCACCCTGCGCAACGTGGCGGAACTGGGGACCGCTGGCCGAACCGGCCCCTTCGTCCGGGGCGACGAGGCCACCATCGACCGCGACGCGGAGGTCCTGCCCGAGCCCTGGAAGGAGCTGTTCCTCAAGCTGGGGCGCAGCCTCGACTGAGGAACGCCTCAGCTGATTGTCAGGCACCTCCAGGCGGGAAATGGTTAACAGCAGATGACGCAGATGTCTCAGGAAAACCCAGGGTCCACAGATTTCAGAAATTCACACAGATTGAAAACCTAAATCGACGACCTAGTGGTGCCCGCGCGTAATAGCTGGATCATCTGGACTGCTGGGGGCACCGCGAGACGGGGGTCTGGGGGCACGGCAGTGCCCCCGGCGGGG
>CAIMBM010000189.1 GCA_903839205.1 uncultured Holophagaceae bacterium | reverse complement strand
GGGCTGATCCGCATCGAGGATGAAGGCGCTGATGCCCTTCTTGCCCTTGTCGGGGTCCGTGCGCGCCATGATGACGAAGTAGCGGCCCACGCCGCCATTCGTAATCCAGGCCTTGGAGCCGTTCAGCAGCCAGCCGCCCTCCACCCGGTTGGCGCGGGTCTTCAGGGCGGCGGCGTCGGAGCCCGCATCGGGTTCGGTGAGCATGAATCCGCCCAGCACCTCGCCGCTGGCCAGGGGCTTCAGGTATTTCTGCTTCTGGGCCGGGGTGCCGAACGTAAGGATGGGGGCGCAGGCCACGGAGTTGTTGACACTCATGGTCACGGCCACGGAGGCGTCGGTGTAGGCGATCTGCTCCAGGGCCAGGATGTAGCTGAGGAAGTCCGAGCCGCCCCCGCCATAGGCCTCAGGCACGGTCATCCCCAGGAAACCCATCTCGCCCAGCTTCTTCAGGATGTCCGCGGGGAAGTCGCCGCTGGCGTCCCGGGCGGCCGCGCCCGGGTCGATCTCGGCCATCGCGAAGGCCCGGGCCGCATCGCGGATGGCAGACTGATCCTCGGTGAACTGGGGGAACATGGGTACTCCGGAGAATGCCTCAGGGTATCAAGCCCGGCCGCAGGACCCGGACCCAGCGACCCCGGTGCCGGTCACGAACCACAGACCGCGCAGCCCGGATCAGGGGCAGAGCGCCTTCCTCAGCAGCTGAAGCGCGGCCTTGGACCCCTCCCACTTCATGCGCCGGTAGGCCTCGTCCAGGTCGCACCACAGGAACTCGCTGTGCTCGGTGGGCTCCAGGCGCACGACCGCCTCCGGGGCGGCCTCCATGGAGAAGCAGATCTCGGTGTTGAAGCGGGGCTCGGCATCGGGGAAGTGCACGATGGAGGGATCCACCCAGAAGCTGTGGGACAGGCCGAGGGGGCGCAGGGTGCCCACGAGGCCCGTCTCTTCCATCAGTTCGCGGTGGGCGGTCTGTTCCGGGGTCTCGCCGGGTTCCATCATGCCCGTGACGCTCTGCCACCAGAGGCCATGCTCCGGACGCCGCAGCATCATGAGGATCTCGGGCCCGACCGGACCCCGGCGCCAGGTGAGGGCCGAGACGCTGCGGCTGGGCGCGGGCGATGGCTGCAGGTCCAGGGCCAGCTGCTCGACGAGGTGGGCCTGGAGCCGGTCGGCGGCCTCCTCCCAGGTCGGCGCGCCCCCGCCCAGGAGCGAGGCCAGGCTGCACACGCCCTTGTCGGTGAAGCCGCAGGGGGTGATCCACTTGAAGTGGTCCAGGTTGGGTCGCACGTTGAAGGCGATGCCGTGAGTGCTGATCCAGCGGCTGAGGTGGAGCCCGATGGCGCCGAGCTTCTCGGGTCCCCGCGCCGTCTCCACCCAGATGCCGGGCGCGCCCGGGAGGCGGTCCGCCTCGACCCCGAAACCCGCCGCCGTGCGGATCATGGCCTCCTCCAGGCCCCGCACCAGACGGCCCACATCCTCCCGGCCGCCCCGGAGGTTGCAGATGGGGTAGACCACGACCTGGCCGGGGCCATGGTAGGTGACCTCGCCGCCCCGGTCGGTGCGGTGGACGCTCAGCCCCTGGGCGGCCAGGAAATCGTCGCTCATGTGGATGTCCGCGGGGGTGGCGTTGCGACCCAGGGTGAAGACCGGATCGTGCTCCAGGACCACCAGCTGATCGGGCCGGCCCTCCTCGCCCACATAGTCCGCCAGGGCCTTCTGCAGCCGCAGGCCCGCCGGATAGAACACGCGCCCGAAGCGGCGGAGCTGGGCAGGGCGGGGCACGGAAAAACCGGTTTCGGACATGGCCTGGAGTGTACCAGCAGGGCTGAACCTCGCCCGCTCTGGCATGATCAGGGGGAGATGAGTCCGGGCCCCTCCACCATCGGCCGCTACAAGGTCCTCGGCACCCTCGGTTCCGGGGCGATGGGCACCGTCTACCTGGCGGAGGATCCCCTCCTGAAGCGGACCCTGGCCATCAAGGTGGTGCGGGAGGGCACGGGGGATGCGGAAGTCCTCCAGCGCTTCAAGCGGGAGGCCGAGGTCTCCGCCCGCCTGAACCATCCCCACGCAATCACGGTCTTCGATGTCGGGGAAGAACCGGACCTGGGACCCTACCTGGTGATGGAGTTCGTCGAGGGCGAACGCTTGTCCGACCGCATCCGCCGCGCGCCCCTTCCGCCGGCCGAGGCCGTGGGGTTCCTCCTGCAGGCCGGCGAGGCCCTGGCGGCGCTCCATGCCCTGGGATTCATCCACCGGGACATCAAGCCCGGGAATTTCATGGTGGGCCGGGACGGCCGCATCAAGCTCATGGACTTCGGCATCGCCCGGGACGAATCGAGCCGGCTCACCACCACCAACACGTTCCTGGGAACTCCTGCCTACGCCGCGCCCGAAGTCGTGAACGGGGCCGGGGCCACGGTGGCCTCCGACCAGTGGGCCTTTGCCCTCACGGCCTACGAGATGCTCACCGGGGACCTCCCCTTCCTGGGTGACAGCGTGGGGGCCACCCTCTACCGGATCATCCACCACGAGCCCGTGTTCCTGGAGGAGCTGCCCGAGGAGACCAAGGCGGTCTTCCGCAGGGCCTTCGAGAAGGAGCCTGCCCGGCGGCCTCCCGACCTGCAGACCTTCCTTCGGGACCTGGTCGAGGCGCTGCCACTGGAACCCGCCCTGAAACACGGCTGTCTCGCCCGGATCGAGCTGCTGGGGACCGAGCGCGCTCCCGGGGTGATGCCCCTCAGGCCCTCCCCCCCCCGGGGATCCTGGAAGCGTTCCCGGCTCCTCTGGGCCGGCGCCCTCCCGGTGGGGGTCCTCCTCGCCTGGATGGCCTTCTTCCGGCGGGACACCAGCCGCGTGCTGTCCATCGATTCCCGGCCCGAGGCCGCCGAGGTCTTCCTCGATGGCACGCACCTGGGGCCCACGCCCCTGCGCCAGGTGGTGGTGAAGGGCAAGGCGGAGCTGCTGCGCCTGGAGAAGCCCGACTACCAGACCCTCGAAGTGCGCCTGCAGCCCCAGGACAGCGACCTGCTCCTCCGGCTCCAGCCGGCCCCTTTCGAAGTCGCGGTCCACAGCGATCCGGCCGGGGCCGAGGTCCTCCTGGACGGCGAGGCCAAGGGGCGCACGCCCCTCTCCCTGGCGGTGCCGGGGACGGGGACCCACCAGCTGCGCCTGACCCTGGAAGGGCACCGGCCCTGGAACACGGTGCTGGAGCGGCAGAAGCCGCTGCCGGATCCGGTGAAGCTCCAGAAGGCGAGGACCCGGATGTCCGCCGAGAAGCCGGGGCGGCTGCAGAAGTTCTTCACGGGCGTCTTCCATCGGGAGATCCGGCCATGAGGGCCCCTTGGCGAGGGTGATCGTGGTGGGCGGCGGGGCCGCGGGACTGGTGGCGGCCTGGCGGGCGGCCACCCTGGGACACTCCGTGCGACTGCTGGAGGCCAACGGGCGCCTGGGCGTGAAGCTCCGCATCAGCGGCGGCGGCAAGTGCAACATCACCCACGACGGGACGCCCCAGGCACTCCTGGCGGCCTTTTCGAAGGCACAGGGGCGATTCCTGCGCACCTCCTTCCACGCCTTCGACAACGGGGCGCTGCTGGCTTTGCTGCGGCGGGAAGGCGTCGAGACCTACACCCGGGACAACGGCCGGGTCTTCCCCCTGGATCGCCCGGGCAGCGCCGCCGCAGTGGTGGCGGCCCTGGAGACGCTGGCCCGGCGGGCCGGCGTGGAAGTCCACACCGGGGCCCGGGTGACTGCCCTGAAGGGCACTGCGCCGAGGCTGGAGGCACTGCTCCTGGATGGCGAGGCCCTCAAGGCGGATGCCTACATCCTGGCCACGGGGGGGGCCAGCTATCCGGAGACCGGCACCCGGGGCGAGATCCTGGGCTGGCTCAGGGACCTGGGCACGCCGGTGCGGCCCTGGTTCCCGGCCCTGGCCCCGATCCCGCTCCAGCGTCCGCGCCCGGCCTGGGAGGGTGTGTCCCTCCGCGGGGGGGAACTGCGCCTCAGCGCCGGACCCGGGGGACGCCGCCTGGGGGCCTTCGCGGCGGACATCGTCTTCACCCGGTCGGGCATCAGCGGGCCCGCGGCGCTGGAACTGAGCCAGGCCGTGGAACGGGCCCGGCGTGCCGACGGGGCCTGGCTGACCTACGCCTCCGTTCCCGAGCCGCCGACCGACCTGGACCTGGTCCTCCGGGCTGAACAGGGGGCGAATCCCCATCTGCTGGCGGCCAGCTGGCTCAAGCGGGTGCTGCCGGAACGGCTCGTCGAGGTGCTGCTCCAGGAGGCGGGGCTGGGCCCGGACCTCAGGCTCAAGGATCTGCCGAAGGCCGGGCGGAGGGCCATGGTGGCCCTGGTCACGGAGCTTGACCTGGGCGAACCCCAGGCGGTGCCCCTGGCCCGGGGCGAGGTGGCCGCGGGGGGCGTGGAGCTCGGCGCGGTGGACCCCCGCACCATGGCACTCCGGGGCTGGGAGAACCTGCGTGTGTGCGGAGAGCTGCTGGACATCGACGGACCCGTGGGGGGCTACAACCTGCAGGCGGCCTTCAGCACTGGGTTCACGGCGGGCATTCTCGGCTGATGGGCACCGGGACCCGGGAGTGGTCGCGCTGGGCGGAGCCGGGTTCAGTTGGCCAGGCTCACGGGGCGGAGCCTGCTCGGCGGGGCCTCGAGCTTCTTGGCCAGCGTGTTGCGGTGGATGCCCAGTTCCCGGGCAGCGGCGCTGTGGTTGCCCTCGTGGGCCGCCAGGACCTCCTCCAGGTACACCCGCTCGAATTCGCGTCGCGCCAGCTCCAGAGGGATGCCGCCACGCACCATCTCGGCTACGAGCATTCGCAGCTTCTCGCGCATTCCATCGTCTCCAGGAAACCGTATCGGAAGATCGAAAGGTAGCACTGCGGTGACGCCGTGGAAAGGCCCCGTGATAAGTTTGTAACCGAGTTGCAACCTGTGGAAAAGTGTGTGGAATGCCTGTGCAGGGCTTGGGAGAAACGGTGCGCAAGACCAAACTCGTGATGACCTTGGGACCTGCCCTCATGCAGGGGGATCGGCTGCGGGAAGCCCTGAAAGAGGCCGATGCGGTCCGCCTGAATGCCAGTCACGGGGACCCTGAGTCCCGGGCCGAGGGCCTCCGCCAGGTGCGAATGCTGGCCCAGGATCTCGGCCGCTCCATCCCGGTGTTCCTGGACCTGCAGGGACCCAAGTGGCGCATCGGCCTCCTGGAGGCAACCCTGGAACTGGCCGAAGGCAGCGAGGGGGTCTTCTACACACCGGGAACGCCGGTGCCCACGGGGTTCGCCTGGGCGGCTCCCCTGCCGCATCCGGAGCTCTTCGAAGGGGCCGAAGCTGGCCAGCACTGGCTCCTGGATGACGCGGCCATCACCGTGAAGATCCTCGCCAAGGGCCCTGACCTGGTGAAGGCGGAGGTGGTCATCGGGGGGCCGCTGAAGGCGCGGAAGGGCATCCATCCCATCGGCATGGACATCGCGATGGACCCGCTCACCGAGAAGGACCACGTCGACATCCGCTGGGGCGTGGAGCACCAGGTGGACCTCTTCGCCCAGAGCTTCGTGCGCCGGGCCTCGGACGTGCAGCAGCTCCAGGCCATCGTGCACCATCTGGGGGGCACCCAGCCCGTCATCGCCAAGATCGAGCATCCCACCGCCCTGGCCCACCTGGGCGAGATCCTCGACGTGGCCTGGGGCGTGATGGTGGCCCGCGGGGACCTGGGCGTGGAACTGGGCGTGGAGCGGGTGCCGGGGCTCCAGAAGCAGATCATCCGGGCGGCGCGCAAGGCCCTGAAACCTGTGATCACCGCGACCCAGATGCTGGAGAGCATGATCGAGCACGCCCAGCCCACCCGGGCCGAGGCCAGCGACGTGGCCAACGCCATCTGGGACGGCACCGACGCCGTGATGCTGAGCGCGGAAAGCGCCTCCGGGGACCACCCCGTGGAGGCGGTTCAGTGGCTGGCCCGCATCGCCGCCGAGGCGGACGCCAACGTGAAGCAGCGGGTCACCACGCTGCCCGAGGATCTGGCGGAGAAGGTGCTCGCCCGCACGGACATCTCGGTGGCCTTTGCCGCCTGCCGCACCGCGGACGAGATCAATGCCCGCTGGATCGTGGCCTTCACCGAAGGGGGCGGCACGGCCCGCATGGTGAGCCGGCTGGCCGGGCGGACCCCGGTGCTGGGCGCCACTGTGGACGAGCTTACGGCCCGCCGCATGGGGATCCTCCGGGGTGTGACCGCGCTCATCATCCCCCGGGTCTCCAGCACCGACGAGATGGTGGAGGCCGTTCGGGCTCTGCTCATCGCCAAGCACGACGTGGGCGCCTTCGACCGGGTCGTGATGACCATGGGCCTGCCCCTGTGGAAGTCCGGCACCACGAACACCATGAAGGTCATGTCTTTTTAAAGGAGGGACGCATGGGCCTCACACGACCGCTTCCGGGCGAATACGCCGAGGGCTACGCGCCCTACCTCGCCCAGGCCCCCGAGGGGGGTGTACTGGCCCTCCTCGAGGCCCAGCTGGGCGAAGTGGCGGCACTCTACGGGGGGCTGTCCGAGGCCCAGGGCGGCTACCGCTATGCGCCCGGCAAGTGGAGCCTCAAGGACCTGCTCCAGCACCTCAGCGACTCCGAGCGCATCTTCGCCTACCGCTGCCTGCGCATCGGCCGGGGGGATGCGACCCCGCTGCCGGGCTTCGACGAGAACAGCTTCGCGGCGGCCGCCGCTGCCGATGAGCGTCCCGTGAAAGACCTGCTGGCGGATTTCCGGGCGGCCCGGTCCGCCAGCCTCGAACTGTTCCGCAGCCTGCCGGAGGCCGCCTGGGCGCAGCAGGGCACGTCCAATGGGCGCGCCCTCACCGCCCGCTGCATCCCCTACATCGGCCTGGGCCACGTGGCGCACCACATCGCCGTGCTCCGGGAGCGCTACCTGCCCGGACTGAAGTAGGCCCCCCACTCCTCCAGGGCCCCGGCCAGCTTGGCCAGCTGCGCCGGTTCCGTGGTGCGGAAGCGGCTCACCAGCTTCCAGCCCTGGGCCACCTTCTGGTAGCGGTGGAGCCACAGGAAGGGGCCCTCCCAGTCGCCTTCCGGGTCGGTCTTCGTCCTCACCAGGAAGGCCACCGTGGTCCAGGGACCCCTGGCCAGGAAGCGGCGCCCCAGTTCCTGGAGCCCCGATTCCTCATCGGATTCCAGCACCAGGTCGTCGAGATCATGCACGATCATGGAGTGTCCTTTAAGGCATGATTCTACAATGCGCATCGAATGCATCGCCATCGGCACCGAGCTCCTGACCACCCGGCGCCTGGACACCAACTCCGTCTGGCTGGGGGAGCGGCTGGCGGACCTGGGCCTGGCCTTCCACCGTAAGACGGCCGTGGGGGACAGCCGGGAGGACCTGCGAGAGCTGTTCCAGGAGGCGCTGCTCCGTTCGGACCTCATCATCGCCACCGGCGGCCTCGGCCCCACCTTCGATGATTTCACCAAGGAGCTCTTCGCCGAGATCCTGGGGGTGGAGCTCGTGGAGGATGCCACGGCCCGGGCGGACATGATGGCCTTTTACACTGCGCGCAACCGCGTCCCCCCCCAGGTGAACTTCAAACAGGCGCTCATCCCGGTGGGTGCCGAGGCGCTGCGGAACCCGGTGGGCACGGCCCCCGGCGTCTGGTGGGAGGACCCGCCGGGCCACCCCGGGGTGCGGATCGTGATGCTGCCCGGCGTGCCCCGCGAGATGAAGCGCATGTGGGAGGAGCAGGTCGAACCGCGCCTCCGGCCCCTGGCGGGCCGGGCCAGGCAGACCCTGCGGATGGTGGTGGCGGGCGTGCCGGAAAGCACCCTGGACGAGCGCACACGGGCGGTCCGCGAAGGCCATGGCCACCTGGACTGGAGCATCCTGGCCAGCCTCACCCAGGTGGAACTGCTGGTCCGCAGCGATGACCCACGGGCCCTGGAGGGGGTGCTCTCGGACATGAGACCGGTGCTGGGCAGCGACCTCGCCGCGGTGGGGGATGGCAACCTCGAGGATGCCGTCCTGGAGGGCCTCCGGCTCCGGGGCCACACCCTCGCGGTGGCCGAGAGCATGCCGGGCGGGCTGCTGGCGGCGCGCCTCACGGCCATCCCCGGCGCCAGCCGCAGCTTCCTGGGAGGCGCCACGGTCTACTCCCCGGTGGCCAAGAGCGCCCTGCTGGGGCTTCCCGCGGCCTTCCTGGCCGAGCATGGCACCGTCTCCGAGGCCACTACCAGGGCCCTGGCCGAGGCGGTGCGAAGGGCCCTCGGCGCCACCTGGGGGCTGGCGGTGACCGGGAACGCCGGTCCCGGAGCCGAGGGGGAGACCCAGGTCGGGACGGTGTTCCTGGCGGTGGCGGGTCCAGGGGAAACGGTCTCCACGGGCCGCCTGATTCCCGGCGATCGGGCCGATGTGCAGCTGCGGAGCACCGCCGCCGCCCTGGACTACCTGCGACGGCAGATGGCTTGAAAACAAAGGCCGCTTTCGATTGAGCTGTTCCGTGGCGCGGGGCCGGGCCTGCGGAAGGCCGCCGGTGCTGATAACCTGCGGGGATGAATCCCATGCCCCTTCCCACCCTGGCCCTCGGCTGCCTCGGCGCCTTTCTGTGCGGCAGCGTCCCCTTCGGCCTCCTGCTGGTGAAGGTGGCCGGGAAGGGGGACGTGCGGGAGCATGGCAGCGGCAACATCGGCGCCACCAATGTCAGCCGCGTGGGCGGCAAGGCCCTGGGCCTCCTCACCCTCCTGCTGGACATCGCCAAGGGCTTCCTGCCGGTGTTCGTCGCGAAGCAGCTCGGCTGGGGTGAAACCGCCCTTTCCCTGCTGGCCCTCAGCGCCGTGCTGGGTCATGTGTTCACCCCCTGGCTGAAGTTCCAGGGAGGCAAGGGCGTGGCCACCGCCCTGGGCGTGGCCCTGGCCTTCCGCGCCGGCATGGTGCTGCCGGCCCTGGGTGTCTTCATCGTGCTGCTGCTGGTCTTCCGCTACGTAAGCCTGGGCAGCGTGCTCTCGGCGGTGGCCCTGCCGCTCGTCCTGGCCTGGAGGGGCGGGCCACCCCCTGTCCTCATCCTGTGGGCCGGGCTTTCCCTGCTCGTCGTGATCAAGCACCACGAGAACATCCGGCGCCTGCTGAAGGGTACCGAGTCGCCCCTCTGGGGAGCCAAGAAGGAGACCGCCCATGTCGAGGGCTGACATCGGAGTCTTCGGCTCGGGCGCCTGGGGCACGGCCCTGGCCATCACCTGGGCCCGGAAGGGCGCGAAGGTCGCGCTCTGGGGGAATTTCCCCGATGAGATGGCCCAGATGGCCGCCACCCGGCGGCACCTGCGGCTGAAGGATGTGGCCTTCCCGGAGGGCCTGACGACGTCCGACGATCCCACGGAGGCCTTCGCCGCCCCGCTGTGGATCTCGGCCATGCCCACCCAGGTGACGCCCGAGGCCTGGCGAGGGCTGCTGGCCCGCACTTCACACCGCCCCGAGCTGGTCGTCCACGTCAGCAAGGGCATCCTGCAGAGCACCCATCAGACCCTGTCCCAGGCCCTCACGGGGGTGCTGGATGTGCCCGTGGGCGTGCTGTCCGGACCCTCCTTCGCCGATGAGGTGTCCCTGGGGGTGCCCACGGCTATCGTGCTGGCGATGCCGGGTACCGTTTCGGATGAGCGCGCCAAGGCCCTGCAGGCTCAGCTCGCCTGCGACAAGCTGCGCATCTACCTCAGCCGCGACGTGGTGGGCACGGAGCTCTGCGGCGCCCTGAAGAACGTCCTGGCCATCGCCGCAGGGCTGGTGGATGGACTGAAACTGGGCTACAACGCCCGGGCCGCCCTCATCACGCGCGGCCTGGCGGAGATGTCTCGGCTCGTGGAGGTGCTGGGCGGGCAGCCCGCCACCGTCATGGGCCTCGCCGGCATGGGCGACCTGCTCCTGACCGCCACCGGTCCCCAGAGCCGCAACCGCACCTTCGGCGAGCTGGTGGGCCGGGGCCAGAGCGTGGGCGCGGCCCGGGACGCCCTGGGCGGCCAGGTCATCGAGGGCATGTTCACCTGTGACGCCGCCCTGGCCCTGGGGAAGGCGCACGGCCTCGACCTGCCCATCGCCGCCGAGGTGCAGCGGCTGCTCAACGGCGAATCCCCCCAGGAGGCCGTGCGGCGGCTCATGACCCGCTCCTTGAAGTCCGAGTGAAGGGCCCGCCCCGGGCCGGGCCGGTCTCCCCACTGGGTGGCGGGCGGAACCTGAGCGGGAAAGTCCGCCCATCTCCTGCTAGAATCATCCGTTTGCCTTTGGAGCTCCCGTGAAAGTTCTCATCCTCGGCGTCAACGGTTTCATCGGTTCCCATCTGGTGGACCGCATCCTGGCGGACACGGACTGGGAGGTCTACGGCCTGGACCTGGGCACGAACAAGGTGACGGACCACCTGGCCAACCCGCGCTTCCATTTCGTGGAGGGCGACGTGACCATCTCCAAGGAGTGGATCGAGTACCACATCAAGAAGTGCGACGTGGTGCTCCCCCTGGTGGCCATCGCCACGCCCAAGGTCTACGTGACGGATCCCCTGCGGGTCTTCGAGCTGGACTTCGAGGAGAACCTGCGCGTGGTCCGCCAGTGCGTGAAGTACAAGAAGCGCGTGGTGTTCCCCAGCACCTCCGAAGTCTACGGCATGTGCCCCGACG
>CAIMBM010000188.1 GCA_903839205.1 uncultured Holophagaceae bacterium | reverse complement strand
CGGCCGCCCAAGCGGCGCCGGGTTTAAGAGAGGAGGAGAGACATGGCACGTTACACAGACGCCGTTTGCCGCCTCTGCCGCCGCGAGGGCATGAAGCTTTACCTGAAGGGCGAGCGCTGCTTCAAGGAGAAGTGCTCATTCGAGACCCGCAAGGGCAAGATCCCTGGCCAGCACGGCGCGGGGAAGATCAAGAAGCCCACCGGCTACGCCCTGCAGCTTCGCGAGAAGCAGAAGGTGAAGCGCATCTACGGTGTGCTCGAGAAGCAGTTCCGCCACTACTTCGAGAAGGCCGACGCCAAGAAGGGCGTCACCGGCCACAACCTCCTCGGGTTCCTCGAGTGCCGCCTGGACAACGTGGTCTACCGCCTGGGCTTCGCGTCCAGCCGGTCGGCCGCCCGCCAGATGGTCATGCACGGTCACGTGCTGGTCGGCGGTAAGCGGGTGGACATCCCCTCCTTCCAGGTGAAGCCTGGCCAGGCGGTGGAACTGGGTGCCCGCGCCCGGGAGAACGACGGTGTCAAGTCCTCCGTCGAGACCTCGGCTGGCCGCGGCATTCCCAAGTGGTTGACCCTGGACGCCGCCGCCTTCAAGGGACAGGTGCTCGCCGCGCCGACCCGCGAGGACATCACCCTTGACATCAACGAGCAGCTGAT
Source organism: uncultured Holophagaceae bacterium (assembly GCA_903839205.1). Classification (GTDB taxonomy): domain Bacteria; phylum Acidobacteriota; class Holophagae; order Holophagales; family Holophagaceae; genus Geothrix. The sequence continues at coordinate 1,043 of CAIMBM010000188.1, read as the reverse complement.
CGTCGAGCTGTATTCCAAGTAAGGGGAGACGGATGCTGAATCTCAACGATTTCCAGAGGCCGCGTTTCGCCGAGGTAACCCCCGGCTCCCTCACGGATACCTACGGGGAATTCGTGGCCTACCCCTTCGAGCGTGGCTTCGCCACGACCGTGGGGCACAGCGTCCGCCGCGTGCTGCTCAGCAGCATCCAGGGCGCCGCTGTCACCAACGTCCGCATCAAGGGCGTCATGCACGAGTTCACGACCCTTCCCGGGGTCTGGGAGGACATCACCCACGTCCTCCTGAACCTCAAGGAAGTGCCCTTCAAGGTGCACAGCAGCGAACCCCAGACGGTGACCATTTCCGCCAAGGGCGAGGGCACGGTGACTTCCGCCGCCATCCGCTGCAATCAGAACGTGGAGGTCGTGGATCCCAACGTCCACATCGCCACCCTGGGCGAAGAGGGCGAGCTGGAGATCGAGATGGTGGTCTGCCTGGGTCGCGGGTTCGTCACCGCGGACCGGAACCACAGCGAGACCCTCGGCCTGGGATTCATTCCCATGGACTCGAACCACAGCCCGATCCTGCGCGTGAACTACATCGTCGAACCCGCCCGGGTGGGCCAGAGCACAGACTACGAGAAGCTCACGCTCCAGGTCTGGACCAACGGTGCCGTCAACCCCAAGGAAGCCGTCTCCGACGCGGCCCTCATCCTGCGCGACCACTTCCTCGTGTTCGCCCGTCAGGACGAGGACTTCACCGAGATGGAAATGGGCACGGCCACCCTCGGAAGCGAGGCCGCCAACACCTGGCTGGGCAAGTCCGTCGAGGAGCTCGAACTCTCCGTGCGGGCCAACAACTGTCTCCGTAACGCGAACATCACCACCATCGGCGAGCTGGTCCAGCGGACCGAGGCTGAGCTGATGAAAACCAAGAATTTCGGCAAGAAGTCGCTCCAGGAGATCAAGGACGAGCTGGCCCGCATCGGACTCTCCCTCGGCATGCGCATCGAACAAGAAGTCTAAGGAGTTTCCATGCGTCACAACGTTGCCGGCAAGCGCCTG
>CAIMBM010000187.1 GCA_903839205.1 uncultured Holophagaceae bacterium | reverse complement strand
GTCCCGCAGATCGATGCCATCCAGGGTGAGGCGGCCTGCCGTGGGATCGAAAAAGCGCGGCACCAGATTCACCAGGGTGGTCTTGCCACCCCCGCTGCCGCCCACCAGGGCCACGGTTTCCCCAGAGCGCACCTCGAGGTCAATGTCGCGCAGGACAGGGTGCTTGGCATCATAGGCGAACTGGACGCCTTCGAATCTGAGGATCGTGGGGCTGGTGGGGACGGGGGTGGGAGCGGCGAGAGTCGGGAGTTCGCAGGTGCGGTTGAGCATGCTGTAGACGCGGTCGAGGCTGGCGGTGGCCACCTGGACCTCATTGTTGAGCTTGGTGAGCCGCCGGAGGGGGTCGTAGAGCTGGTAGACCGCCAGCAGGTAGGTGAAGAAGTCCGCGCCGGTGAGGCGGCCCGAGCGGATCTCCGCGGAGGCATAGGCCACTAGTCCCGCCAGCAGGCAGCCGCCCACGAGTTCCATGATCGGCGTGGACAGGGCCGAGGCCCGGGCGCTCTTCATCCCCAGGCGGTAGAGCTCGAAATTCTGTTTCTTGAACCGCTGGACCTCGAAGTCTTCGCGCGCAAACCCCAGCACCACGCGGATGTTGCTGAAGACTTCCTTGAGGCGCTGGAGCAGGTGGCTGGAGGCCTCCTGGTTGCGGTGGTTCACGGCGCGGATGCGGCGGCTCAGCTTCCGCACGGGAATGACCACCAAGGGACCGGCGATGAAGAGCGTGAGGGAGAGCTTCCAGTCCATCCAGAGGAGGGCGGACACCATGGCCAGGGCCAGGCAGATCTCCCGCACGGCCTCGGCCAGCTGATTGCTGGCGATGCCCTGGACGGCACCCACATCCGAGATGCAGCGGGTGATGAGCTCCCCCACCGGGTGTTTCTGGAAGAAGGCCGGCTCCTGGTCCAGCAGGTGCGCGAACAGCCGCTCCCGCAGCTCCTGGGTGGCGCGGATGCCTGAGCGGACCATGAGCAGGGTGCCGGCGTAGCCGAGGAGCCCCTTCATAAGGAAGAGGCTGACCAGGAGGAGGGGCACGAAGTGCGAGCTCTGCTGCAGGTCGGCCCGCTGGGGCAGGTGGGCCATGAGCCAGAGCTTCAGGTGATCCAGGGCCGCGAAGGCCCCGGTGGCCTGGGCGCCCGGGGGGGCCATGTGCAGGTTGTCCTTGAAGACGAAGTTGAGGCTCCCGATCAGCAGTGACTGGCAGAGGCCGGCCGCCAGGAGGAGGAGCATCCCGCCCAGGATGGCGGGCAGGAACCGGATCAGGTGGTCCCGGTAGAAACGGCGGATGCTGGACATGGGCCCTCGACCCTCCAGCTTAACGGAACACCCCTATTCCACCGTCACGGTCACGGTGCTCTTGCCGTCGTCCAGGCTGAAGAGTTCCGTGCCCTTGGGCGCCTTGAGGGACTGGTCCATGAGGCGCTCCAGGTCCACGCCCTTCTTCTTGGCCTGCCTGAGCTGCTCGTCGGACAGGTACCCCCCGACGGCCCGGGCGAGGCCCAGGGCCAGGCGCACCGTGAGGGCTTCCTGCTTGCCCCGCTCCTTCACGCGGATCACGAGGAAGCGGCCCTGGGCGGGGCCCGTGGCCTGGGGCTGGATGCCCATGGAGAGGAGGGCCAGGCGGCAGGCTTCGGAGGAAGCCTCGCCCCCCAGGCCGGCCTGGAGCACGGGGAGCACCCGGGTATCCCGCTGCTTGGCCAGCTGCAGGGCCGCGGCGATGCGGACCTCCTCGCGCGCGTCGGTCAGGGCCCTGGCCAGCCCCGCCGTGGCTGCCGGGCTGTCCCACTGGCGGATGCCCCAGCAGCGCACGCGGTTGAGCCGTGCCTCCTTGCCCAGCAGCCGCTGGTCCGGGTACTTCGCTAGAAATTCCGTGTAGGCCTCGGCGGCATCGTCCCAGCGCTGGTCCTGCTCGAGGCTGGAGGCCAGCCAGTAGCGGGCGTCGACGGCGCGCGGAGAGGCCGGGAAATCCCGGAGCAGGGTCCGGTAGGCCTGGACCGCCTCGAACCAGCGCTGGGCGTAGCGGAGGTCCCGGGCCTGGCGGAACAGCGCCTCGGCGGGGCTGTCCGGCGCCGTCGGCGACACCAGGGCGGGCACCACCAGGAGAAGGCCGATGTTCATGCGCCGTCCCCCCGGAGGCGGCGTTCCATGCGGCCGGCTTCAGTTTCCAGGTTGTGGGCCGCGGCCCACTGGCGCAGCTCCCTCGCCCGCTCGGGGCTGAGGCAGCTGTCCTCGAAGGCCACCTCGGAGAGCCAGGTGTGCAGGGTGCCGCGGATGGCCTCGGCCTCCTGGCTGGGCGCGCCCTGGGCGGCGAGCTGATGGCTGGCCTCGAGGAGGACCAGGGCCATGTCGCGCTCCTGGTGCCGGTCCTCCTCGCCCTTCTTGCACAGGGCGGGGTTCTGCTCGAAGTCCTGGAGCAGGGCCGTGCTCTGCTGGAAGAAGGCGATCCAGGCGCGGTCCTGGGTGCGCTTCCGGGCCAGCTGCTCCAGGCGGACGGTGTCCCGGGCCTGCAGGCGCAGGGTCTGGGTGCGCCGGACCGTGTAGGCGGCGGGCACCAAGGCCACCAGGAGGATGGCGGCCGCGGACAGGGACCAGGAAGTGGTCCAGCGGGCCCGGGGTGCCGGGGCCAGGCCCTCGGCCAGGGCCGGACCTTGGGTCCCCAGGACCAGATGAAGCTCCAGCAGGTCCGCCAGCTCGGCCTGGAGGGCGGGGTCCTCGGGCCAGTGCTCGGGCTGCTCCAGCACCTCGAAGAGCCGGGCTTCGTCCAGGGGGCTGGCATCGCGGCGCTGGGGGTCAGAGGAGGCGGTCATGGCTGGGGTCCGAGGGTCTTGCGGAGTTTCTGGAGGCTTTGGAAGAGGGTGGCTTTCACGGTTCCTTCGGCGCAACCCAGGTCCTGGGCGATCCGTTTCACCGGGAGTTCGTGGACGTAGTAGGCCTGGACCATGGCCCGCTGGCGCGGGGTCAGACCCTCCAGGGCCCCTCGCAGGGCCTGGATTCGCCGGCTTTGGTCCACGGATTCCCAGGGTGAGGGTTGGTGGGGATCCGGTGCGTCAAAGGTCTCGGGGGGGGGTACCTCCCGTCCTCTTCTACGCAGGTGGTCGGTCGCCGCATTAGCCGCCAGGGTAAAAAGCCAGGCGGCCACCGGCCGGCCCTCCTCGAAGCGCTGGCAGTGCTGGAGGCACTTGAGGAAGACCTCCTGGACCAGTTCCTGGACCACGCCCGCCTCGCCCTGGAGGCGGCGGTGCAGGAAGGCGAGGAGGGGCCGCTCGAAGCGGGTCATGAGATGGCTGAGGGCCTCTTCCCGACCGGCCTTCAGCTGGGTCATCCAGAACTCGGGGGGAGGCTCCCCGGGCGATGCGACGTCGCCACTCGCCGTGAGCGGGAGCGCGGGGTTCATGCGGGGCCGCCCCCCCTGCCGAGGCCGAAGGCGAGCCCGGGCTGGCCGAGCTTCTCCATGACCAGCCTGAGCTGCTGCGGGGTGAGCCGGCACCGCAGGCTCACGCGGCGCTCCTCCTGCATCAGCTCCGGGGGGGTCCCGCCCTGGGGGGTCTGGACCGCGTTGGCGGCGGCCACCAGGCGCTGCAGCCAGGGGC
>CAIMBM010000186.1 GCA_903839205.1 uncultured Holophagaceae bacterium | reverse complement strand
GCCGCGGGAGCGGTTGATGGTGAGCACGCTCTGGACGAGCCCCTTGCCCCAGCTGGTCTGGCCGACAACCAGGCCCCGGTCGTGATCCTGGACGGCGCCGGTGACGATCTCGCTGGCGCTGGCGGTGCCGCGGTTGATGAGGATGACCAGCGGAAAGGGGTCGAGCTGGGAGCCCTTGCTCGTCCGGGTCTGGTTCTCCTCGCGGCCGTCCCGCCCCTTCTGGCTGACGATGAGCTGGTCGGGTCCCAGCAGCTGGCGGCAGATGCCGATGGCGGCGTCCAGCACGCCTCCGCCGTCGCCCCGCAGGTCCAGGATGAGCTGCTTCATGCCCTGCTGCTTCAGGGTGGCCACGGCCTTCTCGAACTCGTCCGAGGTGGTTTCCCCGAAGTCCTTGATGAGGATGAAGCCCGTGGTGGGGTTGAGCATGAAGCTGTAGTAGACGCTGTTGGTGGGGACTTCGGCCCGGGTGATGGAGAAGCGCAGCAGTTCGGCGATGCCCGCCCGCTGCACAGCCAGCTCCACCAGGGTGCCCTTCTCGCCCCGGAGCTTCTGCAGGGCAGCGTTGGAACTCATGCCCTCCGTGCTGACGCCGTCGATCTCCTTGATGACGTCGCCGGATCGCACGCCCATGCGCTCGGCCGGGCCGCCCTTCATGGGACTGATGATCGCAATGCCCTGGTCGTGCTGCTGGATGATGGCGCCGATGCCGAAGAAGGACCCCTTCTGCTCCTCGCGCAGCAGCTTGAACTCGCTCTCGTCCATGTAGTTCGAGTGGGGATCCAGGGTGTGCAGCATGCCCTGGATGGTGGCGTGGGTGAGCTGCCGGGGCGTCGGCGGCTCGGGTGTGTCCTTCTGGACCAGGTCCATGATCTCCGTGAGGGTGTCCAGGCTGCGCTGGCGTGCGGTCTCTCCGCTGGACCGGGCCAGCAGGGGGCCGGCCACCACCACCGTGGTGGCCATCACGATCCACATCCAGTTGCGCTTGAAGAAACGGGCCATGGGGCTCCCGGGAAGACAGCCTCCAGGATACGCCCGGGCCGCTCTGGCGGCGAATCGGCGTTTTGGCGGTGACCGGGTCAGAACCCTTCGAGGATCCTCTGCGCTTCGGGGGCCATGCGCTCCCGCGTGGCGCGGATGGAGAGGAAGATGCTCTCGAAGCGGCGGTAGGCGAGTTCAAGATCGTCGTTCGTCACCAGGTAATCGTAGGCTGGGTACAGCTCCATCTCGTGGCGGGCGTAGTCCAGACGGATGCGGATCTGCTCGTCGGAATCCTTGCCCCGGCTGCGGAGGCGCTCCTCCAGGGCCTTGGCCGATGGCGGCAGGATGAAGATCATGCGCGCATCTGGAATGGCGCGCCGGAGGTTCAGGGCGCCGGTGGTCTCGATGTCCAGCAGCACGTCGCGCCCCGAGGCCAGCATGCCGTCCAGCCAGGCCCGGCCCGTCCCGTAGCGGTGGCCGTAGACTTCGACCCACTCCACGAAGCCGCCCTCCTGGACCATGGCCTCGAAGCGCGCGTCGTCGATGTAGAAGTAGTCGCGGCCATCCACCTCGCCGGGACGCGGTTTGCGGGTGGTGAACGAGATGGAAAAGACCAGGTCCGGCAGGGTCGAGACCAGCCGCTGGACGAGGGTGGACTTGCCCGCGCCCGAGGGTGCGGAGACCACGAACACGTTGCCTGGATGGTGAATCAAGCCTGCCTCCAGGTTCCACTTTACAGGATCCCCATCGCACCACGGCGGGGCCCTTGCGCGGCCGCATCCCGCCTTGGGCAGAGAGCCTAGGTGAGCCGCTCCTTGAGGACCTGGAACCCGTAGGGCTTGGGCAGCAGGCCCACGTGGGGAAGGCTCTGGAGCAGCTCGGCCACCTTCGCAGTCATGCGTCCGGTGGAGATCAGCACTGGCAGTTCGGGCCTCCGGTTCCGGATCAGGGGCAGGGTGCCGGCCCCACCCAGGCCGGGCATGTCCATGTCGAGGATCACCAGGGAGGGTTCCAGGCCCGCCTCCAGCTGGGCCAGGGCCTCCTCGCCCGTCAACGTGCACACCGGGCTGAAACCCAGGTGGGCAAGCATCCCGCCGACGGTCTCGATGATGAGCGTGTCGTCATCCACCAGGAGGATGCAGGACCCGGATTCCGGTTTGGTGCAGGCCATCCCCGCGGCTCCCTTGGCGGGCTGCTCTGTGGCCATGGGGCAGGCCCTCGGGGAAGCGCCTTCCAGCCGGGAACCAGGCCAGGGTCCATGGAGCGGCATGCAAGCGTCGGTGGACATGGCTGGCCCTTCAAGCCTCAAGAAGTCGGCAGGAGTGTGCAGAAATAACCGGGTTACGAGGACATGGTTACCCCCTCCACGGAATCTGTCGATTCCAGGATTCAAACGCATCTAAATATAATAAATAAAAGTTTTAACTATGCACAATCAGTGAATGTTCTAAAAAACGATCGATAAACCGGCCTATCGTAAAAATAAACGGGAAGGCAGACCGATGAACGAACGAGTGATCATCCTGCGCGGCCTGGAACCCAGGCATGGGGGGCGTGGGTCCTACCAGGCCATTCTGGAAACCGCGGCGGGACTGTTTGCTCAGTTCCCCGTTGAAGACACCACGCTGAGGGACATCCTGTCCGTCTCTGGTGTCAGCAATCAGACCCTGTACAACTACTTCCCCAACGGACGGGATGACATCGCCATCGCCCTTTTCGATCGCTACCAGCGGACCATGGTCGAACTATTTAACAATCAAATTTCTTCAATTAATTGGAACGAAATTCATGATGATGTGACGATTATTAACAAGCTGAGTGCTTGCCTTGGAAGGGCGGTCTTTGGCTTGTCGAGGGAGTTCCATCCCATCCAGGCTGCCCTGTTCGAATACCTGGCGAAGCACCGCCTCCTGGTGACCGCCACCCATGCGGACGAACTCGAGGAGGCCCTGACCTGCGCCCTCAGCCAGCGCCTGGGTGACCACCTGGCCCAGTCGGAACTGCCCCGCGTGGCTCGCCTCAGCGTGCGCATCGTCCGTCAGATCGGCAATACCGCCCTGGAAACCAAGGACTTCAGCACCGACCAGCTGGAGTCGAATGCCAGGCTGCTGGTGCGGACCCTGCTGCAAACCGGATTGACCAAGCATGTGGAGCAGAGCGGAGATCAGGGGCTCTGCTACCAGGAGCCGGGGAGTACAGCCATCATCGGCGCCTCCATCAGCCCGACGAAGAAGCAGGGCATTCTCGAGCGGATCATGAAGCGGAAGGGGCGTCGCTAGGCGGGAGGATCCGGCAGGGCGGGGCGGTTCAGAGCCCGGGCTCCTCCTCGGGGTGCGGGGTGCGCGTCGTTGGCTTGTGCTTGAAGATGGCCGAGGCGCTGCGCCGTCCATCCATGACGATGTGCACAGGTTCCTCGAGGCGGCTGTGGACCAGGCAGCCCGAGCGCCAGACCTCGGGCTGCTGGCGCAGCCAGTCCCAGTCGAGGAGGCTGCTGCCCCGGGGGTAGGGCACGGTGAAGTAGCCGATGTTCAGGGAGGTGACGTTGTGGAAGAAGTGGGAGCCCAGGGAGGCGTCCGCCTGGAAGTTGGCCATGGCGTACTCCACGATCACCTGGGCGCAGGAGATCATGGACCACGCGATGGGGATGCCCAGGTGATGGTCGTTGCTGCCCCAGCGGCCTGGGCCCAGCAGCACGTACTTCCCCCCCTCGGTGCGGAACCGGTCGTTGACCTGCTCGATCTGGGCGGCCAGGGCCGGGGTCTCGAACTTGTCGAAGCCCTCGGGGTCCACCCACACGACGTTGCGCAGTCCCTCCACGATGCCGTTCCCCACGCATTTCTCCGAGAAGAGGAAGAGCTCCGCGGGGTCCAGGTCCGACACCGAGAGGTTCACTTCGCCGTTGTCGAGGAGCTGGTGCTTGATCTGGAGCAGGGTGAAGGTGGGCTTGCCGTTCTCGGGGTCCTTGTCCAAATCAACGGCGAACTCGATCTCCACGGGGGTCTCCATGGCTTCGCGGATGAGTTCCAGGAGGGTCTGGAGGATCTTCGGGAGGGGGAACTGGTCGTACTTCAGGATGTTCCGGAAGTTCACGACGCGGGGCCCGGGGCTGTCCAGGCCGTCGCGGATCCGGTCGTCGTTGGCGTCCCAGACGGAGGCGCAATGCCAGAGGGCGCCGTCCTGCTCGGCCTGGCTGATGTCCAGGCTGATCAGCGTCGCGTCCTCCCCGCCGTACAGGTCCACGGAGGTGCGGCTCATGTCCAGGGCGTAGAACTGCTTCTGGGTGGTGCGCAGCTGCTCCCTGGGGGGCAACATGTCCATCTCGGGGTAGGGGGGGGCGAAGCGGTAGGTCTTCCCCCCCTCGACCACGTACTTCCCGAGGCCCACGGCGATGTTGGCGATGCCGTCCTGGGGCTGGGTGTAGGCCACCGGGTAGTAGTTGAAGGACTGGGCCACACCGGAGATGTGCGGGTAGAAGCGGTCCCCGAAGCGGCGTCCCGAGACCTCCTGGATGAGGATGGCCATCTGCTCTTCCTCGATCTTGTAGTCGATGGCCTGGAAGTAGGAGCGCGCGGCCTTCGAATAGACCGAGGCGTAGACCAGCCGGATGGCCTCGGTGAGCTGGGCCTCGCGCACCGAAGGGTCGGGGTCGTTGTTGGGCAGGAAGAAGGTGCTGTAAAGGCCCGCGAAGGGATGGGAGAGGCTGTCCTCCAGCAGGCCCGACGAGCGCACCGCCAGGGGCACCCGTGCATGCTTGGCCAGGAAGAGGCGCAGCCTGGCCATCAGCTCCGGGGACAGGGAGCCCATGAGGAAGCGGCGCTTGATGGCGTCGTCGTCGACGTCGTTCTGGAGCATCTGCCGCAGGCCGTTTCGGCTGATGAAGCCGTTGAACTCCTCGGTGCCGATGATGGCCGAGCGGGGGATGCGGATGTTCGCCTCGGGGAGCAGGTTGTCCAGGTCCAGGCGGGAGAGCAGGGAGTGGATGAAGGCGACGCCGCGGCCCTTCCCCCCCATGGAACCCGGGGCCAGGCGCAGGATATTGGGCTCATCCTTCGGCGTGGATTCGGTCAGGGGAACCACCTTCCCCAGGGTCTTCATGCGCTGCACATAGTCGCCGACGTTGATGAGGAAGGTGCGCATTTCCTCGGGGTCCCGGTAGTCGGACAGGCGGAACTTCCCCAGTACCTTCGCCACCTGGACCTCCCCGCGGGCCATGATCCAGGCGGAGAAGTGGTTCCGCGAGGCATGGTAGACGAGCGACTCCACGGGCACGGTCCGCAGCTTGGCCTGCAGGTCCTCCATGTCCGTGGCGCGGGCGATCTCGGCGCCCCGCTCGTCGCGGAAGATGAAGTCGCCGAAGCCCAGGCTCTCGTGGAAGAAATTGGAGAGCTCGGCGCCGAGCGTGTACGAGTTCTTGTTCAGGAAGCCGCTGTTGATGGCGGTGGCCCAGGATTCCTTGAAGGGGTCCGAGGACTGCAGCAGGGTCGGGAGGTGGGGATTCCGGTCCTTCACCGCCTTGATGACCTTGAGGCCAGCCTCTCGATCCAGGGCCCCGTCCTTGGGAAACTTCCTGTCGGTGATGACGCAGAGCAGGAAGTCCTGGTACTTGTCGCAAAAGGCGATGGCCTCCTCGTAGGTGGTGGCCAGCAGCACCTTGGGCCGGACCCGCATGGACAGAGTGCGCGTCATGCCATCCACGGTCAGATCCTTGGCCAGCCGAGTGGTCTGCTTGAGGATCTCGGCGTAGAGGATGGGCAGGTACCGCGAGTAGTAGCGGATGCTGTCCTCGACGAGCAGAATGACCCGGGTGAGGCCGACCTTGGTGTCGTTCTCGACGTTGGCCCGGTCCTCCATCAGCTTCACCATGGCCATGAAGATCTCGGGGTTCCCGTTCCAGACGAAGATCTGGTCGTAGTGGCGCTGGAGTTCCTGGCGCCTCCGGTCCATGGCGCCGACTTCCACGTTGTCGTTGAGGAGCAGGTAGATCGGGATGCCCTGGGCGGCCTTCCGGAGCGCCTTGGACAGCTCCACATGGCCGCCCTGGCCCAGGCGGCTCATGACGATGATCATGTCGAAGTGGCGGGCGGCGCACTTCTCCAGCGCATCGTCCAGGGTGGACACGTTGATCACCCGGGGCGGGTTGCTCATGTTGAGCTGGTAGTAGCCCTCGAAGAGGATCTCCGTCAGCAGGCCATCCTGCTCCAGGGTGAAGGCGTCGAAGGCCGGAGCCACCAGCAGGATCTCGCGGGTGCGCAGCGGCATCAGGTCATGGAAGATCTCTTTGTCCGAGGTGTACTTCCGGAAGATCTCGTTGAATTCCCGACTGATCATTGTGGAGGCCCTGCCTTTGAGGCAGTTTACTGTTCTACGCAGAAAAGGGGGCCGCTCGCGGCCCCCTTTTCTGCGCTGAGGAGATCCAGGGACTAGACGAGCCCCTGGTCGATCATCGAGTCGGCCACCTTCAGGAAGCCGGCGATATTCGCGCCGTTCACGTAGTTGCCGGGGGTGCCGAAGCGGGTGGCGGCATCCACGCAGGACTTGTGGATGTTGACCATGATCTGGTGCAGGCGGGCGTCCACTTCCTCGGCGGTCCAGCCGAGGCGCATGGAGTTCTGGCTCATCTCGAGGCCCGAGGTGGCCACGCCGCCGGCGTTGGAGGCCTTGCCGGGGGCGTAGAGGATCTTGTCCGTGTTGGCCTGGAAGAACTCCACGGCATCCAGGGTGCTGGGCATGTTGGCGCCCTCGACCACGGCCTTGCAGCCGTTGGCAAGCAGGGTCTTGGCCTCGTCCAGGTTCAGCTCGTTCTGGATGGCGCAGGGCAGGGCCACGTCCACCACCTGTTCCCAGGGGCGCTTGCCCGCATGGAACTGGGCGCTCTTGTACTTCTGGACGTAGGGCGCCACGGCCATGCGGTCGATGCGCAGCATCTCCTCCATGTGGACGATCTTCTCGCCGGAGATCCCATCGGCGTCATAGATGTAGCCATCGGGACCGGAGATGGTCACGACCTTCGCCCCGAGCTGGGTGGCCTTGGTGACGGCGCCCCAGGCCACGTTGCCGAAGCCGGATACGGCGACCTTCTTGCCCTTCATGCTGTCGCCCTTGGTCTTCAGCATCTCCTCGGCGAAGTAGACGACGCCGTAGCCCGTGGCCTCGGGACGCACGAGGCTGCCGCCCCAGTACTGGCCCTTGCCGGTGAGCACGCCGGTGAACTCGTTGGCCAGCTTCTTGTACATCCCGAACATGTAGCCCACTTCGCGTCCCCCCACGCCGATGTCGCCGGCGGGCACGTCCGTGTCGGGGCCGATGTGGCGGAAGAGCTCCATCATGAAGGCCTGGCAGAAGCGCATGATCTCGCCGTCGGACTTGCCGTTGGGATCGAAGGCGGAACCGCCCTTGCCGCCGCCCATGGGCAGGCCCGTGAGGCTGTTCTTGAAGATCTGCTCGAAGCCCAGGAATTTCAGCGTGTCGAGGGTGACGTTGGGATGGAAGCGGATGCCGCCCTTGTAGGGCCCGATGGCGCTGTTGAACTGCACGCGGTAGCCGGTATGGATGCGGATCTGGCCCTTGTCGTCCACCCAGGGCACCCGGAAGGAGACGGCGCGCTCGGGCTCGACGAGGCGCTCGAGGATGGCGTTCTTCTTGTACTTGGGCTCCTTCTCGAGGACCGGCGCCAGGGAGTGGAGGATCTCGGTGGCGGCCTGGATGAAGAGGCTTTCCCAGGGCGCCTTCTTCTTCAGACCCTCAAGGACTTCGTTGACGTACTGACTCATGGTTCCTCCAGCAAGGAAGGTGTTGAGAAAGATGTGGGCTCGGGCCCGGGTCAGGATGGACTGAAATGGTTGTGCCGCAGGACTTGTCCCAAGGCTGCGGCGGCGTGGTAACGGAGCCTCAAACGGGACGACATGACTCTAGCCCCGGAAACCGGCAGGCGGGAGTGGCGGGAAATCGAAAGGTGATGGAAAGCACTAAATCGGGATCAAACATAAAGAATTTGTGGGAAGTGATTTACGGAGTGTAAGAAGGAGCTGGGGCACCGCCGGGTCGGAAGCGATGCCACTACGGGTGGAGGTTCTCGCCTCCTTCAGGAGGCTCCGACCCCGTGATTCGTGGTTCCCTGTCCCTGGCCGGCATGATTGCCGCTCGGGATGGCCGCCAGGATCCGGATGAGGTTCTGGGTGTCCACGGGTTTGGCGAGGTAGTCGTCCATGCCTGCCGCGAAACAGGCCGCCCGGTCGCTGTCCATGGCGCAGGCGGTCACGGCCACGATGGGGATGCGGCGCCCGCTGCCGGACTCCATCTGCCGGATGCGCCGGGTGGCCTCCAGGCCATCCATGATGGGCATCATCAGGTCCATGAGGACGACATCGAAATGGGGTGCGTTCTGGGCGTGGTCATTCAGGGCCTGGAGCGCCTCGGCACCGTTCGACACGACCGTCACCCGGTGCCCCCGCTTCTCCAGGGTCAAGCGCAGGAGTTTCTGGTTGATCGGGTGATCCTCGGCGATGAGCACGTCGAGGGGCTTGGCCGAGGGGATTCCCTCTCTGGCCGGAGCGGGCAGGGCGCGGGGCGGCGGGGGCTGCTCGGCTTTCGGGAGGGGTGCCTGGGCAGCCAGCTCGACCCAGAAGGTGCTGCCCTGCCCCTGCACACTTTCGAAGCCCAGGCGGCCGGACATCATCTGGACGAGGCGTTCGGTGATGGGAAGTCCCAGGCCGGTCCCCTCGATGTGGGAACCTTCGGCTCCGAGCCGGTTGAAGGGCTGGAAGTCGCCCGCTCCGGCCCGGGAAGGGAGCCCCGGTCCCGTATCGCGGATCTCGATCCTGACCGTCCCTTGGTCGGTCCTCTGGGCGCCGACTCGGACCTCGCCCTGGGGGCGGTTGAATTTCACCGCATTGGAGAGGAGGTTGATCAGGACCGATCTCAGCTGGGAGGGGTCCGCGAGGACGACCAGGTCCGCGAGGGCCTCGAGGTTGAAGTCGATGCGGATGTGGCGGCGCAACGCCAGCGGCTGGATCACGCTGAGGGCATCCGAGAGCGCCTCGGAGAGGCGGGTCGCCCCCATGGAGAGGGACACCTTTCCGGCCTCGATGCTGCTGAGCTCCATCACCTGGTTCACGAGCCCCAGGAGGAGTTGTCCGCCGAGGCGGAGCTCGTCGGCCGTGTGCAGCTGCTTGGGGCTCAGGGGCGGATCCTGGTCCTCCCTGAGCAGGTCCGCAGAAAGCAGGATCGCGTTCAGGGGCGTCCTCAGCTCGTGGCTCATGGAGGCGAGAAAGACCGATTTCGCCTGATTGGCAGCCTCGGCGGCGTTCTTGGCCTCCAGGAGGAACTGCTTGGATTTCTCGCGCTCGCCGGTCATGGCGATGGCCGCGAGCACCACCACCCCGACGCTGGAGACCATCGAGAGGAAATTGAACTCCGGGACCAGGATGGCGGGCACCTGGCTCGGGGGGAGCCAGCCCCGGATGGTCGCCAGGAACAGTCCGGCGATGACCGCGAAGAGGAGGCCGGAGGTGATGATCAGCATGCGCTTGCTGCCGAAGGTGCTCAGGAGGAACAGGTTCGGCAGGAACCAGGGCAGGGCCACGGACCTGATGCCGCCCGTGACCCCGCACCAGTAGGCGACGATGGCGATGCCCGCCACGTTCGTGAGAATGAGGCCCCCCTGGATCTGGCCCGTGAGGCGCACGTACAGGGCCCCCAGGGCCGGCGAGACGATGGCCGCCACGAACAGGATCACTTCCTGCAGGCCCAGCTGGGGCCGCACCGCGATATAGACGGCAAAGAGGATCGTGACCACGCCCGAGATGGAGAGGAGGGACTTCGCGATGCCGCGGTGGCGGAGACGCAGCCTGGGATCGGCGCGGGCCGAGGGCGGGACCAGCAGGTCAAGCAGCGCGCTGATGATCCTTAGGAGCCCTGCCATCCATCACCATTGATCACAAATATGCTTCAATAGAGCCAAGTATGCACGGAAATTTCATGGGACTCATTCAAAATCTATGGCCTTAACGACCATTTCATCGTATCGAATGGAGACCCGCCGCGGCACGGAATTCCCTCCCCGAATCCGGGGTTGACCGCTCCTGGGTAGGGTTGAGAGGTGCTCCCAGGGTCGCCCCGGGGGCCCAGGGCGCTGGCATGGGAACTGCTACGATTTCAACGTGGTGGTGACGTTGAGCTCAACCGATGGCGACAGCGAGGGGTTCTTCGCCCCTTGTCCGATGCTGGGCACCTTCCCCGTGCCCAACAATACCGCCTGCGCGCGGCTGGGCCTGCTGGCACGCATCGGACGCTTCCTTTCGACCGAGGACAATGCCGCCTCGGCCCTGAGCGAGGTGCTGCGCTGGCTGGACCGGGACCAGGGCTATGCCCGGGGCGTGGTCACCCTGCTCAATGACGCCGAGGACGAAATCGCGGCGGACATCACGGCGGCGGGGGTGCCCACGGACACGGGCATCCTCATGCGCTACCGCCCGGGCGAGGGCATCACGGGCCGGGTCATCGCCACCAACACGCCCGTGTACCTCGCGGGGGTGAAGGCCAAGGACGGTTTCCTCGACCGGAGTGGGCTGCGGCAGGGGCTGGACCTGGCCCGCATGGCCTTCTTCTGCGTGCCGATACAATATCGTGGCAAGGCCGTGGGCGCCCTCTCGGCGGACAGACCCCTGGCCGAGGCCACGGATCCGGACGGAGACCTGCGGCTGCTGAGCGAGGTCGCCTACCTGGTGGGGCCCTTCGTGCAGCGCCGGCGCCTGGAGGACCGGCTGGAAGCCTACCAGCGCGTGCATGTGGCCACCTTCGACCGGCTGGTGGGCCGGTCGCCGGCCATGGAGGCCGTGACCCGCCTGGCCGCGAAGGTCGCAGGTGTGGATACCTCGGTGCTGATCACCGGCGAGACGGGCACGGGGAAGGGCGTCCTCGCCCAGCTCATCCATGACCTCTCCCCCCGGCGGGCCAAGCCCTGCATCGAAGTGAATTGCGGCGCCATTCCCGAGAGTCTGGTGGAGAGCGAGCTGTTCGGCCACGAGAAGGGCGCCTTCACCGGGGCCGCCGCCCGCCGGGCGGGCGTGTTCGAGCGCGCCCAGGGCGGCACGGTGTTCCTCGACGAGATCGGCGAGCTGCCGCCGGGGGTGCAGACCCGTCTCCTGCGCGTGCTCCAGACCAAGCGCTTCGAGCGGGTCGGCGGGTCCGAGACGATCGTGAGCGACGCCCGCATCATCGCCGCCACCAACCGGCACCTGGAAGGCGACATCGTCGCCGGGAGGTTCCGTTCCGACCTCTACTACCGGCTGAACGTGTTCCCCATCCACATGCCGCCCCTGCGCGAGCGCGGCAAGGCGGACATGATGCTGCTGGCGGACGCCTTCGTGGATCGGTTCTCCCGGGAGATGGGCAAGACCATCGTCCGCATCGACACCCCGGCCATCGACATGCTCACGGCCTACCACTGGCCCGGGAACGTGCGCGAGATGGAGAACGTGATCGAGCGGGCCGCGGTCATGGCCGAGGGGGACGTGATCCACGGGCACCACCTCCCCCCGAGCCTGCAGCTGAACCGCTACCAGACCAAGCCAGGGCTTGGCGACGCCTCCGAGGACAGCGGCTTTGCAGACCGGGTGGCCAATTTCGAGATCGAGCTGATCACCGAGGCGCTCAAGGACACCCGGGGCAACCAGTCCCAGGCGGCCAAGCGCCTGGGCCTCAGCAAGCGGATGATCCAGTACAAGATCCGCCTCTACGGAATCGACTGGCAGCGGTTCAAGTAGGGGCGGAACGAAAACGTTCCGCGGAACAGATTGGTGCCGCGAAAAGCGTATCATCCTGTTCGAACAGGTAAACCGGGTCGGCGGGAAGATGGCGTCATTACTGGTTTTTTTGGCATTGATCCTTCTTGGCATGATCCGCGCTATGGAAGATTCATCACCTTGACCGCGACGGAGGTTCCCGTCCGGCACACCAGGAGGAATCCATGCGCAAGATCGCAATCTACGGCAAGGGCGGCATCGGCAAATCCACCACCACCCAGAACACCGTGGCCGGACTCGCAGAGTGGGGGAAGAAGGTGATGGTGGTCGGCTGCGATCCCAAGGCCGACTCCACCCGGCTGCTGCTGGGCGGCCTGGCCCAGAAGACCGTGCTCGACACCCTCCGCGACGAGGGCGAGGACGTGGAACTGGACGAGATCCTCAAGCCCGGCTACGCCAAGACCGCCTGCGTGGAGTCCGGCGGTCCCGAGCCCGGCGTCGGCTGCGCGGGGCGCGGCATCATCACCTCCATCAACATGCTGGAGCAGCTGGGCGCCTACACCCCGGACCTCGACTACACCTTCTACGATGTGCTCGGCGACGTGGTCTGCGGCGGCTTCGCCATGCCCATCCGGGACGGCAAGGCCGAGGAGATCTACATCGTGGTGTCCGGCGAGATGATGGCCATGTATGCCGCCAACAACATCTGCAAGGGCATCGTGAAGTTCGCCCAGTCCGGCAAGGTCCGGCTCGGGGGCCTCATCTGCAACAGCCGCAAGTGCGACAACGAGAAGGAGCTGATCGAGGCCCTGGCCGCCAAGCTGGGCACCCAGATGATCCACTTCGTTCCCCGCGACAACGTGGTGCAGCACGCCGAGCTCAACCGGAAGACGGTCATCGAGTACGCCCCCACGGCGGCCCAGGCCGACGAGTACCGCACTCTAGCCCGGAAGATCGATGCCAACAAGATGTTCGTCATCCCGACGCCCCTGACCATGGAAGACCTGGAAGAGCTTCTCGTGAAGTACGGCCTCGCCGCCTGAGTTCCTGGCGGTCCACCAAGATCAACGCCCTTCATCGATCCGGATGCGCACTGCATCAGGACGGGCGAAGCCCTAGCACTATTCCTCTGCCACCAGCACACGCCACCCTGGATGCATCATGAGCGAACGAGAACCCATCCCCAGCCCCGAGGCCTTCCGCGACGAAGTCGTCAAGAGCTACCCCGGCAAAGTCGGGAAGAAGCGGGCCAAGCACATCCTGGTCAATGATCCGGAGGTGCCGGCCGAGATCGAAGCCAATGTCCGCACGATCCCCGGCATCATCTCCCAGCGCGGCTGCTGCTACGCCGGCTGCAAGGGCGTGGTCATGGGGCCCATCAAGGACATGGTCCACATCGTCCACGGCCCCATCGGCTGCAGCTACTACGCCTGGCTCTCCCGGCGCAACCAGGCCGCTACGGGCGACGGGATCGCCAACTTCATCCACTACGCCTTTTCCACGGACATGCAGGAAGAGGACATCGTCTTCGGCGGGGAGAAGAAGCTGGCCCAGGCCTGCCGGGAGGCCTACGCCCTGCTCAAGCCCACGGCCATCGGGCTCTACTCGACCTGTCCGGTCGGGCTCATCGGGGACGATGTCCACGCCGTCGCCCGTCAGATGAAGGAGGAACTGGGCATCAACGTCTTCGGGTTCTCCTGCGAGGGCTACAAGGGCGTCTCCCAGTCCGCGGGCCACCACATCGCCAACAACGGCCTCTTCAAGAATGTGGTGGGCGAGAACGACACGCCCGTGGACCATCCCTTCTCCATCAACCTCCTCGGGGAGTACAACATCGGGGGCGATGCCTTCGAGATCGAGCGCATCCTTGAGCTCTGCGGCATCCACCTGGTGGCGACCTTCTCGGGGAACGTGAAGTACGATGACATCGCCCAGTCGCACAACGCCAAGCTGAACGTGGTGATGTGCCACCGGTCCATCAACTACATGGCCGAGATGATGGAGAGCAAGTTCGGCATCCCCTGGTTCAAGGTCAATTTCATCGGTGCCGACAGCACTGCCAAGAGCCTGCGCAAGATCGCCGAGTATTTCGGCAACGAGGACCTCACCGCCCGGGTGGAAGCGGTCATCGCCGACGAGCTGGCGAAGGTCGTCAGCGTCCGCGCGGACGTGGCCTCCCGCCTCGCCGGGAAGACCGCCATGCTGTTCGTGGGGGGCTCCCGGGCCCACCACTACCAGGACCTGTTCAGCGAAGTGGGCATGACCTCCGTGGCCGCCGGCTACGAGTTCGCCCACCGGGACGACTACGAGGGCCGACGGGTCCTGCCCACCATCAAGGTGGACGCGGATACCCGGAACATCGAGGAGCTGCACATCACCGCCGACGACACCCGGTATTCCCCCCGGCGCACGCCGGAGGAGCTGGCCGCCGCCGAGAAGAAGGGATTCAACTGGCGCGACTACGACGGCATGATGAGCCAGATGAAGAAGGGCACCCTCGTCATCGACGACATCAGCCATTTCGAAATGGAGAAGCTGATCGCCACCTATAAGCCCGACATCTTCTGCAGCGGTGTCAAGGACAAGTACGTGGTCGAGAAGATGGGCGTGCCCTGCAAGCAGCTGCACAGCTACGACTACGGCGGGCCCTACGCGGGCTTCATCGGGGCAACCAATTTCTACCAGGAGATCGACCGGATGATCGGCAAGCGCATCTCCAAGCTCATCTCTCCGCCCTGGAAGCAGCAGTCCGCCTGACAGGCAGCCCATCCTGCAGGTCCCCAGGCGCAGCCCATGCTGGGCTCCTGCCGAAGGCGCACCCGCCCCTGAATGGAACAGAAGCACGAACCGGAGAATCCCATGCTCGACTCGACCCCCTCCACCGTCGCCGACCGCGTCGCCCTGAAGATCAACCCGGCGAAGACCTGCCAGCCGGTGGGCGCGGTCTATGCCGCCCTGGGCGTGCACGGCTGCCTGCCCCACAGCCACGGTTCCCAGGGCTGCTGCGCCTACCACCGGAGCCACCTGACCCGGCACTTCAAGGAGCCGGTCATGGCCTCCACCAGCTCCTTCACCGAAGGCAGCTCCGTGTTCGGGGGCATGGCCAACCTCACCCAGGCCTTCAGCACCATCTTCGAGATGTACGACCCCGACATCGTGGCCGTCCACACCACCTGCCTCAGCGAGGTCATCGGCGACGACATCCCGACCATCATCAGCAAGGCCCGGGAGGAAGGCCGCATCCCCGAGGGCAAGGTGGTGGTGCACTGCAACACGCCCAGTTTCGTGGGCTCCCACGTCACGGGCTTCAGCGCGATGGTGAAGGGATTCGTAAAATACCTTTCGGAGAGCACCGGGACCCCCTCCACGGCGATCAATATCCTCCCGGGTTGGGTGGAGCCCTCGGACATGACCGAGATCAAGCGCCTCGTGGCCGCCTTCGGCCTGCCCATGACCATGCTGCCGGATACCAGCAGCGTCCTGGACGCACCGGCCACGGGGGAGCATGCCTTCTTCCCCAAGGGCGGCACGACCCTCCCCGAAATCAAGGCCATGGGCGATGCCAGGGCCACCCTATCCCTCGGCACCTGGGCTTCTCTGGACGCCGCCACCCTGCTGGAAACCACCTGCGGCGTGCCCTTCCAGGACCTGGACCTGCCCATCGGCTTGGCCGCCACGGACCGTTTCATCGAAAGCCTCCGGGGCCTCGCCGGCGTGGAGGTTCCCGCCCAGATCGAGGACGAGCGGGGCCGTCTGGTCGACGTCATCAGCGACATGCACCAGTACCTCTCGGGCCGCAAGGTGGCCATCTACGGCGATCCTGACCACGTCATCGCCCTCACTGAGTTCTGCCGGGACATGGACATGTTGCCGGTCCACGTCCTCACGGGCTCCGTGGGCAACGCCTTCGAGACCCGCATCAAGGACATCCTGGCCGATAGTGTCCCGGACGCCAACGTGAAGGCCCAGGGCGACCTCTTCCTGCTGCACCAGTGGATCAAGAATGAGCCGGTGGACCTGCTGCTGGGCACCACCTACGGGAAGTTCATCGGCCGGGCCGAGGACATCCCCCTGGTGCGGGTGGGCTGGCCCATCCTCGACCGGGTCGGCCACAGCTACTTCCCCACGGTGGGCTACCTGGGCAGCCTGCGCCTCGCGGTGGAGATCATCAGCGCCATCCAGGAGCGGCAGGACCGCGACGCCCCCGACCACGCCTTCGAACTCGTCCTGTGACGTTGTGACTGTGAGACCGCCATGGACCTGCTGGACGATCGCAAGCGCCAAGTAGTCACCGCCGGGGAAGCCCGCGCCGTCGTCTGCGATCGCCCCAGCGTGGCCGGGTCCGTGACCCAGCGCGCCTGCTCCTTCTGCGGCTCGCGGGTGGTGCTCTACCCCATCGCCGACGCCCTGCACCTGGTCCACGGGCCCGTGGGCTGCGCCGCCTACACCTGGGACATCCGGGGGGCCCAGTCCTCCGGTCCCCAGCTGCACCGCCTCTCCTTCAACACCGACATCCGGGAAGAGGAAGTCATCTTCGGCGGGGAGAAGAAGCTGGCCCGGGCCCTCCGGGAGCTGGTGGCCATCCACAGGCCCAAGGGCGCCTTCGTCTATGCCACCTGCCTCACCGGTGTCATCGGCGACGACGTGGAGGCCGTGTGCCGCATGGCCACCGCTGAGCTGGGCATTCCCGTCATCCCCGTGCAGAGCGAGGGCTTCAAGGGCACCAAGAAGGACGGCTACTCCGCCGCCTGCCGGGCCCTGGACCAGCTCATCGGCACCGGGCCCACGGAGGGCATCGGCCCCCACTCCGTGAACATCCTGGGCGACTTCAACATCGCCGGCGAGATCTGGGTCATCAAGGGCTATCTCGAGCGCATGGGCGTGGAAGTGGTGGCCACCATGACCGGGGACGGCCGGATGGACACCATCCGGAAGGCCCACGGCGCCAGGCTGAACATCGTGCAGTGCGCGGGCTCCATGACCTCCGTGGCCAAGCTCATGAAGGAGAAGTACGGCATCCCCTATGTGCAGGTGTCCTTCTTCGGCCTGGAGGATTGCGCGGACGCCCTCTACCAGGTCGCCAAGCACTTCGGGGATCCCGGGATGCTCCGCCGCACCAAGGACATCGTGAAGGCCGAGACGGAGGCGGTGCTTCCCGAGCTGGCCCGCATCCGCAGGGACCTGGAGGGCAAGAAGGCCGCGCTCTACGTGGGCGGGGCCTTCAAGGCCTTCTCCCTGGTGAAAGCCCTGCGGCAGATCGGCATGCAGGTGGCCATGGCCGGCACGCAAACCGGCGGCCCCGCCGACTACGAGCACCTCAAGGAGCTCTGCGACGCGGACACCATCCTGGCCGACGACTCGAATCCCCTTGAAATGGCCTCCTGGCTGGCCCTGCGGGATGTGGACCTGTTCATCGGCGGGGTGAAGGAGCGGCCCGTGGCCTTCAAGCTGGGCATCGGCTTCTGCGACCACAACCACGAGCGGAAGATCGGCCTCGCGGGCTTCGAGGGCTGTGCCGCCTTTGCCCGGGAGGTCCACGCCACGGTCACCAGCCCTGTGTGGTCCCTGGTGCCCCGCCGGGCCGGCAAGGCGCTGTCATGAGCCTGCCGATCGCCGTCCCCTCCAGCAAGCGCCCCGCCGCCACCAACAGCTGCCGGGTCTGCGCGCCCCTGGGTTCCGTCCTGGCCTTCCGCGGGCTGCGGGGCTGCATGCCCCTCATCCACGGCTCACAAGGCTGCGCCACCTACATTCGGCGCTACCTCATCAGCCACTTCCGGGAACCCATGGATGTGGGCTCCACGTCCTTCGACGAGTCCGCCACCATCTTCGGCGGCCAGAGCAACCTTGCGGCCGCCATCAAGAACATGGTGCGCCAGTACGCGCCCGAAGTGATCGGCGTCTGCACCACCTGCCTGGCCGAGACCATCGGGGAGGACACCGAGGGCATCCTCCGCGAGATCACCACCGAAGATCCCAGCCTGCCGCCGATCATCCACGTGTCCACGCCCAGCTTCAAGGGTTGCCAGTATCGGGGTTTCCACGACACCGTGGCGGCCATCCTGAAGGTCACGGCCAAGGCCGGCACGCCGATGTCCCACCTCAACCTCCTGCCCGGCCCGGTGTCCCCCGCGGACCTGCGCCACCTGCGCGAGCTCGTGGAGGCCTTCGGCCTGCCCCTGCTGATGCTGCCGGACTACAGCGAGACCTTGGACGGGCCCAGCCTGGCCAGCTACGCCCCCATTCCTGAAGGGGGGACCGCCCTCGCCGACGTCGCCGATGCGGGCCGGGCCATCGGCACCCTGCAACTGGGAGCCACCCTGGAACCCGGGCCCGGCGCAAGCCTGCAAAGGGATTTTGGGGTGCCCCTGGTCAGGGCCAGCCTGCCCATCGGCGTCCGCGCCACGGACGCGGTGCTGGCGTCCCTGGCGGCCTTCGCGGCGACGGACGCGGCCGGAGCAGCGGCGGCGGCCATCCCGGCCTGGCTCAGCGCCGAGCGGGGCCGCCTGGTGGATGCCTATGTGGACGGCCACAAGTACGTGTCCGGCCGGCGGGTGGCCGTGGTGGGGGACCCCGACCTGGCCGTGGCCGTGGCCGGCTTCTGCGCCGAAATAGGCCTGATTCCCGTGCTCGTGGCCAGCGGCGCCCTGACCCACCGCATGGCTCCGGCCCTGGAAGCGCTGGGGCTGGCACCGGGGGCCTTTGAGGTGATGGAGGACGCAGACTACGACAGCATCCAGCGGCGCGTGATCGAGCTGAAACCCGACCTGGTGCTCGGGCCCAGCAAGGCCTACCCCATGGCCCGGGCCCTGGGCATCCCCCTCGTCCGCATCGGCTTCCCCGTCCACGACCGCATCGGCGCCGGACGCATCCTCCACCTCGGGTACCGCGGCACCCAGCGGCTCTTCGACGAGGTGGCCAACGCCCTGCTGGCCAATCAGCAGGATTCATCGGAGATGGGCTATGCCTACCAATGAGCCCCTTGCCGCCCGGACGACGGCCGGCCACCCCTGTTTCGATGCGGATGCAAAGCACACCCAAGGCCGGGCCCACCTGCCCGTGGCCCCGGCCTGCAATGTCCAGTGCCACTACTGCAACCGGGACTACGACTGCGTGGCCGAAAGCCGCCCGGGTGTCACCAGCACCATCCTGCAGCCCTGGCAGGCCGAGCGCTACTTCGACGAAATACTCGAGGCGGATCCATCCATCTCCGTGGCGGGCATCGCCGGCCCCGGCGATGCCCTGGCCAGCGCCGACGCCACCCTCAGCACCCTCCGGCGCATCCACGAGAAGCACCCCGAGACCCTGCTTTGCGTGGCCACCAACGGGCTGGCGCTGCCCCAGCACGCGGATGCCCTGGCCGCGGCCGGCGTGAGCCATGTCACCGTGACCGTCAACGCCGTAGATCCCGAGATCGGCAAGCTGTTCTATGCCTGGATCCGAGACGGCCGGAACATCCACCGCGGCCGCGAGGCAGCGGAGCTGCTCTGGTCCCGGCAGCGGGAGGGCATCGCCCGCATGGCCGCCCTCGGCATCCTGGTGAAGGTGAACACCATCGTGGTGCCCGGCCTCAACGATCAGCACGTGGGCGAGGTGGCGGCGGCCTGCAGGCTGGCCGGCGCTTCCATGCACAACTGCATGGCCATGATTCCCGTGGAGGGCTCCGAGTTCGCCAGCCTGCCGGCACCCACCGCCCGGGAGATGACCCTGGCCCGGGAGGCCGCATCCACCCACCTGCCGCAGATGGAGCACTGCAACCGCTGCCGTGCCGACGCGGTGGGGCGCCTCGGCGAGGCCATGTCCCCGGACCGCTACGCCACCCTCGAGCGCCACGCCCGCAGCGCACCCTCGGGCGCCGAGCGGAAGCTGGTGGCTGTGGCGAGCCTGGAGGGGGCGTTCGTCAATCAGCATCTGGGCGAGGCCGACGAGCTGCTTGTCTACGCCGTGGAGGCGGGTGCCTGCCGCCAGGTGGACGTCCGCCGGGCCCCTCCCACGGGCACCGGCAACACCCGCTGGGAGGAGCTGGGGGACCTGCTCTCCGATTGCATCGCCCTCCTGGTGGCGGGCATCGGCCCTTCGCCCACCCGGATCCTGCAGGCCCGGGGCCTGCGGGTCTTTGAAACCGAAGGCCTGGTGGCGGATCTGGTGCCCATGGCCGCCGTCGGCGGGCAGATCCGCAAACTGGGCAAGCCCTTCCGCTGCGGGGACGGGTGTTCCGGCAAGGGCCAGGGCTGCGCCTGAACAGAGATCGAGGAGCACACCATGGAACGTCCCAACACCCACCTGCTGGTCTGCGCCAGCTTCCGGATGGCCGGCACCCCCCAGGGCGTCTGCCACAAGAAAGGCGCGGGCAGCCTGCTGGCCTATCTGGAGTCGGAGATCACCGACCGCGACCTCGAGGGCGTGACCGTGACGGCCACGGGCTGCCTCAAGGTCTGCGAGAGGGGCCCGGCCATGATCGTGCACCCCGGGAACGTCTGGTACGGGGGGGTGGAGACCGAGGCGGACGTTGACCAGATCCTGGATGCCATCGAGGCGGGCACCGTGGCTAAGAAGTATGTCCTCGGCTGATCCCAGGGCCCCGGGGACCGGCCTCCGGTAGAAACGAGTGTCCACCATGTTCATGTACCAAGCGTTCCCGTCCCCAGGAGGCATCATGAGGATCAGCGCCCGCAACCAGCTCAAGGGCATGGTCTCGAAAATCACCCATGGACCCGTCAATGCGGAGGTGATCCTGACGCTGGAGGGGGGCCAGCAGCTCGCGGCGGTCATCACCAACCAGTCCGTGAACTCGCTGGGCCTGGCGGAAGGCAAGATCGCCTATGCCGTCATCAAGGCCTCCACCATCCTCATCGGCGTCGACTGATCCGGTGGGGCATTGAAGGGTGCCGCGGCCTCGGCCGCTTCCGCAGGCTATGATTCCCTTTCCGCGCTTCCACCGAAGAAGGAAAGGATGAGTCCATCACCTTCGCCCGAGCCCTCGCCGACTCCGGTGGGCGGTCGCTGCAACCTGCCCCCCGGAGCGCTGGCCAGCCAGTCTTTCCAGGAGGATCCTCTGCCCCTGGAGATCCCGGGGGTCCGCGAGGCCGAAAGGGCCCTTTTCGATCGGCTGGACCCGATGGAGGACCCAGAACAGCGCCGGGATGCCTTCCACGAATACATGGCTGATCGCTTCCAGATCGACCCCCGCAGCGCCGCCGAGAAGGCCTCCGAAAAGGTGCTCCAGCGGCACTACATGCACTTCCTCCTGGGGTGGAGGATCGACAGCAACAGCCGCTCGGGGGCGGTGCTGAAGAGCTGGGTGGAGAGCCGCTTCGGCCTGCTGGCCACCTACCATGGCGGGATCCTCGCCGAGGATCCGGCGGCCCGCATGAAGTACCTCAACGACAAACGCTATGCCGGGCCCAAGAGCATCACCATGCAGCTCGACCTCGCCTACACGCTCTGCCAGTACGAACTGGCGCGGCGCTTTCCGGGCGAGCGATGGATGACCCTCTATCGGGGCACCCACGATCCCGAGGAATACGCCGTCCATCGGGAAGGGGCCGGGGCCGGTTCCCTGGTGGCGCTCAACAACCTCAGCTCCTTCACCTCCGATCCCGAGATCGCCTGGGAGTTCGGCTCCTCGGTCTGGAAGGTGCAGGTGCCGCTGCCCAAGATCGTGTTCTTCGGCGGGCTCCTGCCCAGGAACTGGCTGGAAAGCGAACGGGAATTCCTCGTGCTGGGCGGCGAGTACCGCGTCAAGAAACTGCTCTACTGATGGCCCCCTCCCTGACGAGAGCGGAGCGCATGGCCGGCGGCATCTGGGGCCTGCTCGTGGGGGATGCCCTGGGGGTACCCTACGAGTTCGCACCGCCCCGGACCATCCCACCCTTTGATCGCATCGAGATGGAGCCCCCCCGGGGCTTCCACCGGGCCCACCTGGGCGTGGAACCGGGCACCTGGAGCGATGACGGATCCCAGGCTCTGTGCCTGCTCAGTTCGCTGCTGGAGCGGGGCCGTATGGACCCCGGGGACCTCATGGGCCGGCTCTGCCGCTGGCTGCGCGACGGGTATCTCGCCGTGGACCACGATGTGTTCGACGTGGGGCTGCAGACCCGCCGAGCCCTGGAACGGTACCTGGAAGGGAGGCCCCTCATGGAATGCGCCCCGAGGGGCGAGTGGAGCAACGGGGGCGGGGCCCTGATGCGGGTCCTCCCGCTGGCCCTCTGGCATGAGGGTGCGGACGGGGACCTGATCGCCGATGCCATGCTGCAGTCGAGCATCACCCATGGGCACGTGCGGTCCGGGCTCTGCTGTGCCCTCT
The DNA here is from genome assembly GCA_903839205.1 of uncultured Holophagaceae bacterium. Classification (GTDB taxonomy): domain Bacteria; phylum Acidobacteriota; class Holophagae; order Holophagales; family Holophagaceae; genus Geothrix. The sequence goes on along the minus strand of CAIMBM010000186.1, from coordinate 10,324 downwards.
ACTGCCTCTGGGCCCGCGGCATTCTGTCCGGAGCTTCCCTGCCGTGGGTCGAGGCCATGGACAAGCTGGAGGCGAGATTCCCCCCCGGCACTCCCGAGCGCCTCGAGTACGACGGGAGAATCCACCCCCGGGATCCGGATCCCGCCCGGGGCACGGGCCATGTGGTGGACACGCTCCTTACGGCCGTCCAGGCCGTGGAGGCCGGGAGCTACGAGGCGGTGGTCAGGGCCGCCATCCAGTTCGGGAACGACACCGACACCACCGCCTGCGTGGCGGGGGGCATCGCGGGGCTCCGCGACGGGGTGCAGGCGATCCCGGCGCGCTGGCTGGCCTCACTCCGGGGGAAGGACCTCGTGGAGCCGCTCCTGCAGGCCTTCCTTTCCCGTTGAGGGGGGAACCGGCCTCCTACTCCCGGTGCCAGGGCACTTGGACCGGCTTTCCCGGCTGCGGCAGGAGCGCCCAGCTGTCGCTGATGAAGACCTTGTACTTGGCGCCCGGTCTGATATCCAAGGCGATGAGGTTGGTGGCGGCGCCCCGGGTCCCGCCCCGGGTCATGTGCCCATAGGCCCCGGCCTGGTAGCCCGTGAATCCGTAGTGGTAGTCATCCGGCGCCTCCACGAGTCTCGCATAGAACACGTAGGTCCCCGGGACCTTCAGGTCCACCGTGAGGGAGGGCGTGTGGGGCCCGTAGGCGAACGCAGTGGTCAGGCCGGTCTGGACCTCCTGGGCATAGACCGTGGCCGCGAAGGAGTTGTCGTTGTCATAGATGACGAACTTGAGGGTCACCTTGGCCGGGTTCGGCCCCGGTCCCAGGTGGCCACAGCCGGCGAGGAGTAGGGCTGGGAGCAGGGCCGCAGGAGCCCAGGTCCGCCACCCCCTGCGCTCGGAGGAAGATTGGATCTGAGGGCCGTTCATGGATGGGCGCATCATTCACCGCACACTTCTCTGCGGCCATCGAGGGGCCCCGGCAGTTCAGTCCCCGGCCTTCTCGATGCCGCAGCCGATCAGGTGTCCTTCATAGAATTCGAAATAGGAGGCCCGCTGGTCGAGGAGGTTGGTGGCGGGATTGGCGTACTTGTAATCCACCCAGCCACTCTCCTGGTTCTTGGCGACCCGCTGCAGCTTCTGGAGGATCATCACGGCGTCGGGGTCCCGCCGGTCCCAGCGGCTCTTGGCCGCGGCGGGGCCGGTCTGGTCGCCGAAGGCCTTCGCCATGCCGCGTCCGTCGTAGATGAAGATGTGAAGTGCGTCTTCCCTGTTCACATGGAATCTGCCCCTGGGCGTGGTGGTCTCCTCGATCAACTTGGCCAGGCCGTTCTGCTTCGCAAAAGCCACGGCCTGCTTCACCAGGGCCTGGGCCCGAGTCGAAGCCGGCGACTGGGCAAAGGAGAGCAGAGAGGGAAGGGTCACTGCGGCAAGGCATTTGGCCCGATTCATGGAAATCGCCTTTGCTTTAATGGTTGGATTTTACCTGGGTGCGCCTGACCGATTTCTCATCCTGGCAAGGGATATTCTAGCGGATCCTGGCGCCCCTGATGCTCCTCCACGCGGGCCCAGGGGCCATTCCGACCAGCGGCTTACGAGGCATCTCCGTGGCCTGTGCCCTGTTTCATAACACGGTACTGCAGCTCAGGCGGGCCCTATCCCGACAGGGCCCTAGTCCCTGGCCTTGCCCTTGGGGATCTTGGCCTCCCCCTGGTAGCGGTAGAGGCGCAGGATCGCGTGATGGCTCCGCACATCCTGAGGGCATAGCCCCCAGGGTTTCTTCCCGGACCGGATGAGGGCCAGCACAGACTCTTTCCTGAGCTGGAGGATGAGCAGCTGGTGGTCCTGGAAGGACTCCTGCTTCATCCCCCAGACCTGGCCGGGGCACAGTTTGCGTTCCGCAGGCGGGAGGACCCCCCAGGTGTTCAGCTGGACCTGCTCCGCCTCGGCCGACCGGCGGGCCGCCTTCGCCTGGGCGGCCTGGACCTTCTGTGCGTGGGCTTCCCGGGCCGGTTCCTCGGCCCACTTCCGGGCCTGGTGGTCGCGGGAGAACGGCCCGACCATACCCTCACTGCCCGGCCGCTGGGCCCACCAGCCCTTGGTGCCGCGCCAGTAGAGGGTGCCCTTCGAGCCCACGAGGGAGAAGGCCTGCTGCATGCCCGGGAAGGGAATCCATTCGGGTCTGTAGGGAGCCGGCGTCCGCCTGGCCATAGCGCCTCCGCGGAAATGATCTCATGGGGGCCGGCGCCCGCAACCCGGCGAGGGCGCTTCCGTTCGCGGGCCCCCGGCGCGGCGCCGGTGGTGCGCTTCCGGCCAATCCCCGGGAAGATCTGGTGACGTTTTTCTCCATGGCACCGCCCCTGGCATCAGGCTTGACAGCGCCTTCGGGATCGGGGGAGGATCCAGGAGCCACCGCTTCATCCCAGAGGGCCCATGCCCACCTCTTCCGTCGCATCTCCCTGGGCCAGCCAAGCGTGCCCGGGCCCGAAGCCCGGACTCAGGCCGCCGGTATCCTCGGCCCCCCATCCCCGGGGATGACCGTGCGCGAACACTCCCCCGAACGGGATCCGGACTTCCAGGGCACCTCACCCGAATCGCTGCTGGCGGAGCTGCGGGCCCTCCTGCCCCCGGCCTCGCTCGTCACCGATGAAGAGCTGCTGCGCCCCTACGAATGCGACGGCCTCTCCGCCTACCGCCGGCTGCCCCTGGCCGTGGCCCTGCCCGAGGACGAAGCCCAGGTGGTGGCCGTCCTGGCGGCCTGCCACCGGGCGGGCATCCCCGTCGTGCCCCGGGGTGCGGGCACGGGCCTCTCGGCCGGCTCCATGCCCCACCCCCAAGGCATCCTGCTGAGTCTGGCGAAGCTGAACCGCATCCTCCACCTCGACCCCTTGGCCCGGGTGGCGGTGGTGCAGACCGGGGTGAGGAACCTGGCCATCTCCGAGGCGGCCCTGCCCCACGGCCTCTACTACGCCCCTGATCCGAGCTCCCAGATCGCCTGCACCATCGGCGGGAACGTGGCGGAGAATGCCGGCGGCGTGCACTGCCTCAAGTACGGCCTCACGGTGCACAACGTGCTCCGCCTGCGGATCGTGACCATCGAAGGCGACATCCTGGAGCTGGGGAGCCAGGCCCTGGACGCCCCCGGCCTGGACCTGCTGGCCCTCTTCATCGGTTCTGAGGGGCTCCTGGGCGTCGTCACGGAGGTGACCGTCCGGCTCATCCCCAGGCCGCGGACGGCCCAGTGCCTCATGGCCAGCTTCGACGATGTGAGGAAGGCGGGCGAGGCGGTGGCGGCCGTGATCGCCGCGGGCTCCATCCCGGCGGGCCTGGAGATGATGGACCGGGGCGTCACCGCGGCGGTGGAGCCCTTCGTCCACGCGGGCTACGACCTGGACGCCGCCGCCATCCTGCTCTGCGAAGCGGACGGCACGGCCCAGGAGGTGGCCGAAGAGATCGCCCGCATGCGGGCGGTGCTGGAGCGCGGCGGGGCCACGGGCATCCGCGTCTCCCGGGACGAGGCCGAGCGGATCCGGTTCTGGGCGGGCCGCAAGGCGGCCTTCCCCTCGGCGGGGCGCATTTCGCCCGACTACTACTGCATGGACGGCACCATTCCCCGGAAGCGTCTCGGGGACATGCTCACGGCCATCGCGGCCATGGAGGTGACCTACGGCCTGCGCTGCATCAACGTCTTCCATGCGGGCGACGGCAACCTGCACCCGCTCATCCTCTACGACGCCAACGTGGCCGGCCAGCTGGAGCGCACCGAGGCCTTCGGGGCGGAGATCCTCCGGCTGTCGGTGGCCCTGGGCGGGACCATCACCGGCGAGCATGGCGTGGGTTTCGAGAAGCTCGACGCCATGTGCGGGCAGTTCCTCCCGGACGAGCTGAAGGTCTTCCACGGCATCAAGCGCGCCTTCGATCCCCAGGGCCTGCTCAATCCCGTCAAGGCGATCCCCTCCCTGCACCGTTGCGCCGAGATGGGGCGCATGCGCGTCCACCAGGGCAACCTGCCCTTCCCTGAGCTGGAGCGCCTGTGAGCCTCGAGGCCTTCCGCGAACGCATCCTGGAGCGCAGGCCGCTCCGCATCCGGGGCGGCGGCAGCAAGGACTTCTACGGGGGTCCCCTGGCCGGGGAACCGCTGGACGTGAGTGCCTATCGGGGCATCGTCAGCTACGAGCCTTCGGAACTGGTGGTGACGGCCCGGGCGGGCACTCCCCTGGCTGAGCTGACCGCCGTCCTGGCGGAGCGGGGCCAGTGGCTGGCCTTTGAGCCGCCCACCTTCCGGGGCCCGGCGACCCTAGGGGGGGCCATGGCCGCCGGGCTGTCGGGGCCGGGGCGGGCGAGCCACGGAGCCCTGCGGGACTTCGTGCTGGGCGCGAAGCTCATGGACGGTGAAGGGCGGGTGCTCACCTTCGGTGGCCAGGTGATGAAGAACGTGGCCGGCTTCGATGTATCCCGCCTACTGGCCGGCAGCCTGGGCACCCTCGGCCTGATCCTGGAGGCCTCGATCAAGGTGCTGCCACTGCCTGTCGCCCAGGCCACCCTGCGCTTCCAGCTGGCCCAGGGCCGGGCCCTGGAGACCATGAACCTGTGGGCCGGACGGCCCCTGCCCATCACGGCCGCGGCCTGGGACGATCAGGGGCTGATGGTCCGGCTCGCCGGGGCCGAAGCGGCCGTGCGGGATGCCTGTGGGACCCTGGGCGGGGTGCGGGTGCCCGACGGGGATGCCGCGAGCCACTGGACGGCCCTGCGCGACCAGGGGCATCCCTTCTTCGCCGGCGAGGCCCCCCTGTGGCGCCTTTCCTTGCCATCCACCGCCCCCCCGTTGGACCTGCCTGGAGACGTGCTCATCGAGTGGGGCGGCGCCCAGCGCTGGCTGCGCGGGGACCTCGATGCGACCCTGCTGCGGGACGCGGCCCGCCGGGCCGGGGGCCACGCCACCCTGTTTCGGGGCGGGAACCGGACCGCGGGCGTCTTCACGCCCCTGCCGGCGCCCCTGGCCACGGTCCATCGTCGCCTGAAGGCCGCCTTCGATCCACATGGCGTCTTCAACCCCGGGCGCCTGCTCCCGGACCTCTGATGGAAACCCACCTCGCCGACTTCATCAAGGACACCCGGGCCGGGCAGGAGGCCGAGGCCATCCTGCGGGCCTGCGTGCACTGCGGGTTCTGCACGGCCACCTGTCCCACCTACCAGGTGCTGGGGAACGAGCTGGACGGTCCCCGGGGACGCATCTACCTGATCAAGTCGGTGCTGGAAGGCGAGGAGCCCACGGCCAGGACCCAGCTGCACCTGGACCGCTGCCTGAACTGCCGCTCCTGCGAGACCACCTGCCCCTCGGGCGTACAGTACTCGCGGCTGCTGGACATCGGGCGGGAGGTGGTGGAGGCGAAGGTGCCCCGCCGGGGCCGGGCCCGGCTGCTCCGGGGCCTCCTCCGGAACACCCTGCCCCATGCGGGGCTCTTCGGCGTGGCCCTGGGGCTGGGCCGGATGGTGCGGTCGCTGCTGCCGCGGGTCCTCCGGGCCAAGGTCCCAGAGCAGCGCGGGGCGGGGATCCGTCCCTCACGTCTCCACCCGCGGACGATGATCGAGCTGGCGGGATGTGTGCAGCCCTCGATGTATCCCAACATCAACGCGGCCGCGGCCCGGGTGCTGGACCGGCTGGGCATCACGCTGCTGGACGCGCCGGGCGTGGGCTGCTGCGGAGCGGTCCGGTTCCATCTCGATGCCGTGGGGGCGGCCCGCGAGGACGCGCGTCGCCTCATCGACGCGTGGCTTCCCCTGCTGGAGGCCGGGGCCGAGGCCATCGTCATGACCGCCTCGGGCTGCGGTGTGCATGTGCGCGACTACGGCCACCTGCTGCAGGACGATCCGGTCTATGCCCAGAAGGCGGCCCGGGTGGCGGCGGCAGTGCGGGATCTCAGCGAGGTGATCGTGGGGGAGCAGGAGCCGCTGGCCCGCCTGTTGGAGGGCGCCCGGAAGGATCGACCGGGAACGGCCACCGCCTTCCACAGCCCCTGCACGCTGCAGCACGGGCAGCAGGTCCGCGGCGCGGTGGAGGCCCTGCTGCAGGCGGCGGGGTACACGCTCCGCACCGTCGCCGATAGGCACATGTGCTGCGGGGCGGCCGGCACCTATTCCATCCTGGAACCGGAGCTGGCGGAGCAGCTGCGCGACCTCAAGGTGACGGCCCTCACGGCCGGGTCCCCCGGGGTGATCGTCAGCGCCAACGCCGGCTGCATCGCCCACCTCCAGGCGGGCACTTCCGTGCCCGTGCGGCACTGGATCGAACTCATCGACGAGAGCCTGGGCGCCTAGGCCTCTTGCTCCGAGGGCATGGGCCCACCCAGCCTGGTCCCTAGAGGATGTGGTCCAGGAAGCGCCGGGTGCGCTCCTCCTGCGGGTGCTCGAAGAGCGCGGCGGGCGGGCCGGCTTCCACCACCAGGCCCTCGTCCATGAAGACCACCCGGTCGGCCGCGGCGCGGGCGAAGCCCATCTCGTGGGAGACCACCAGCATGGTCATGCCCTCCCGGGCCAGGTCCAGCATGACGTCCAGGACCTCCTTGATCATCTCCGGGTCCAGGGCGCTGGTGGGTTCGTCGAACAGCATGATCTTGGGCTGCATGGCCAGGGCCCGGGCGATGGCCACCCGCTGCTGCTGGCCGCCGGACAGCTGGTCGGGATAGGCGTGGGCCTTGTCCGACAGTCCCACCCGGGCCAGCAGGGCCTCGGCCCGCTGCAGTACCGCCGCCGTAGGCTCTCCTTTCACAAGGGTGGGCGCCAGGGCGAGGTTCTCGGTCACGGTGAGGTGGGGAAACAGGTTGAAGCTCTGGAACACCATGCCCACTTCCTCGCGGATCCGCCGGATGTCGGCCCGGGCGCTGGTCACGCAGGTGTCCTCGACCCAGATCTCGCCGGAGCTGAGGGTCTCCAGGCGGTTCACGGCCCGGAGCAGGGTGCTCTTGCCCGAACCCGAGGGACCCACCACGAGGACGACCTCGCCCCGGGCCACCTCGAGGTCCACCCCCCTCAGGGCCTCGACGGCGCCGAAGCGCTTCCGGGCCTGACGGATCCTAATGATGCTGTCGGCCATGGGTCCGCAACCTCTCTTCCAGGAGGCCCACCAGACGCGAGAAGAAGAGCGTCATGATGAGGTAGATGAGGGCCACGACGGTGTAGGCCTCCAGGTAGTCGAAGGACGTCGAGGCGTACTCCCGCCCCCGGCGCAGCAGGTCCGACACGGCCAGGATGGACACCAGCGAGGAGTCCTTGAGCAGGGCGATGAACTCGTTGCCGATGGGCGGCAGGATCACCCGGATGGTCTGGGGCAGGATGACCCGCCACAGGGCCTGGGTCCTGGACAGGCCCAGGGCCAGGGCCGCCTCCATCTGCCCTTTCGGAATGGACTGGAGGCCGGCCCGGAAGATTTCCGCCAGGTAGGCGCCGTAACAGATGGAGAGGGCGGCGATGGCCGACAGGAGCCCGTTCAGGTGGAGCAGGGGCCCCAGCGCGTAATAGATGTAGAACAGCTGGACCAGCAGCGGGATCCCCCGCACCACCTCCACGTAGACCGTGGCGATGCGGTTGATCACCGTGGTCCGGGCGATGCGCCCCAGGCCGGCGAGGAGCCCGAGCACCAGGGCGAGGCCGATGGAGGCCAGGGTGACCGTGAAGGTGGCCGTGAGACCCTCCGGCACGAAGGCCAGGATCTCCAGGAACGGGTGGGGCCGAAAGAGCGGCAGGGCAAGGGTGAGGGCAATGGCGCCGAAGAAGGCGATCTTCCAGGCCGCGAGGGTCTCCCGGTCCCCGGGGATGAGGGAGCTTTCGTTGAGGTGCATGGCGCTCGCCGGATCCGCCAGGGGCCTGCCTCTCATCCCGTCACCAGCGGGGCCGAGAGCCGTCATCGGCTAGTCCAGCCACTTGTGGACGAGCCGGGCGAGGGTCCCGTCCTTCCGGATGGCGTCCAGTCCCCGGTTGATGAGGTCCAGGGCCTTCTGGTTGCCCTTCTTCACGGCGATGCCGTAGTGCTCGTCGGTGAAGGGGGTGCCCACGATCTTGAGCCGGCTCTTGTACCGCTCGTTCCGCAGGACATAGTTCCGGGCCGTGGGGCTGTCCAGCACCACCGCGTCGATCCGGCCCACGTAGAGGTCCTCCACCGCCAGGCCCGCCTCGTCGTAGGCCTTCAGCGTGATGTCCCGGTGCTTCCCCACTTCCAGTGCCCCCGTGGTGCCGATCTGGGCGCCGACCTTCTTGCCGCCGAACTGGCCCAGGGTCGTGAGGCCGTTGAGGCCCTGAGGGACGATGAGCACCTGGCCCGCCTCCAGGTACGGGCTGGAGAAATCCAAGGTGCGGGCGCGCTCGGGGGTGATGGTGACCGACGAAAGCACGGCATCGTAGTCCCCGGCGGCGAGCCCGGCGAAGATGCCGTCCCAGGCCGTGTTCTTGACCACCGCCTCGAAGCCGGCGGCCCTGGCCACCGCGTGGATCAGGTCGATGTCGAAGCCCACGAGCTGCTTGTGGGCGTCCACCATCTCCATGGGCGGGAAGGTGCAGTCGGACCCGAACACCAGCCTGGGCTGAGCGGCCAGGAGGGGCAGGGCCGCGAGGGTCAGGGCCGCGAGGGCCAGGCGGGCTTTCCGGAGCAGGGTCATCGGGGTCTCCTCCAAGGGGCCGGATCGGGTGGTGATGGGGTTCCTTCCCAGATTCTAGACCAGGGACGGGGTGAGCCCTCGGGCGGGAACAGGGATCGCCTGGGCCCCGCCTCAGCGTTCTGTGTCCAGGAAGAGCCCTGGTTCGGCCACGCGCAGAGTCGCATTGGCCGGCGGTCGGTGGTCCTCCCGCCGCACCAGCGACCCCGCCCGGATGCCCAGGAGGCGGAGCTTCCGGTCGAGGGGGACGCGCCTCAGGCAGGTCCGGACCGCATCGCGCAGGGCCTTGGCCTCGGCGACTGGACCTTCGAGGGCGTGATCGCGCGTGATGGTCGAGAAGTCCGCGTAGCGCAGCTTGAGGCCCACGTTCCCGGCCAGGTAGCCCTTGCGGGCCAGGTCCTCCGCCAGGCGTTCGCAGAGCCTGAGCAGGATGCGCGTGAGCTCCTCCCGATCGTGTTTGGGATGAAGATCCCGTTCGAAGGTGGTTTCCCGGCTGATGGACTTGGGTTCCCGCGAGGTCGCCAGGGGCCGGTCGTCCCGCCCGTGGGCCGCCTCGTGGAGCCAGGCCCCGTAGCTCTGGCCGAAGCGCTCCACAAGCATGGCCGGGTCCGCCTCGGCCAGGTCCCCGATGGTGCGGATCTGGAGGGCCTCCAGCTTGGCGCTGGCCTTGGGGCCGATGCCGTTGATGGCCGAACAGGGCAGGGGCCAGATCCGGGTGGGGATGTCCTCCAGGCTGAGGATCGTGAGGCCGTCGGGCTTCTGGAGTTCGGAGGCGAGCTTGGAGAGCAGCTTGTTGGGCGTGACGCCGATGGAACAGGAGAGGCCCGTGGCCTGCCGCACGGCCTCCTTGAGCCGCTGGGCGAGGTCCCGCGTCTCGCCGGGCAGGTCCGTGAGATCGATGAAGATCTCGTCGATGCCCCGGTCTTCGATCCGGGGCGCGATGGCGGCCACGGCGGCCTTGAAGGTGCGCGAAAACCGGCTGTAGGTCTCGTAGTCGCCGGGCAGCAGGATGGCCTCCGGGGCCAGGGCCGCCGCCTTCATGAGGCCCATGCCCGAGCGCACGCCGAAGGCCCGGGCCTCGTAGGTGGCCGTGGTCACCACGCCCCGTCCCGCGTAGGTCCTGAGGCGCTGGAAACCGGTCGCTTCCAGCGGCGCCGTCCGGCGGCGGCCGCCGATGACCACGGGCTGGCCGCGCAGCTCCGGATGGCGGAGCAGTTCCACGGACGCGAAGTAGGCGTCCATGTCCAGGTGGGCGATGCGCCGGGCCGGCCCCGGGCCGCCGTCTGCGAAGGAATCGCGCGAGGGGGTCATTCCTGCGCCGCTTCTAGGTCGCTCGAAAAACCAGAACCCGGGGACTGTCTCAAGCTGGTTTCCTCGATGGATGAAGACGAAAATAACACGAAATTCATATGAAAGCAGCCTTGGATCCAGAGTGAGGGGTTTTCTCAGCAGGCCTGCGCTGACATTCCGGCCGCGGCAGGTGTGCGTTTCACCGGGAGGGGGGTTGTCGCCCTAAAGGTGGGTGTTGTGTCATCCCTTCTTGGAAACGAGGCTGGGATTCGGCCTCTGCTCATAGTTGCGTTAAACAACCCGCCTTATGTGATTGCAAATTACCCATAGGTCCCTATCTTTTTGGTGGTCCTGAAGAAAACAGCTTCACGCAGTGAAGCTGACAGGTAGAGGAGGAGGCG
>CAIMBM010000185.1 GCA_903839205.1 uncultured Holophagaceae bacterium | reverse complement strand
CTCCCTTCCGAAGCGGTCCTTGCTCACCTGGGCCCGCGTCAGGGTGGGCTTGGGCGCGGGCGCCGGCGGGGCCTCCGCCAGCAGCCTGGCCCGGAAGGGGGCCAGGGGCGCGGTACCCGTCGCCACGGGCCCGGTGGCGGGCAGGGCCTCGGCTTCGATGAGGGCGGAGGTCGCGTCCAGATGCATGGACTGGATGGGGGGCAGCAGGTCTTCGGCCTGGATGAAGGGCTGCCTCTTCCGGGCATCGGCGGTTTCCAGCTCGGCCCGGAGGAGGGCCTCCCGCTGGCCTTCGAGGGCCTCCTGACGGAGGGCCAGGGACTGGAGGGCGGCGACGTCCCCGATGTCGATGTCCGCCTGATTCGGGTTGCGCCCCCTCAGGAAGGGCCGCCTCACCATGGTGAGGAAATGCTGGAAGCCCTTCGCCGGCATGGGCTTCACCCAGGGCCAGGCCCGTTCACCGAGCCAGCGGCTGAGCAGGCGCCCCAGCCCCCGGGTCAGGGCCGGCGCCAGCACGAGGGCGCAGACCAGCACCACGGCCGCCAGCAGCAGGGGGAGTCCCACAGGGCCCAGGAACCGGCGTTCCAGCGGCCAAAGCGCGCTGCCGACCCAGCCCCCCCAGCGATAGGTGGGGATCCCCCCCTCGGGAAGGCCGGTCCAGACGCGGTCGCCGAAGGCGCCGAGGGCGGTCCACAGGGACAGCGCGAGACCCAGCCAGGCCGTGCGGCCGGGCCACTGGCGATCCGCACGGGGCCAGGCCTCCCAGAGCAGGTAGGGCGGAACGATCCAGGCACCTACGCCCAGGACGGTCTGCAGCAGCCCGGCCAGGGTGGCGCCCACGGTCCCGCAGAGGTTCTGCACCGCCGCGACCGCGGCCCCCTGGGTGAAGGGATGGGGATCCAGGGGATGGAAGCTGCCCAGGGAGAGCAGCAGCAGCAGGGCGGTGAACCCCAGCACAGCCCTCAGCATCCAGCGGCCGACCCCCTGCAAATCGCCTCCAGTGTGTGAGCCCCCAGTGTAGCCCAGCGCGCGGGCAGCTAGCGGCCCGGGGCGGTGGAACCCTGCAGGAGGGCCAGCCGCTGGTGCGGATCCCAGGCGGGTTTCCCGAGGTCATGCAGGATGGTGCCGGCGGACACGAAGGTCCACCCCTCCTTCCGGGCGCGGTCCATGAAGGCACCGAGCCCCTCCGTGGGACGGTCGCCCAGCTCCCGCCCCGAGCCCAGGTGCATGAGCACGATGAGCCCGTCGCCGTCGCGGCCCAGGCGCTGCTGGAGCCGCGCGACGATGGCGTCGCCGGTCCGGTATAGCCGGCGGTCCTTGGCAGTGGCCCAGTCGAGGGTGTCGGCCCCCTCGCTCCAGCCGACGTGGCGGTAGCCCAGCTCTTCGGCCCAGCGGCGGATCTCCGCCGTGTGTTCGCCGTAGGGCGCGCGCCAGAAGGGGTCCATGGGCCGTCCCAGCAGGTGCACCAGGGCGGCGTCGGCCTCCAGCAGCTCATGCTGCATGCGCTCCCGGGTCCACTTGGGATCGCGCTTCATGCCCGGGGCGAAGTGGGGGTGATTCATGGTGTGGTTGCCGATCTCGTGCCCCTCGGCGGCCATCCGCCTCACGAGGGCCGGGTAGCGCTGGATGAAGGCCCCGGTCAGGAAGAAGGTGGTTCGCACCCCGCGGGCCTTGAGCAGGTCGAGCACCTCGGTCGCGACCTCGGCGCTGGAACCGCCGTCGAAGCTGAGCAGCATCCGCTTCTGTCCCCCGGGCCCCCGGGTGAGGTTCAGGGCCTCGCCCATGCCGGGCCAGGCGTTGGCGCCGCCCCTGGATGGGGTGATCGGGATAGGCACGGTCAAGGCGATGGGTGGTGGCACAGGGCTGGCGGGTCGCGGCAGCTCCGGGTTCACCAGGACCGGCAGGTGGGCGGACGCCCGGCGCGTCACCGGGCTGGGCAGGGCCGGGCTGGGCAGGGCGGGGGCCGTCCGGTCCCGGATCGGGGGGACCGGCAGGTTCCGCAAGCGCACCTCGGCTCGAGTGGTCGGGAGCGGTGCCTCAGGAGGGGCTGCGGGCGGGGGGGCTGGTCTCCCGCGCGGGGCCTCGGCGACCTGTCTCGGGGCGGGCAGGCTGGGCGGCGCCGGCCGGGGTGGACGCCCCTGCGGGGCCGCGGCCTGGACCCGGGGACGGTCCGGCGGCAGGGAAAACTCGAACCGCGCCAGCACCCGCCCCTCGGCGGTGCGGAGCACGGCGGACTCGCCCGGGGGCGGGCGGAAGAATTCCCAGCGCACGGGGCCCTGTTCCGCAAAGCGGTGCTCCCGGATGGATTGGCCCTCCAGGACGAGCTCCGTGGGTGCAGAAACCTCCCCTTCCACCACGGCCAGGCCGCCGAGGGGATGCCAGCTCCAGGCGCTGGGGGCAGGGGCCGCGGCGGGCGGGGCCGAGGCTGCCTCGGGTTGCGGGGGCCGGTCGCAGGCCGCCAGGAGGAGCAGCAGGACCGCGGCGTGTCGGGCCTTCATCGATCCTCACCGCGGCGGCAGAGGGCCCAGTAGTTGGCCTTCTCGCGGACCTTCACCCACTCGGGCTCCAGGGCCGCCCCTTGGAGGCAGCGGAAGGCATGCTCCGCCAGGGCTTCGGCCGTGGGGTTGCGCCCGGACAGGGGAGCAAGCTCATTGAGCAGCCGGTAGTCGACGGATTGCACCCAGGCGTTCAGGGCCGCGGCAAAGGCCGGCTCCTCGCCTTCGGAGGCGCAGGCCACGGCGGCCTCGATCTCCCAGTTGTGGCCGTGGCGGTCCTCCTGGAAGCCAGGAAGGTCGTGGAAGTGGTCCGCCACGAAGGCGCGGTGGAGAGAAAGGGTGAAGGCCATGGTGGATTATAGCGGCGAGGCGAAGGTCCCGAGCTCGCTTCGGAGGGCGGCGAGGTAGGTCAGCATGGTGCGCTGCCGGTCATTGGCCAGATCCCGGCCGGAGCGCGTTTTCATGTCGGCCTGGAGCTTGAGGAGCTTGCGTTCGAAGTGGTCGAGGCTCCAGGCCTTGTCGTCCAGGGGGCGGTCCTCGGCCCAGGGGTCCTCCGGGTGCCAGAGCCCCGCGCCGAAGCTGGCCCCCGTGGCGAAGACCCGGGCCACCCCGACGGCGCCCAGGGCCTCGAGCCGGTCCGCGTCCTGCACCACGGCGGCCTCCAGGCTCTCGGGTCTGCCGCCGCCGCTCCAGCTGTGGCTGGCCACGGCCCCGGCGATGGCCCCGGCCCGGGAGGCGAGCCCCGCGGTCTCCCCGCACCAGCAGGGCACCAGGTCCGCGGCCATCTGGGCGGTGAGCGGCGATTCCGGGTGGTTCTTGGGCCGGTAGACCAGGTCGTGGAGCAGGGCGCCGGCCACGCAGACTTCGGTGTCGGCGCCCTCTTCGCGGGCCAGGCGCAGGGCCAGCCGCGCCACCCGCAGGATGTGGCCCAGGTCGTGGGCCGCATCCCGGGGGTAGGGTTCGGCTGCGAGGTGAGCGCGGAGCCGCGCCAGCAGCGGGGTGGACCAGGGGAAGGGGAAGGCGGCATCCATGGATCCAGGCTAGCGGAAAGGGATCCTGCCGCCTCGTCCGGGAGGGCTAGACTGAGGGATTCCGGCCCGGAGTCTCCATGCGCGCATTCACCCCGTTCCTCCTGAGCCTCGGCCTCGCGGTGACGGCCTGGGCCCAGCGGGCGGATCCCGCCTTCGACCCCGGGAAGGACGTCGCGCTTCGTTTCGAGAAGGGCGCCGTGGTCGTGACCGTCCCCGATGGCGCCCACCTGAAGGCCTCCTTCATGGACGTGACCAAGCCGGCCGGGCCCGGCACCCTAAGGATGGGCAAGCTGCCGCCCACCACCGCCGCCGATGAGCTCGGCGACGGCATCTGGCACGGCTCCGTGAGGGTGCCCGTGAGCGGCAGCGGCCTGTCGGGCACGGTGACGCTGCAGGTGACCTACCAGCCCTGCACCGAAGGTGAGGGCGGCATCTGCTATGCGCCCACCACGCGGCCGCTGGTTGTGAAGGCTTCTGAGATACCGTTATCCGCCGCGTCTGCTGTTCCGGCGGAGAAACCTGCGGTTTCTCCGGTAGAAAACAAGGAAGGGGTGGCGAAGGTGGAGCCGGTGCCTTCGGTCGTTCCATCGGTTTCCATGGCGCAAACGGTCCCGTCTGCGCCCGCGCCGGAGCGATCGGGCCTGACCTGGTCCCTCCTGCTGGTCTTCCTGGCGGGCATGGGGGCCTCGCTCACGCCCTGCGTCTACCCGATGATCCCCATCACCATGGCCATCGTGGGGGCCAAGGGCGGCGGCAAGGCCCGCGGCTTCGCCCTGTCGGCGGTGCTGGTGCTGGGCATGGCCGTGACCTACACGACGCTGGGTGTGCTGGCGGCCAAGAGCGGCGCGGCCTTCGGCGCCTTCGCCCAGAGGCCGGCCTTCCTGGTCCCCGTGTCCCTGCTCTTCGCGGCCTTCGCACTGTCCCTCTTCGGCGCCTTCGAGATCGCCCTGCCGCCCTCCCTGGCCATGAAGCTGCAGGGGGACGGATCCCGGAAGGGCTTCGGCGGCGCCTTCCTCATGGGCCTGGTGCTGGGGCCCCTGTCGGCGCCCTGCGTGGGGCCGGTCATCGGCGCGGTGCTGGTGGGCATCGCCCAGCAGGGGGACGTGTGGCTCGGCGGCTTGCAGCTCTTCGTGTTCTCCCTGGGCATGGGCGTGCTGTTCCTGGCCGTGGGCACCTTCTCCGCGGCCCTGCCCCGGAGCGGCGACTGGCTCACTCGCTTCAAGCAGGTCATGGGCCTGGTGGTGCTGGGCTTCGCGGCCTGGAACCTGCGGCTCATCGTGCATGTGTGGGCGAACTTGGCCATGTGGACGCTGGTGATGCTGGCGGCTGCGGCGGTCTTCGGCGTCTTCGAGGGGGCGGAGGACCTGGTGGGCCAGTTCCGGAAGGGCCTGGCCATCCTCATGCTGGCCCTGGCGGTGCTGCTGGGGCTGCGGGCCGTCGAGTCCTTCCTGGGCGTGGAACTCCTTCCGAAGGGCGGCATCGCAGCGGTGGCGAAGGATGGACATGCCGGCTGGCTGGAGCAGGACCTGGAGGGGGCCCTCGCCCGGGCCAAGCGTGAGCACAAGCTCGTGCTGGTGGACATCTACGCGGACTGGTGCGCCCAGTGCAAGGAACTGGACGAGCAGACCTGGCCCGATCCCGGTGTGAACCAATGGATCGCCCAGAACGCCGTTCCCATCCGCCTCGACACCGACGCCCGGCGCAAGGACCTGGCCGCGAAGCTGCAGGTCCGCAGCTACCCGACGGTCATCCTCCTGGACGCCGAGGGCCATGAACTGCGGCGCCTCCTGGGCTTTCAGAAGCCCGAGACGATGAAGGCGTGGCTCGAAGGCAGCTGAGAGATCACTTACCCAGGAACTTCTCCAGCGTCTGCTCCAGCTTCGCGCCCCGCAGGTCGGCGCCGCTGGCCAGGATCTTCCCGTCCGGACCGATGAGCAGGGCCTTGGGGATGCCCTTCACGCCGTAGGCCTCCGCCAGGGGGCTCTGGAAGCCGCCCTCGATGAAGGCGTGCTTCCAGGGCATGGGCGTGGCGGCCTGGGCGCGGTAGGGCGCGATGTGCTCCACCCGGCGGTCGAAGGAGAGGGACAGGATGTCGAGGGGCCTGGCTTGGAACTTGGCCCAGGCGGCATGCAGGTTCGGCATCTCCGCCCGGCAGTCCGGGCACCAGGTGGCCCAGAAGTCGATGAGCAGGTAGCGGCCCCGGAAGCTGTCCAGGGTGTAGGTGGTGGCGGGCTGGCCCAGGGCCGGCAGGCTGAAGGCCGGGGCGGGGCGGCCTGGGCCGGTCTTGGCCTCGGCGTCCAGGAAGGACTGGGCCCTCTCGACCAGGGGGCTCCCGGGGAACTGGACCTGGATGGCCTGGAAGGCGGCTTCCCAGCCGGGCCGGTCGCCGGCCTCCAGCCGCGCCAGGAAGTGATCGAAGAGCAGGGTCCGGCGCAGGGCCGCATCGGGATGCCCGGTGCGCGCCGCGGCCACATAGGCGCCCCAGCCCGCGGGATCGGCCTCGGCCCGGGCCGTCAGCAGGCCGGGATCGAGGCTCCAGGCGGCGGCCGTGGGCGGCACCTCCTTTCGGACGACGTCCAGGAAGGGGGGCGGCGGGTCGAGCTTGGCCAGCTGGAGGTGGAAGAGCTTGCTCACCAGCAGCGCCTGGCGGACCTCGGGGCGCCGCTCCGTGTCCAGGCGGGCGCCCAGCTCGGCCAGCTCCCGGCTGCAGTCGCCGCGGAAATCCTTGGTGTTCTTCCCGGCCTGCATGTGGGCGGCCCGGGCCGCCATCACCGACTTTGCCTTGGCCCGGGCGGCATCCAGCACGGCCTGAGCCTCAGGTTTCGGCGCCGGCGCCTGCAGGGCAGGCAGGGCGGTCATGAGGCAGAACAGGGGCAGGGGCATGCCAACCTCCGGGCGAAGGGTCCCAGATTACCTCAACACGCGATGGTTTCCTCGGAATCGCGGGTTTGGCCTCGGGAATTCCGAAGGACTGTGGCATGGTTCTTCAACCCACCCCCCGCAACCCAAGAAGGCCCCCCACCCGGGGTGGCCCCGGCTTGAGGACCCCAGATGCCTGCCCCGATGCGCCCGTCCATGAACCCCCCGGCGGACTACCCGGTCCATCGCCAGGAACTGTCGCCCATCCACCTGCTCGAGCGGGCGGGCGAGGTGTACGCCGACTGGCCCGCGGTCTCCGATGGCGACCGGCGCCTCACCTGGCGGGAGTTCCGCGCCCGGGCCCGGCGCTTCGCCTCGGCCCTGCGGGCGGACGACCTTCGGAAGGGCGACCGGGTGGCCTTCCTGGCCTTCAATTCGGAGCCACTGCTGCTCGCCCATTTCGCCGTGCCCCTGGCCGGGGGCGTGCTGGTGGCCATCAACACCCGCCTGAGCCCCGGCGAGGTGGCCTACATCGTCCAACACAGTGGCGCCACCCGGGTCTTCGTGTCGGCGGACTTGCTGGCGGTTCTGGCCGAGGTCCCCCCCACGGTCCAGCGGGTGCTGCTCGGGCCCGATTTCGAGGCCCTGCTCGCGCACGGCACCGAGGCGCCTGTCGAACCTTGGCTGACGTGCGAGGACGAGCCCATCAGCATCAACTACACCTCGGGCACCACGGGCCGACCCAAGGGGGTCGTCTACCACCACCGGGGCGCCTACCTGAATGCGCTGGCCATGGTGATCGACCACAAGGTGCTGCGGGAGTCCCGGTACCTCTGGACCCTGCCGATGTTCCACTGCAACGGCTGGTGCTTCACCTGGGGGCTCGCGGCCGTGGGCGCGGAGAGCATCTGCATCCCCCGCATCGAACCCGGCCCCACCTGGCAGCTCTTCGACGGGGGCGTGACCCACTTCTGCGCCGCGCCCACGGTCTGCACCATGCTCGTGACCGACCCGGCCGCCCACCGGCTGGCGCGGCCCGTGCGCCTGTTCACCGCGGGGGCGCCGCCCTCGCCCACCCTCATCGCCCGCATGGGAGAGCTGAACTTCCAGCTGGACCATGTCTATGGCCTCACGGAGGTCTACGGGCCCTTCACCGTCAACGTGCCCGCCCCGGGGCAGGAAGCGCTGTCCGCGGAGGAGCAGGCGAAGCTGGCCGCGCGCCAGGGCGTCCCCAATCCCTGCGCCGGCGAAGTCCGCGTCGTCGACCTGGACATGAACGACGTGCCCCGGGACGGCGCCACCATGGGCGAGGTGGTCATGCGGGGGAACGTCGTGATGACGGGCTACTTCGAGGACGCCGAGGCGACGGCCCGGGCCTTCCACGGCGGCTGGTTCCACTCCGGCGACCTGGGCGTGCAACATGCGGACGGCGCCATCGAGCTCCGCGACCGGATGAAGGACATCATCATTTCCGGCGGCGAGAACATCTCGACCATCGAGGTGGAACAGGCGGTGGTCTCCCATCCCGCGGTGCTGGAGTGCGCCGTGATCGCGGTGCCCGACGAGAAGTGGGGCGAGGTGCCCAAGGCCTTCGTCACCCTCAAGCCCGGGGCTGCCCTCAGCGTCGGGGAACTGGTCGAGCACTGCCGGACCCGGCTGGCCGCCTTCAAGCTGCCCCGCCAGATCGAGTTCGGCGGGCTGCCGAAGACCTCCACGGGCAAGATCCAGAAGTACCTGCTGCGCGACCAGGAGTGGAAGGGCCGCGACCGCCGCATCAACTGAGGGATCGGACCAGTTCGAGACCCTCCTCGGTCCGGCTCAGGTACCAGGTGAGGGCCCGCCCGTCCACCAGGTGCACGGCTGCATTGGGGAAGCGCTTCTGCAGCTCCGCCCGATGGCGGGCGTTGAAGCGGTAGGGCTCGCTGGGCAGGAGGAGGATCCGGGGCGCCAGGGCCTCCAGGTCCCCATCTGTCAGCGTGGGATAGCGCTCCGGCCCGATGGGCGTGAATCCCCCCTGGCGAAGGAGATCGCCCATGTAGGTGTCAGGGCCGGCGCTCATCCAGGGATCCCGCCAGACCAGGGCCAGGGCGCGCGGCCCTTTGCGGCGACGGCCCTTCAGGAAGGCCTCCAGGGCCCGGGCCCTGGCCTCGGCCACCCCCGGCACGCCGAGCCTTTCGCCGAGGAGGCGCAGGGCCCCGGCGCAGTCCTTCACGGTGCGGATATCCAGGACCAGCCAGGGGATGCCCAGGGCCGTGAGCGCCTCCGCAGCCTCCTTCGGATTCTCATCGTGTTCCAGGATCACCAGGTCGGGGGCCAGGTCGCGAATGCGGCCGAGGTCCGGGTCCTTCGTGCCGCCCACCGTGGGCACGGAATTCCGGATCCAGCGGGGCTCGATGCAGTAGCGGGTCCGGCCCACGAGCTGGGCCGCCAGTCCCCACTGGACCAGCAGCTCCGTGACCGAGGGCACCAGGCTGACGATGCGCCGGGGGCCAGCCTGAGGCGGATCTTGAGGGCCCGGGGCCAGGGCCTGGGGACGGAAGCTGGAAGGTTGGAGCCCGAGATCCGGAGGCGTCAGCTTCACACCGAGATGGGGATCCCTGACCTTCCCGAGCCCTGTGGGACACAGCTCCCGCAGGGCGCAGCCCGCGCAGTCGGGCCGCCGGGCGTCGCAGGTGCGCCGGCCGTGGAAGATGAGCTGGTGGTGCAGCTCGATCCAGTCCTCGCGGGGAAAGAGGCGGCAGAGGTCGGCCTCCACCTTTTCAGGCGTGGTGGCCCCGGACAGGCCCAGGCGCCGGGCCACGCGGAAGATGTGGGTGTCCACGGCCAGGGCGGGCACGCCAAAGGCGTTGGCCAGGACGACGTTGGCGGTCTTCTGTCCCACGCCGGGGAGGGCCCCCAGGGCCGCGGGATCCGAAGGCACGAGCCCCCCGTGGCGGACCATCAGGGCCTGGGCGAGGCCGATGAGGTTCCGGGCCTTGTTGCGGAAGAAGCCCGTGGATTTGACGAGGGTTTCCACCTCCGCCTGACTCGCCGCCGCCAGGCTGGCCGCATCGGGGAAGCGGGCGAAGAGCGCCGGAGTGGTGATGTTGACCCGGGCGTCCGTGCACTGGGCGCTGAGGATGGTGGCCACCACCAGCTGGAAGGGGTCCCGGTGGTCCAGGGCGCAGCGGGCGTCGGGGTAGGCGGCGCGGAGAAGGGCCTGGAGCTCGCGGGGCTTCGGCTTGGAAAGGCTCATGGGACCAGCATAGAAGCGACGCACGCCGATAAGGGGCGCAGGATTCGATAGACTACAGGCTGAGGTGCCGCATGCCCACCACGCTGACCGGAAAGCTCGACTGTCAGGAAACCGCCCGCCATTACTTTGAATTGGTGCGCTCCAACGTGAAGAAACTGGGGTTCTCGCCGGGGCTGGGCGTGATCCTCGGCACCCAGGATCCCGGCAGCGTCACCTACCAGCACTGGCTCATGAAGGACTGCGAGGCCGCGGGTGTGAATGCCGTGGACCTGCGGGTGGAGAACGGCATGCAGCTGGTGAAGCTGGTGGCGCGGCTCAACCAGGACGAAAAGACCCACGGGGTCTTCATCTTCTATCCCCTGCGCTATGCCGAGATCAAGGACGACGAGGTCATGGATCTGGTGGATCCGGGCAAGGACATCGAGGGCCTGCACGCCATCAACATCGGGTTCCTGAACAAGTACCGCAAGCGCATGGACGACGGCTCCCAGCACCGCTGCATGACGCCCTGCACGGCCCGGGCCATCGTGAAGACCCTCAAGCGCGGATTCGGCGAGTCCTGGCTGGCGGGCAAGACCGTGCTGGTGATCAACGACAGCCTGCGCATCGGGCGGCCCCTCACGGCCATGGTGGCCAACCTCAAGGCCACCCCCATCCTCTGCCACGCGAACACCAACAAGGCGCACCTGGAGGCCTTCATCCGCATGGCCGACGTCATCGTCAGCGCCGTGCCGGCCCCGGGCTACCGGATCAACACCGACTGGATCAAGGACGGCGCCCTCTGCTTCGACCTGAGCGGCGACGGCAACTTCGACTACGAGGCCCTGGACCGCCGCGGCATCCCCTACACCGACACCACCAAGAACAGTGTGGGGAAGGTGACTCGGGCCATGGCCCTGCTGAACCTCACCTACGCGGCGGGCCTGGGCTGAGGGCAGGGCCCGGGCCCTCGCCCTGCGGGCGGCAATGGCCCCTACGTGGCCATTCCGTCCTATTCGCTACGCGAATGGTCACCCGCGCCATGGCCCTGCTGAACCTCACCTACGCCGCTGGGCTGGGCTAGCGCCTAGCGCCTCCGCCACTCCTCGGCCAGCATCCCGTAGACGGCGTGATCCACGAAGCGGCCGCCCAGGCGCTCCGCTTGGCGGAGGGTGCCCTCGTGGCGGAAGCCCAGGCGCTCGGGGATGGCGCGGCTGCGGCGGTTCCGGACCCCGGCCCGGATCTCGATGCGGTTGAGCTTCAGGCTGCGGAAGCCATGCCGGAGGAGGGCTGTCACGGCGGCGGTCATGAGGCCGTGGCCTTCAGCCTCCCGGGCCAGCCAGTAGCCGATGGCGGCGCTGTGGTTGGCGGCGTCGATCCACACGAAGCCCGCGGTGCCCACCAGGGTCCCCTTCCACCACAGGCCGAAGGACTGGCCGATGCCGGCCCGGGCGTGGGCCCGGACTCGGACGATGAAGGCCCGGGTATCCAGGACGCTGTGGTTGGCGTCGACCCATGGCAGCCAGCGCCCCAGGCGCTCCCGGTTGGCCTCCACCAGCGGAAAGAGGGCCTTGGCATCGCGCAGGTGCAGCGGACGCAGCTCCAGGCCCCGGCCGGCCTTCAGGGCAGCGGTCATCACTTCCCCGCGGGATCCTGCAGCGCGGCCGCCCGGCCCGCGCGCCACAGCCCCAGCAGCTGGTCGAGCAGCTCGCCGAAGTGCTCCAGCCGCATCGCGTTGGGACCATCGCTGTGGGCCTTCTCGGGGCAGTCGTGCACCTCGAAGAAGAAGCCGTCCACGCAGGTGGCCGCGGCCCGGGCCAGGGTGGGGATCATCTCCCGGGCGCCCCCGGTGGCGTTGCCCAGGGCGCCGGGTTTCTGGACGCTGTGGGTGGCATCGAAAATGACCGGGCAGCCGGTCCGCCGCAGGTTTGGGAAGCTCTGGAAATCCACCACCAGGTTGCCGTAGCCGAAGGTGGAGCCGCGCTCGGTGACCCAGACGGGGCCGTGGCCCGGGACCGACTGCAGCTTCTCCACGCCATGCCTGAGGTCCCAGGGCGCGAGGAACTGGCCCTTCTTCAGGTTCACGGTGCGGCCCGTGGCGGCGGCTGCCAGCAGCAGGTCCGTCTGACGGCAGAGGAAGGCGGGGATCTGGAGCACGTCCACGGCCTGGGCCGCGGGGCCGCACTGGTCGCTCTCGTGCACATCGGTCAGGACGGGCACGCCATAGCGGCTGCGCACCTCGGCCAGGATGTCGAGCCCCCCCGCCATGCCCGGTCCGCGGTGGCTCCCGCCGCTGGTGCGGTTGGCCTTGTCGAAGCTGGATTTGTAGATGAAGGGGATGCCCCGGGCCTCGGCCAGGTCCCGCAGGCTGGCCGCCATGAAATGGGAGTGCTCCCGGCTTTCGATGACACAGGGCCCGGCGATGAGGAAGAAGCTCTGGTCCGTGAAGGGTCGGGTGAAGTCCATGGTTACCTCGGCCCCAGTTTAACGTCTCCCGTGGGCTTGACGGGGTGTCATCGGACTTGTTGGATCCGCTGTCATACTGTCCAATAGAACCCAATCCTTAATGGTCCGGAGCCAGGCATGGCGAAGCTGCTGATGGAAGACGATCTCAACCGCCGGCTGGTGGCGCTGCTCCAGCAGGAGGGCCGCATGAGCCACGCGGAGCTGGCCGAGCGCCTGGGCGTGAGCCGCCCCACCATCATCGACCGCGTGAAGCGCCTGGAGGCCGATGGCGTGCTGAACGGCTACGCGGCCCGGGTCACGCCCGCGGCGGTGAACAAGCCCGCGGTGGCCTTCGTGGCCGTCCGCTACAAGGACAACAACGAGGTCATCGAGCAGCGCTTCATCAAGGCCCTCGAGGAGGAGCCCGACATCCTGGAGGCCCACACCATCGCCGGGGAGGACGCCCTCCTGCTGAAGATCGTGGCGGACACCCCGGCGGGCATCGCCGAGCGCCTGCGCCGCATCCGGGCCCTGGGGCCCATGGTCACCACCCGGACGACCATGGTGCTGGAGACCCACTGGGAGAAGGCGGGCCCCAGCCCCTTCCCCGTCGACCGGGAAGGGAAGAAGGCCAAGAAGTGAGCCGCCCCCGGGACCGGGTCCGGGGAGCCTGATGCTCGCCTGGCTGGCCTATCTCACGGTGGCGGTGGTGTGGGGCTCCACCTATTTCGCGATCGCCCTGGGGCTGGATTCCTTCACGCCCTACGGCATGGTGGCGGCCCGGTTCTTCCTGGCCTCGGTCCTCGCCCTGGGCCTGGGCCGGCTGCGCGGGGAGTCCTGGCCCTCCCGGCGCGAGGTCGGACACCTCCTGCTGGTGGGGGCCCTGCTGCTCGGAGGGTCGAACGCGCTGGTGTCCTGGGCGGAACTGCACGTCTCCACCAGCCTCGTGGCCATCCTGGCGGCCCTGGTGCCGCTCTGGCTGGCGGTGTTCTCCATGGCCAGGGAACCCCTCGGCCCCAAGGGCTGGGCGGGCCTCCTGCTCGGCATCGCGGGGGTGGCGGTGCTGGTGTGGCCCCACGGCAGCGTCCGCATCCACGGGGGCGGCCTGGCGGCCATGGTCGCGGCGCCGCTCATCTGGGCCTGGGGCACCCTGCACGGCAAACGCCATGTGCACGGAGGCGGACTGCTCACCAATGCCGGCATCCAGATGCTCACGGCGGCCCTCATGGGTCTCGCCCTGGCCCCCCTCACGGGCGGCTTCCTGCGGGGTCCCGTCACGCCCAGGGCCCTGGGCGCCGTCGCCTACCTGGCGCTCTTCGGATCCCTGCTGGCCTACTCCGCCTACATCTACCTGGCCAAGGCCTGGGCCCCGGCCAAGATGGGCACCTACGCCTACCTGAACCCCGTGGTGGCCGTGCTGCTGGGCAGCCTCATCCTGCACGAGGCCTTCGGCCCGCGGGAGGTGCTCGGCATGGCCATCATCCTCGGAGCCGTGGCCCTGGTGCAGCTGCGGGGCGCCCCCGTCCTGGAGGCCTGACGGGGGCTCAGCCTTCGCGCCTGAACAGCCGCCAGGCCGCGCTCCCAAGCACCAGCAGGGCCAGTCCCGCGAGCCACGGCATCCAGGGGCGGGCGCGCTGATCGGCTCCCTCGCGGTGGGGGAGTCCCTGGTCATCAGGCTCGGCGGCGCCCAGGCCGAGGGGGACGCTGGCGGCGAGGGTGCGGATCGAGGGCAGGGCGCCGAGGTTCCCGGGAGCGGGCTTGGCCTCGCCACCGAGGTGCAGGGCGTAGGCCTGCCCAGCCTCCGCGGGGAAGATCAGGGTCTGGCGCCGCACGAGGAGGCGCGCCCGCAGGGGCGTGGCCCCCTCGGGCAGGCTGAAGGTGAGGGTCTGCGCCTGCACGGGCGGAAGGGCGATGCGGCTGGCCTTTGAATTCAGGGCCGGGAGGTTCCACACGAGGTCGTTGCAGGTAAAGAAGCGGCCGTCGTCGGCCTTCTCCCCGACGTGGATCCCGGGCCGCAGTGGAGCCGCGGGCGGGGCCAGCACCAGTTCCAGGCCCACGATGCGATCGCTGACCGGCAGGGTCAGGCGCCAGCTGCGCGGCCGGGCGGGCTCGGGACCGAGGGTTCCGTCCAGGGCCAGCTCGGCCTCGAGGGCCTCGGGCCGGGTTTCGGCGCGGACACGCAGGCCGCGGATGCGAGGGGCCTCGCCCTGGGAGGCCAGGAGGGTCAGCCGATAGCGCTGGCCGTCCCAGGGCAGGTCCAGGCCCCGCCGGCTACCGTAGGGCGATAGGTCGTAGAGGTGCTGCGGAGACGGGGGGTCGTAGGCGATGAAGGGACCACCCTCCCGTTGGCGCTCGGCCTCCACCCGGGCCACCCAGGGGGCCGGACCGTCGAGATCGAGGTCGAGCTTCAGCGTTTCGCGCTCGCCCACCCGCCAGCCCTCGGGCAGCTTCAGCGAGAATTCCGCCGTGGGCTGGCCCTCGGCATTCCGGCCCAGGAGCAGCTGCTCCAGGGGCAGGGAGCGGGGTTCCCACAGCCCCTCCCGGGCTTCCAGGAAGGGGAGGCTGTGCCCGGCGGCATCCCCGATCCAGGCCCCCCTCAGCTGGCGCTGAGCCTCGGCGTCCAGGGGCAGCCGCGCCCAGCCGCTGGATGCGGCGGGGGAGATGGGCCGGCGCTGCAGGCTGCTCCGGTCCTCCCTGGCACAGGCGAAGAGCAGGAGCAGGAGGAGGGCCGTGCCCTTCATGAGGCCGCTCCGGACCGCCTGCGGTTGGCGAGGATGGCCGCGGCCATGCCGATGCCACCCACACCGAGGAAGGCCAGGGCCCGCAGGGGCGTGTCGGCGCGATCCAGGTCCGAGGCGATGAGCTCGAGGCTGGCCACCCCCATCCAGGCGTAGCCGGCGCCCATGAGCGCCCGGCGCGCGGAGGCCGGCTGTCCCAGGCCGCGCATCCACTGCCAGGCGCCGGACAGGGCCCACACCAGAGTCATGGCGATGGAGGCTGCGCGGGAGAGGAACACGGATCCCTGGAACCACTGCACCAGGCGGGCTGCCTCGAAGGCCAGCGTCACATTGGCCGTCACCTCTAGGGCCAGGAAGGAGAGGATGCCGAGGGGACCGCCGCGCCGCGAAAGCAGGAACCAGGTCGCGGCGGCGAGGGCACCCTCCGCGAAGGCATCGCTCAGGAAGGGCACCAGGCGACCGGTGTGGAAGATCAGGCCGTCATAGCCATGGGCGGCCCAGCGCAGCGTGGTCAGCAGGGCCATGGCCGCGGCGAGCCAGCGCAGGGCGGTGGCCTCCTCGGCGAAGGCGCTGTCCTCGGCCTTGAGGGAGGCCCAGCCGAGGCCCAGGGCGAAGGCGCCCCAGAGGGGCCCCACCCAGCGCCAGGCCAGGGCCACGGGCACGGCCAGGGCCAGGTGTCCGGCGGCCAGCGCGAGCAGGCCCCAGTCCGCGCGTCGGCTCGCCATGCGCCGCCGCAGCGACGGCACCAGGGCCAGGTTCAGGGCCGCCACCGCGATCACGGGGAGGGCGAAGACCTCCGCCGCCAGGCCCAGCCGCTTCCACAGGAGCCAGCCGTAGGGGGTGGCCAGGACCGAGGCCACCAGCCACAGCGCCGAGGCGGTGCCTGGAACTTCCTCGGTGCCCGGCAGCCAGGCCCACAGACCCGCGAGGAGCAGGTGGAGGATGAGCAGCGCGCCCAGGATAGAGGCATCGGCCTTCAGGACCTCCGCGCAGGCGGGCAGCAGCAGCACCCAGACCCCGATGAGGGCCGTCCAGCGCGGGCCGTGCCAGGCTCCACCGCCGCGGGCGAGGTAGGGCACCGCGAGGGCGCCGGCCATGAGCACGGCGAGGTAGGCGGCCAGGGCCACCTCATGGTGACCCCCCTGGCTGAACGCCAGGGGCGCGACGAGGGCCGAAACCAAGGCCACGGTGAGCGCCCCCCCGCTGCCGGCCCGGGAAGCCAGCGCCCCCGCCAGCAGGGTGAGGATGGCCGTGGCGGCGAGCCCCAAGGGCGCGGCGTAGAAGTGGTACTCCATGGCTCCGGCGCGGAAGCTGAACTGCAGGATGCCGAGACCCGCCAGCAGCAGGGCCACGCCCAGGCGCCGGCTGTCGCCCAGGACCTGCCTCGCGGCGAAGGCGGTGATGGCACCACCCGCCAGCAGGCCCAGCGCGAAGCGCAGCTCGGCGCCCACCCAGCCCTGCTCGATGGCCCAGCGGAAGAAGAAGATGGCGCCGAGGAGGAAGATCGAGGCTGCGATGCCCGCGATCCACACCACCGGGGAGATCTCCCGCCGGGGTCCAGCGGGACGCACCGCCGGGCGGGGCTGGGGCTGGGCTGGCGTCGGGACTGCGGCCTGGATCGGGGCCCGGGCACTGGGTGCGGAGGCCTGCTGCCGCTGAAGCAGCCAAGCCACCTGGGCCTCCAGGCGGGCCACGCGCTCAGCAAGATTCTCTGGTTCCATGGGAACTCCAGGCGGAAGCATAGGGAATCTTGGGGTGCCCTTCCCCTTGCTGTCGAGTCCCGGGGGGCTCAGCCGACGACGCGGTTCCGGCCCTCGGCCTTGGCCCGGTAGAGCGCCAAGTCCGCGCGGGCGAGCAGGCTCTCGGTCGAATCCTCAGGGCCTTCCCAGGTGGCGAGGCCGATGCTGATGGTGACCCGGTCGCCGATGGGAAGTCCGGAGAGGGCCTCCTGCGCCACGTGCTGGCGGAGGCGTTCGGCCAGGATCCGGGCACCCTCCAGGTCGGTCTGGGGGCTGTAGACCAGGAATTCCTCGCCGCCGATCCGGCCCAGCTGGTCCACCTTGCGCAGGCCGACCTGCATGCGCTGGGCCATGGCCCTGAGCACCTGGTCACCCACGGCGTGGCCGAAGCGGTCGTTCACGGCCTTGAAGTAGTCGAGATCCACCAGCATGATGGACAGCCCGTGTCCGAAACGTCCGCACTGGTCGAGCTCCATGCTGAGCATGTCGAAGATGTGCTTCCGGTTGTAGAGACTCGTCAGCGGGTCGCGGATGGCCTGATGGTAGAGGCGCACCCGTGAATCCTCCAGGCTCAACAGGCGGCCAAGTTCCTCGGCGGCGATCTCGAAGAGGCGCTCGAAATCCTCGGCGGCCTTGTTCTCCGTGATGAAGGCCATGGTTCCCACGATCGGGTAGCCCGGTGTGGTGGCGGGGAAGATCCGCTGCACGGGATTGCGGAGGTTCTGCCTCCGTTCGGCGTCATCCGCCGCGGAGCGCCAATGGCAGCCGGGCACGGAATCGAAGAGGCCCAGCTGGGCCGCGGCCTGCTCCAGGGCGACCCGGTCTTCGGCGGTGGCGGAGGAGCCATGCACGCCGTGGCAGAGGAGGCCCTCATCGCTCCGGTAGGCCACGAGCAGGGCTCCGGGCAGGACGAGCTCCTGGATGATCTCGATGAAACCCTCCACCAGACGGGGCGTGTCGTGGTCGGCGGTGTAGAGCCGGGCCACGGAATCCCGAAGGGCCGTTTCGATCAGGCGCTGTTCCAGGGCCTGGGCCAGCCGGCGCTGGATGGCCTCCACTCCGAAATTCTCCTGGACCAGCCCGGGCACCGTCGGAGTGGCGTGGTGCCGGAGGGACTGCTTGGCGAGGGCCATGGCCGCTTCCACCACGTGGTCCAGATCCCGGCCCTTCACGAGGAACCGGTCCGCCCCGCAGGTCTTGGCCCAGAATCGGGCCAGGCCCGTGGCCTGGGCCGTCAGGAGCAGGACCGGCAGATTGCGGGTGGCCCGGTCGTCTTTCAGCAGCCGGCAGAACTGGTAGCCGTCGAGCAGGGGCATGACGCAGTCGCACACCACCACGTCGGGGAACTCCGTGGCCAGCACGATCAGGGCCTCCGCCCCGTTGCGGGCCTCGATGGTCATGTGGCCATGGCGATGGAAGAGGTGCCGCAGGAGGCTCAGCTGGATGGGATTGTCATCCACCAGGAGAACCTGAAGCGACTGGGGGCCCATCGGAACGGCGAAGGTCATTGTTTCCACGTATCGGTTGATCCCGGCCCTGGCAAGAGACCCCTCGGGCAGACTTTGTCCATGGGATGCTGGGACAGGGAGGACCTCCAATCATGACCGCTGGGCCCGAAAGACGACAAGAGGTTGGGGCCGAAAAACAACAGGGAGCGCCCGCATGATATTGGAAAAAACATAGACCATGGACGCACCACTTCTGCTTGCCCTAGGCCGGGCCTGGCTGAACCACCGGGGGGACCTGCCCGTGGAGGCGGCCTGGGCCTCGGACCGGGCGCTCGGACTCCGCTGGTCCGGCCGGAAGGTGGCCGAAGGCTGGGTGCTGCTGCTCCAGCCGAAGCCGGAGCTCTGGCTCCTGGCGACGGATCATCCCGCCTGGGCCCGGCTGCAGGCCGAGGCCACCAGGGACAGCCCGACGATCTGGGGTGCCTGGCTCAAGGGCGCCCGGCTGAGGGCCGTGGACGGGGATCCCCGGGAGCGGTGGATCCGGTTCTCCTTCCAGCGCCGCAGCATCTCGGGGCGCATGGAGGCGGTCGGGTTGGCCTTCCAGGCCATCCCCGGCCGGCCGGGGATCCGCCTTGACGGAGTGGAGGCCCCCCCGCCGCGCCTCGGGCTGGGGGTGCCCTTCCCGGCCTCCGCGCCCCAGCCCGGGGAGGATCCGCCGCCGCTGCGGCGCTGGCGGGAGCGGTGGGGGGACCGCCTGGAGGCGGCCCTGAGCGGGGAGGAACCCGGGGTCCTGGAGGGCGAGGGCGACCTGCTGGCCCGGCACCGGGCCTGGTCCGAGGGGCGGGCCGAGGCGCTGATTCTGGGGCCCGCCAAGGCCGCGGCGGAGCGCCGGCGGCAGGTGGAATCCGCACGGCTGGACCGCCTGGCCCTGGCCCTGGACCGGGACCGCGCGAGGCACGCGGAGAAGCTTCCCCGGAAGGAGCAGGCCAGGCAGGTATCGGCCGAGCTCTACCGGCTGAAAGGCGCCACCCGGGAGGTGGTCCTGCTGGATGGCACGCGCCTGCCGCTGCCGGAGGGGGCCGTCGCCGAGGATGCGGTGCAGGCCTGGTTCGCCGCGGCCAAGAAAGCGGAGCGGGGACTGGCCAGGATCTCGGAACTCGAGGCCGAGCTGGTTCGGGAGCGGACCGCCTGGGAGGCCCGTGCCGAGGCCGAAGCCCTGGGCCTTGCGCCGGAGGGGGCTTCCAGGCGACAACCGAGGGGGGGCGAGCCCGCCCGGGGCAGAGGGGCGGCCAAGGACAGGGGGACGAAGCGGATGCAGGCCGGAGAGGGCAAGCGCAAGGACGGGAAGGGCGCGGCCTTCCGCAGCGTCATGGTGGACGGCTTCGAGGTGCTCATCGGCAAGGGCGATGCCGAGAACGACCAGCTGACCTTCAAGATCGCCGACAACCTGGATTTCTGGCTCCACGTGGCGAGCCATCCGGGGAGCCACGTGGTGATCCGCAATCCCGACAAGCTCAGCGAACTGCCCCGCGGCGTGATCGAGCGGGCCGCCGAGCTGGCCGCCTACCACAGCAAGGCCCGGGACGGAGGCAAGGTGGAGGTCCACCTCGCCCGCATCGCCGACATCAGCAAGCCCCGGGGCTTCGCGCCGGGGAAGGTGATCCTGAAAAAGTGGGTTGGCCTCCGGGTCTATCCCAAGCCATAGCCCACCTCGAAGACGAGACGGGCGTGAACGAGCGGAGTCTCGCGTATCGCCGCAGGCGATACCGAGAGGATGTGGGTTGGCCTCCGGGTCTATTCCAAGCCAGAGCCCACCTCGAAGACGAGATGGGCGCGAACGAGCGGCGTCTCGCGTATCGCCGCAGGCGATACCGAGAGGATGTGGGTTGGCCTCCGGGTCTAT
>CAIMBM010000184.1 GCA_903839205.1 uncultured Holophagaceae bacterium | reverse complement strand
TGCTCAGCGGCCAGTGGCTGCCCCACCCCGAGGCGCTGGAAATCGGGCTCAGGTCCCTGGCCTGGCTGGCCTCCCTGCAGAAGACCCAGGGCGGGCATTTCCGCCCCATCGGGAGCAACGGGTTCTGCGAACGGGGCGGGGCGAGGGCGGACTTCGACCAGCAGCCGGTGGAGGCGCAGGCCATGGTCGCCGCCTGCCTCGAGGCCTTCCGGGCCACCCAGGACGCGGCCTGGTCCAAGGAAGCCAAGCGGGCCTTCGAGTGGTTCCTGGGCCGCAACGACCTCGGCCTGCCCCTGTACGACTCCAGCAGCGGAGGCTGCAGCGATGGACTGCACGAGGACCGGGTCAGCGAGAACCAGGGGGCGGAATCGACCCTGGCCTTCCATCTCTCCCTCGCGGAGATGAACTTCGCCGAACATCTGATCGCCCACCCCGCGAGCAAAGCCCAATGAGCCCCATCCATCTCCGGTCCCACGACATCACGCTTGTCCCCGAGAGCGCCCGGGTCATCCTCCGTCCCTTCATCCCAGCCGGCGCCCAGCGCATCACGACCATCATCGGTCGGGCCCTGGCCCTGAGCGAGGAGGAGAACGAACGAGACCTGAATGCGGTGCTGAAGGACTTCGACCAGCGGCACGTGGACATCGAGTCGCCCCTGCTGGCGAACTTCGAGAAGGTGGCCCCGCACCTGTTCACGGAACGGCCCCTCTCGAAGGCCCGGAAGCTCCTCATCGGCGCCCTCTTCTCCGGCGAGTACGCCCTGGAATCCGCGGCGCTCTTCAACCCTTCCATCGTTCCACATCCGGATCAAGGCGGGGTGCCCGAGGGTGCCCTGCGGTTCATCATGAGCCTCCGGGCCACGGGCGAAGGGCACATCTCCTCCATCGAGTTCCGTACGGGCCTCATCGATTCCGCGGGCGACATCCGCCTGGATCCCGTCTCGCGGTTCGTCACCGTGCCAGAGCTGGACCCCAACCCCAGCTACAAGAAGACGCCCTTCATCGTGAAGCTGCACGAGATGGGCTTCGACAACGGCGCCTCCGCGGACGTGATGGAGCCCCTCGGGGAGAGTTTCACGCGAAGCGAGCTGAACCAGAGTGTCCTCCGCATCCGGCGGGAGACCCTGCCGGTCACCCAGGGCCTCACCAGCACCCTCACTTGCATCCAGTGGCTCGCCGACTCCAACTACGAACTGCACTTCTCGCCCAGGCTCCCCATGAGCGAGCGCATCATCTTCCCCGTCTCGGCAAACGAGAGCAACGGCATCGAGGACGCACGTTTCGTCCGCTTCATCGACGACGACGGTGCCGTGACCTACTTCGCCACCTACACCGCCTACAATGGGCACGCCATCCTGCCCCAGCTCATCGAGACCCGTGACTTCCTGACCTTCCGCGTGCTCACCCTCAACGGGGCGGACGTCCAGAACAAGGGCATGGCGCTGTTCCCGCGAAGGGTCAATGGCTGCTACGCCATGCTCTCCCGGCAGGACGACGAGAACCTGTTCATCATGTACTCCGACAACTCGCACTACTGGAGCGACCCCAAGCTGATCATGCATCCCGCGGAGCTCTGGGAGTCCGTGAAGATCGGGAACTGCGGCTCCCCACTCGAGACGGAGGCGGGCTGGCTGGTGCTCACCCATGGCGTCGGCCCCATGCGCAAGTATTGCATCGGCGCGGCCCTGCTCGACCTGGAGAACCCGACGAAGGTCCTCGGGCGCCTGCGGGAGCCCCTGCTGATGCCGGAGGGCAACGGGAGAGAGGGCTATGTTCCCAACGTGGTCTACAGCTGCGGCTCCCTCATCCACGGCCGGGAGCTGATCCTGCCTTACGCCATGAGCGACCGGGCCACCTCCATCGCCAGCGTGTCCCTGGACGAGCTGCTGGCGGAGCTCCAGGCCTGACCCGCCCGCCATCCGGAACCCCAGGGGCCGGAACGCACAGAGGGTCGTCCACCCTGAACCCAAGAACACGCTAGAATGGGACCTGTTGCCGCATGGTCCCGTAGCTCAGCGGATAGAGCGACCGCCTCCTAAGCGGTAGGTCGTGGGTTCAATTCCCGCCGGGACCACCAGCCTCGCGCCGACCCAGCGGTTGACCACCCCGGATCGCACAGCGCCCCACGCTGTGCTCCTGTTCGGACTGCGCCCTCCGGGCTGGCCTCACAGACGGGTCCCGTCGGTCGGGGGTTCAATTCCCGCCGGGACCACCCGCCTCCAAGGTCCCCGGTGACCTTCTGCTACCACCGGGCGATTCGTGTTCACCTTCAGCCTTCTGATACACCTGGTCCACCCGGATTTGACCCCGTCCCTGGTAGCCCTGTGGCATGGTGATGGGTGATTCAGGGGAACCCCATGGGCAGGACTTCCATCTCTGGTGATCGCCGGCCTCTCCCGAGGGGCCGGAAGCTTGGCTGCCGGTGGGCGGTTCTCCCTCTGCTGGCTGCGGGCACCGCACTCGGGGCCCAGACCCTCAGCCCGGCTGTGTTCTTCCAGTTGGCCCAGCAGTCCCGAACGGCCTTCACGGTGCAGGGTGACGGGGCGCGGGCAGTCGGCACGGGCGGCGCCTTCATCGCCATTGCAGACGATGCAACGGCAGTCTCCTACAACCCGGCCGGGCTTGCGCAGCTGCTGCGGCCCGAAGGTTCGCTGGTGGTCCAGGGGGTCAGCCGGGACCTCTCCTTCACCGGAGCCACCGGCACGGGGGGCCCTTCGCCCACGTCCTTCGAGGACACCCAGAATTTGGACAAGCACTCTCGTCCCACCTTTGCCTCCTTCGCCATCCCCTGGAAACGCGATGGCCTGAACACGGTGCTGCTCTTTTCCTACCAGCGTCTTTTCGATTTCGCCTTCGACAGCTCCCTCAACTACCTGGCCACCACCTCCGGCGGATCCACGACCCAGGCCATCTCCCAGGCCGTGCAGCAGACCGGAGGCATCGATCTCTATTCCGTGGGCCTGGGTGCCGAGCTCACCCAGAGGATCCTGCTTGGCGTCTCCCTGAATTCCTGGCAGGGCCGATGGAACTTCTCGTCCGTGTCCCGCCGACAGACCTCGGGAATCAGCGAGACATTCGACTCGAATCTTTCCCAGGACAGCGCCCTCCGAGGCTTCAACTTCAACCTGGGTCTCATCTGGCGTTCGGAGTGGGTGAACCTCGGGGCCGTGTACCGGTCCCCCTTCACGGCCACCTACACATTCACGGACCACTACGACTCCATTTCCACCAGCACCGGATTGCCCGCTTCGCAGGACTCCCCCAGCACTGCCACCGAGGTCAAATGGCCCAGCACCCTGGGCTGGGGCATCGGTTTGCACCTCCATCCCCGGCTCCAGGGCACCGCCGACTGGAGCGAGACGGACTGGTCCAGCACCCGGTATTCCACCTCTGGAACGACCTACGACGGGCTGAACTGGTTCGACTACCTGAAGAATTCCAATACCAGGGAAACGAGGGACTTCCACACAGGCGTGGAGTGGATTGCGTGGCAGGGCGACCGGCTGATCCTGCCCTTGAGGGCCGGCTATTTCAGGGAGCCACAGCCCATCGTCGATCCCATCACCCTCGAACAGAGGATCCTCACGGGGTGGACGCTTGGCGTCGGCGTGAAATTCAAGGACCTGGTCTTCGACATGGCCTTCAAGAATGCCCGGGACCAGCGCCGGGCCTCCCGCTACAACACGGATTCTCCCATCGGCGGAGTCGCGGCCATAGCCGTGGGAACGGAAACCTTGGCAGAGAAAAGGTACTATGCCTCCATGATCTACCAGTTCAAAACCGACCTTTTCCAGCGGGCCCTGTCCTGGGTCTTCGTCGGCAGCTGATCCCTGATGCACCTGAGAAGATCCGTCGCACTCCTCCTCGTCAGCCTGCCGCTCCTGGCCCAATCGTGGCCGACGTTTTTCTCGGCCTACGAAGACGGGCTGGCCGCCCAGGCCCGCGGCGACCATGCCTTGGCCGTAAAGGCCTTTGCCCGCGCCTCCTCGCTGAATCCAAGGCCAGGGCAGAGGGTCAGGACCTATGGCCTCAACTTCCTGCCCACCTATCACCCCTATCTGCGTCTCGCTGAATCGAACATCTCCCTTTCGCAACTCGATGCGGCCGAGGCGGCCCTCAAGCAGTCCGAAGCCTATGGCCTGGAACCGCCGGCCGAACGGGAAGGGCTCGCCGCGAAAGTCAGGACCCTCCGGAATGCCCAGGTCAGAACCTCCGCGCCGCCACAGGAATCCCGGGCCGAGGCGGGTACTGCTGAGCAAGGAACGCCCCATCCGGCCACGAACCCTTCAAGCGCCTCGGGTGTGCGCAGCGGACCTGCTTCGCCGTCGTTCAAGCTCCCGGAAGCTAGGCCTCCCCTACCTGAAACAGCCTCGCAGCCGTCCCAGCCCCTCCATCCTGTTCAGGCGCCACCCCGCGCCTCTGCCGCACAGGACAGATCGACCACGCCGCTGCCGGCATTGCCGGCCACCGATGCCGGGCCGCGAACCACCCGGTCCGAGGTCTCCCTGGCCCCCCAGCCCGACACCGGACGCCACTCGAAATGGATCTGGATTCCGGGCAGCGGGATGGCGCTTGCCCTGGGAGCGGTCCTCGCCTCCCGGGCGAAGAAACGGCGGGCCGGCTCCACATCCACCACCATCCTCGACCGGGAAGGCCAGGCCCTTCCCGTCCCGCCCACCCCCAGTTCTGACCAAGAGATGGGAGGAACCGGGGATCCGAACCTGGGCAGGTGCTATGGCCCCTACCTGGCCACAGGGGTCCTGGGACAGGGGGGCTGCGCGACCACCTACCTTGGACATCACCGGGAGACCGGCGTGGAAGTCGCCATCAAGGTCCCCCATCGACACCTCCTCCAGGATGGGGACTTCAAGGCGAGGTTCCACCGGGAAGCGTCGCTGGGCGCCCTGCTCCACCACGCCCGCATCGTTCCCATCATCGACCCGGGTCCGGTGGAGGGCGAACCCTGGTTGGCCATGCCATTCATCCAGGGCATCACGCTCGACCACCACCTGTCGCAGAAGCGCGTCCTGGATGTGCCGGAGGCCATCAGCATCGCCTGCGACATCAGCGAGGCCATCGGCTTCGCGCACAGCAAGGGCATCGTCCATCGCGACCTCAAGCCCGGAAACGTCATGATGACGGGCGACGGCGCCATCGTCATGGACTTCGGGATCGCAAGAGTCCTGGATGGATCCCTGACGGTATCGACGATGTTCCTGGGCACGCCCCTCTACAGCGCGCCGGAATGTGTGGTCACCCCCCGGGTGGGGCCGCCCGCCGACCGCTACGCCCTCGGGATCATGCTGTTCGAATTCCTGGCGGGAAGCCCGCCTTTCAATGGGGAGTCCCCCTTCCAGATCCTGGAGGCGCAACGCTCCCAGCCCCTGCCGGACCTGCCAACCCACGCTTCGCGCGTGCCTCCAAGGCTGGTCCGATTGATCCAGCGCCTCTGCGCCAAGCTGCCGGAGGAGAGGCCCGAGGATGGCGAGACCAGCATCATCCTGAACGAATTGAAAAAGGAGTTCCCGCGGGTTCCTCCAGTCATTCTGTCCTGACATCACCCCATCATGGCCACGGAGTTCTGGAGCTCCTCAGGCGTGAAGGCCGTGAATCCGAATCGGGTCGCGGCGGCCTCCCGGGCCCCGAGGTCGTAATGTTTCCCAGAGCGGAGCTTCAGACCTCGGCTCTGGCAGCCTTTGATCCAGGTGGAGAAGGCCTTTGGGTCGGCCAGGGGACCTTCGCCCCTCAGCCACATCGCCATGGCCCCATGCTGGAAGGCAAGTCTCCCCTTGAAGGCGTGGACAAAGGCGTCCTCGAGGGCCTCCCGCCGCTCCAGCACCGCCTTTCGCACCCGGTGGATCTGCCGCTGGATCTCGCCGTCCAGGATCAATTCAGACATGGCCCATTCCTGGATGGCGTCGCCCTGCCAGTCCAGATGGCGGCGCGCCCTCACCAGCAGGTTGGAGAGGGCCTCGGGTGCGACCAGGAAGGAGGCCCGCAGGCCCGGCGCCATGATGCGGGAGAGGTTGCCCAGGTAGATGACCTGGCCTGGGTCGTCCACCACCAGGGGCCGCAGCGGCTCCCCGCTGGGCAGGTAGTCGAACTCCGAGTCCAGCTCGAGGATGGGGAAGCGGTGCCTGCGGGACAGCTCCAGGAATTTGGCCCTGCGGGTCGCCGAGAGGCGGACCCCCGTGGGGTAGTGGCACTGGGGAGTGAGCACCAGCAGCCTCAGGGGGGGCCGGCCGGGCTGGAGCAGCTCCAGCAGGGACTCGGGCCGGGCCCCCTCTCCGTCCACGGAGACCGGCTGCAGGTCCACCTGGGCGCCCTGCCTCAGCGTCTCCCACAGGGTGGGATTCCCGGGATTTTCCACCGCGGCGACGCCCCCCTCGGATCGGAGGAAGGCCTGGGCCACCACATTGATGGCCATGACCGAGCTGCTCAGCATCAGCACCTGGTCCGGCCCGGCCAGGATCCCCCGCTGGGACTGCAGGTGCGAGCAGAGGGCCTCCCTCAAGCGGCGGTGGCCCTTGAGGTCGATGCTGCCCAGCAGCTCCGGCCCCTTGAGCTTCATGGCCCTCTGATAGGCCCGACTGAGGGCCTGGACCGGGGCCAGGCGGGGGTCCGCCGTGCCCTCGGACAGGTCCATCATCACATTGGCCATGCTGCTGATGGGACTGAGGTGGGAGGGCAGTTCGAAACCCGGACCGCCTTGTCTGGCTTCCCCGGCCCTGACCGCCCCAGGGGTCTCGGGCAGCGGGTCCGCGATGAAGAAGCCGCTCCTTTCCCGGGAAACGACCCAGCCCTGGGCCTGCAGCTCCCGCAGCGCCGCCAGGATGGTGTTGACCGTCACCTCCAGCCGCTCGGCCAGCTCCCGCACACCAGGGAGCGCGACCCCCGGCAGGATCCGCTTCTCGCGCACGGCCTCCAGCACGGCCTCGGCCACCTGGAGGTACAACGGCCCCCGGCGTTCTGCGTCTAGACTGAGTTGAAGCTGGGCTGCCCGCATGGCCTGGTCTGTACTCCCGGGAATCTTTCCAACTGTACCTCCACAGCTCGGGGCCTCTGTCCGAAATTACATGCACGGCCCTTCGCCGAATGAATGGAGACCTCATGCGAACCGAACTGAAACAACGCCTCCTCCTGGGTGCGGCTGGTCTCAGTCTGCTGGCCCTCGCCCTGGCCTGCAGCGGCGGGTCCAGTTCCAGTGGAACCAATACGCCGCCGCCTCCCACCGGCACCGTGGCCGCCAGCATCAGTGACGCCTCCACCGAAGACTGGGCTCAGATCGGCGTCCGGATCATGGGCATTACCCTCACCCCCCAGGGCGGCGGCACGCCTGTGACCATCTACACGGCCCCCTCCACGTCCACCGAGCCCGCGCCCCTGCTCAACCTGGTCCAGCTGGACCAGCTCAGCGAGCTCATCGGCACCCTGCAGGTTCCGGCCGGCACCTACACCTCGGCCACCCTGACCATTTCGGCCAACCCCGGGGACGTCTCCCTGGTGGCCTCCTCCAATCCCTCGGCCACCTTCCCGCTGGCCGCGGGTACGGTGGTGGATCCCGCGAACATCCAGATCAAGCATGCGACCGGCAGCACCGGCAGCCTCACGACCACCGTGAACGTGAACCTGGCCAGTCCCCTGGTGGTCGCCACCGGCCAGACCACCAACCTGGACCTGGAATTCAACCTGGCCCACCCGGCCTTCCTGGTGGACAGCACCGTGGGGACCACGACCACCTGGGCCGTCAACTTCAACGGCCCCGTGCGGCACAATCCCAACTATGACCTGGCGAGCACCGTCCTGCGCCACGCCTACGGCTCCGTCGCCAGTGTGGCCTCGGACAACACCTCCATCAGCATAGTCAAGGACCACGAGGCCTATCCGGTTCCAGCCGCAGGTCCCTCGCCCATCGCCGGCCTCCAGACCCTCCAGGTCCTGGCGGATGCCACCAACGGCACCCTCTTCTACGACCTGGACGCGGACACGACCACCAACCTCAAGAACTTCTCGACCGAGGCCTCCACCCTGGTGGGCAAGTACGTGCGGGTGGCCGCGCGCTACCAGGCCAACGGAACCCTGGTGGCTGTCCGAGTCTGGGCCAGCAGCACCTGGTCGAAGGTCTGGATCAGCCCCGAGGGCCATGTCCGGCACGTGGATACGACGAACAACTTGATCTACGTGGACAACGAGAATGGCGTGGAGACGCCCATCATCGTGAATGCGGCCACGAACTTCTTCTTCCGGACCCCCGGGAACGCCCTCGCGGACACCACGCCGATCGGCACGGGCACCGCGTTCCTCGCCAACCTTGTCCGGGGCTTCAAGGTCCATGTGGGCGCGGACCCCCTGGCCGCCAACCTGACCGCCAAGACCGTGGACATCGAGATCGCCAAATTCGAAGGCACCATCTCCAGCCCCAGCACGACCCAGTTCACCTACACGCGCAACTTCGTGGGCACCGCCGACGACTACACCATGACCCTGCCCTACTGCAACGCCGCCGCCAAGAACGGCAAGGATTCCAGCTGGAACCAGATCCTCGGCTTCAAGTGGTGGAACTTCACCTACCCCACCCTGGCCGACACGGGTACCACGGCCATCCCTGATTTCGTCGCGGCAGTCGGGGGCTCGGCCAACTTCGGCGGCACCTTCGGCGCCATGAAGGCCTGGGGCATGAGCTATGCCATCTGGGGCGACGGTGTCACCCCCGGTTCCACCGGCTGGAGCACCAAGTGGGCCGTGCTCGAGCCCACTCTGCTCCCCAGGGGCACCGTGGCTACGCCCCTGGTCAACAGTGCCGGCGGGGGCACCTTCGGCCTCAGCCTCCCCACGGGCAAGACCTCCGTGACGGTTGACGTCAGCACCGCCTCCGGATCCGCCACCCTGATCTACGATGTGTCCGTCTCGGGCGGAGTCGTTACGATCACCCCCGTGGACATCACCACCGCGGCCGGTCAGAACCTCCTGGCGAGCTACCTGGTCAGCGGGACGCCCGTGCGCGTCTACGGCATTCCCCAGGCTGACGGTTCCATCAAGGCTTACTACATCAACTGCTTCTTCTGATCGGCTCGGTCCCGGGGGAGCGGCTGCCCAGCGAGCGCCACCCCTCCGGATCGCACATCGCAATACCTTCGAAACCACGCGAATCCATCCATCAGGAGAAAGCCCATGCTCCATTCACTCAAAGCAACGCCGATCTTCATCGCCGCAGCGGCCCTGCTGCTCTCCACCGGCGCCTTCGCCCAGGAGACCCAGTGGCAGAAGGACCACCCCCGCCGCGCCGAGGTCAACGGGCGCCTCGCGAACCAGGACAAGCGCATCCAGCAGGGGGAGAAGAGCGGCAAGCTCACGCCGGGCCAGGCCAAGCAGCTCCACAAGGAGGACAAGGGCATCCGCAAGGAGGAGCGCCGCATGGCCGCCAGGGACGGGGGGCATCTCACCAAGAAGGACCAGGCTAAGCTCAACCGCCAGGAGAACAGGGTCAGCCAGCAGATCCACGCGGAAAAGCATCCCAATCAATAACTGAACCTAGAATCTTCGCGGAGGAAGTGGGGTCCAGCCCCACTTCCTCCGCGAACCGCATGGATCCAGATACCACCAACGGCCCCCCCAAGTCCGCCTGAACTTCGAGCCCGAAAAGAGTTGCGATTCCGGGAGATTGGACTATGTTTTTACAGACCGCAAGTGATG
>CAIMBM010000183.1 GCA_903839205.1 uncultured Holophagaceae bacterium | reverse complement strand
CGAGATCGCGGCCACGATCTGGGCCTGGTCGAGTCGGCCCTCCCGAATCGCGGCCAGGACCGCACCCCCCAGGCAGGTTTTGAGCCGGGACTCGGCGGCCCGTTCGCGTTCCAAGTCCTTGGCCCGGGCCTCGGCGTCCTGGCGCCTGAGCTGCTTCAGGGCAGCCTGGTGCTTCTTGATGGCCTCTTCCCTGCGCTCCTTTGGTGTGAGCGGCTTCTTGGTTCCTTCTTGCTCCATGGCGGGCATCTCCTTGTGGACCTCCACCCTTCCATGCTACCCCCTGGAAAGTCCTCCCCTTGACATTGCGCGGAGGTGGCGGCATCCTTTGCGCACCTGAGCCCCAAAGGGGCGAGGGCGCACTTAGAGTGTTCCTGCGGAACACGTGCGGTCAGGGTGCTCCGCCCCCCGACACCCCCAACAGCAGCCGCCCGGAGGTCCTCATGGCAGAATTCCACCTCTCGATGGCGCCAGTGGCGCGCTCGAAGGGTGGTTCTGCCACGAGGAAGGCGGCCTACAGCACGGGGTCTCGCCTGCGCGATGAGCGCTTGGGCGTGACCCACGACTACCGCAGCAAGAGGGGGGTCGAGGCCCTCCCTCTTGCCCTACCCTCTGCCACTGGGGAGAGCATCCCCAGGGACAGGGGATCCTTCTGGCGTGCGGTGGAGGCCACCCACGCCAGGAAGGATGCCGTGCCGGCGAGGACGCTCGACGCCGCAATCCCACGCGAGCTGTTCCTCGACCAGGCCGCCGAGCGCCGCCTGGCTACCCAGTTCACCGCCTGGCTGGCGGAGGCCTACCAGGTCGGGGTGGACGGCGGGATCCATCGCATGGGCGGCAACCACCACATCGACCTGGTCCTCACCTCTAAGCAATTCGGGCCCGAGGGGTTCGGCAAGCAGGCCAAGGCGCTGGATGCCATCGCCAACCAGGGCACGCGGGGGGAGGGTCGCACCGCTGCAGAGGACATCAGGGAGAAGTGGTCGTCGCTCTGCAATGCGGAACTCGCCGCAGCTAAGGTGACAGCAAGGGTGGATCACAGGAGCTACGAGCGCCGGGGCATCTCGATCCTACCAGGTATTCACCGTGGGCCTGCGGTGGACGCCATGGAACACAAACGACCAGGGTCAACGTTCCGGGGGGACTTCTACCGAGAACGCCAGGAGCTGCGTGCGCTGAGCATCACAGAGCGGATCAAAAGGGAGGTGGCAGATGGACTCAGACGCCTTGAAGCGGTCTGGAAGGAACTTACAGCAGGGTTCACTGGATCAGGCGGCGGCCTCGGTGCAAACCGTAGCTTCGCTGGACTCGGACGACCCCATCATGCCGGACTGGGGTCTGCAGCCGGAGCTGGCGGCCCCAGTCTCGGAGTCGTTCTTGGAGGCCTTTGTGGAGGACTCGGGGTCCCCCTCAGCAGCATCGGCGGCCTCGGTGCACTCAGTGTGGGGCGACCACTACTCGGATCCGGATCTGATGCCGCCAGGGTGGGTGAGGCTCACGCACGACATCCGGGCGCAGAAGGCGGGTCTCCCGCGCGACCTGCAGGGTT
>CAIMBM010000182.1 GCA_903839205.1 uncultured Holophagaceae bacterium | reverse complement strand
GTGGCGCTCGGTGTAGGCGCAGTAGAGGAGGTAGGTCACCACAAAGTAGTTCAGGACCAGGTAGGCGTTCAGCACCAGCACGTCCCAGGCCAGCATGGACTGGGGCCAGTTGAGGCGGCCCACCAGGGGCATGATGTGCCAGAACCGGTCCGGGCGGCCGATGTCCACCATCACGAAGCCGAGGCACATGACGAGGGCGGTGATCGCCAGCATCTCGCCCAGGATGGTGATCTCCTTGATGGGAGCCCAGTCGTAGATGTAGGCCGGGATCACCAGCATGATCGAGGCGGCGGCGACGCCCACCAGGAAGGTGAAGTTGCCGATGTAGAAGCCCCAGGAGACCTGGTCGCGCATGTTCGTGATGATCAGCCCATTCCGCATCTGCCCGGAGTAGGCGAGGCCGCCCAGGGCGATGAGCAGGAGCAGGAAGCCCACCCAGGCATAGTAGAGCCGGCTTCCCGTGGCCATCAGGCCCAGGGTGTCGATGATGAAGCGCTTGAAATTTCTCAGATTGACCATGGCCTCACACCCCGTAGAAGTAGAAGAAGGTGGGTTGGGTGTTCAGGTCTTCCTTGAACTTGAAGACGCGCTTGCTCTCGAGCACCTGCCGGATCTCGCTCTTGGCATCCAGGAGGTTGCCGAACTTGCGGGAGCCTGTCGGGCAGATCTCCACGCAGGCGGGGTAGAGGCCCTTCCGGGTGCGTTGGATGCAGAAGGTGCACTTCTCCACCACGCCCTTGGGCCGGGGCCGATTGCCCAGGTAGTGGGTCA
Organism: uncultured Holophagaceae bacterium; assembly: GCA_903839205.1. Taxonomy (GTDB): domain Bacteria; phylum Acidobacteriota; class Holophagae; order Holophagales; family Holophagaceae; genus Geothrix. The sequence goes on along the minus strand of CAIMBM010000182.1, from coordinate 1,350 downwards.
CGGGATTCACGTCGGCGCTGTCGATGTGCGGCTCACCCCAGTTGAAGTGGCGCGCGCCGTAGGGGCAGGCGGCCATGCAGTAGCGGCAGCCGATGCACCAGTTGTAGTCCACCACCACGATGCCGTCTTTCTCCTTCCAGGTGGCGCCCACGGGGCAGACCTTGACGCAGGGCGGCCGCTTGCACTGCTGGCACTGCACGGGCATGTAGAAGTGGCTTTCCTGGGGCACTTCTTCGGGGTTGTAGTACTGCTCCGCGTGCTGGATGTCGACGCCCTCCTCCTTGTCCATCTGGAGGACCCGGATCCACTGGATCTGGGGATCCCGGGACTGGTTGTTCTCTTTCACGCAGGCGTGGACGCAGCGGCGGCAGCCGATGCAGCGGCTGAGGTCCAGGGCGTAGCCGAAGATCACGCCCGGCAGGGGCGGCTCGTTCCCGACCTTGACGGCCTTGTGGTACTTCTCCTCGTACTCGTGCTCCAGGCGGGCGATGATGGTCTTGAGCTCGTCCTTGGACAGTTCGCGGAAGTTGTGCTGGAGGAACTCCTCCTTGCTGACCTGGCCGCAGCCGGTGAGGGCCATGGCCACCGTGGCCACGGCCGTGCCCAGGAACTCCCGGCGGCTGCCGCAGGCAGGGGTTTCGGGGTCACCAGCGGGAGGTTGGGTGGGTCTCAGGTCCGTCATCGGACACCCCCTTTCGCCATCTTGATGTATTCGGGTCGGGTGGGCGGTGGCATGGGTTTCAGGGGCTTGAAGTGGGGCGAATGCGGGTTGTGGCAATTGACGCAGAGCAGGTACTGTTTCTGCCCATTCCAGCTGCCGGTGCGCTTGCCGTGGATGCCCACCCGCCAGTCCCGCAGCTTGTCGCCGTGGCACTGGCCACAGAGCAGGTAGGAGGCGGTGAAGGCGACCGGCTCTCCGCTGGCCAGGTGGAGGCGGTCCCGGTTCTGGGCATCGTGGCAGTCGAGGCACCAGCGGTTCGGGCCGTGGTGGAGAATCTCCTGGATTTCGGAGTGCATGCCCAGCTCCCGGCGCCGGGTGTCCACCTTCATGGACTTCCCGTCGTGGCAGGAACTGCAGGGGAAGATCCCCTCCGAGAAGGGGGGCTTCGGCACCTGGATGCCCTCGGGGGCGCTGGATTCCGTCGGCTTTACGGGTGGGCCCGCGAAGGCGGTCGCTGTCAGAAGGAGCAGCGCCAGGCCCGCGAAATGGATCGGGCTTAGAGTGCCTAACAAAACCCCGACGAGGCCGCGATGAAGCCAGGCAGGATGCACCGCAAGGAAGGGCCCGCAGGGCAACGTGGTTCGTTGTTCAAGGGACCTGACGCCGCGGAGCGCCTGCCCGGCTTCATC
>CAIMBM010000181.1 GCA_903839205.1 uncultured Holophagaceae bacterium | reverse complement strand
TGAGTGAGGTGAGGACAGGCAGGAGGGGGGAGGGGCGAGAAATAGGGGCAAAATGCCTGCAGCAGCGGCTCGCCGCCGGAGAAGGTCACGCCCCCCCCGGACTCGTCGAAGAAGATGCGGTCCCGCAGCAGGGTCTTCACCAGGGCCCGGGACTCCACCTCCTCCCCCACGGCCTGGAGGGCTCCGGTGGGACAGGCCTCCACGTCCGCCGCGCCCCGGTCCCCCACCAGGGGCACGGCAAGCTCCTCCTCGCTGCAGATCCCGCAGGCCATGCAGCGGTGCCGCATCCGGATGAACTGGGTCCCCGGAGACTGGCTTTCGGGGTTGTGGCACCAGGTGCAGGCCAGGGGACACCCCTTCATGAAGACCGTGCTTCTCAGGCCCGGACCATCCTGGAGCGAGAAGCGCTGGACGTTGAAGACCAGTCCGCTCTGCATCCGACGCTCCACGAGAAGGGGTTCAGGGCTCCGCGCTGGCGGAGACACCCGTGAAGGGTCCCCGGCGAAGGGGCCTCCGGCCTCCAGTCTGCGTTAAGGTGGTTGCATGCGCCACAAGCTCTCCCGCCAGCGCGGCTTCACCCTCATCGAACTGGTCGTGGTCATGACCATCCTGGCCCTGCTCGCCACCGTGGGCCTGGCGGGCTACCGCCACAAGACCAAGGTGGCCCGGGAAGCGGTGCTCAAGGAGAACCTGTTCCAGATCAACCACTCGCTGGAGCAGTACCGGGCCGACCGGGGCAAGTACCCCTCCAGCCTCGGCCCCCTGCGCGAGTTGGGCTACCTGCGGGACATCCCCTGGGACCCCATGACCCAATCCCGCGAGACCTGGCAGACGGAACTGGAGCCCCCCGACCCCGACAACCCCGATGCCGAACTGGGCGTCTACCGGGTGCGCAGCGGCTCCACGGAAAAGGGAGAGAACGGAATTCCCTACAACGAATGGTGAGGACCTTCTCCGGTCCTCAGCCCCGCCCTGAGTCCCCATGAGCCCGAAATCCATCCGTCACCTCGATCAGGCCAGCTCGGCCATCCTGCTCCTGTGGGCCGGGGCGGCCCTGGGCTTCGGCGTCTTCACCGCCCCCGTCCTCTTCGGGGCGCTGCCCAGCCGGGACTTGGCCGGGCACCTCGCGGGCCTCATCGTCCAGCGTCTGGACTGGGCGGCCTGGGCCGCCTTCGCCCTCGCGGGGCTGAGTTGGGGCGGCCGCTGGGTCGCCGAGGTCCAGGAGGACCTCATCGGCCCCACCCGCCTCTGGAGCGCCGCCCTGCTGGTGGCCCTGCTCGCCTGCCTGGCCAGCAGCTTCATCGCGACGCCCAAGCTCCAGGAGATCCGGGCCCGGGTCCCGGTCCCCCTCGAGAGCCGGGCCCCGGACCAGGCGGACCGGGTGGCCTATGCCAAGGCGCACGGACTCAGCCGCAACCTGTTCTTCCTGCGCATCCTGGTGGCCCTGGGGCTAGCGGCCACAGTGGGGCTCCTGCCCCGGGGGACCGAGGAAAGCTAGTCCAAGGCCTGGACCTTATCACCGTCCCGGAGGCCGGGGCTGGGGTTGAGGATAATCCGGGTGCCAACCGGGAGGCCCTGCAGCACGCGCACCCGGCTGCCCACGTCGTCCCCCAGGACCAGGGGCAGCAGGCGGACCTGCCCCCCTTCGAGGGCTGCGGCAAAGGGCTTGTCCGCCTTCATGAGGAGGGCCTCTGAGGGGATCTCCAGGCGGCCATTGCCCGCGGGGAGCCGCAGGACCACCCGCACATAGCCCCCGCCCAGGAACTTCCCGTCCTGGTTGTCCAGGTCCGCCTCCGCCAGCATGGTGCGGGTCCGGACATCCAGGGCTCCGGCCATCCGACTGATCTTGGCCTGGCGCACCACGTCCGGGTGCTCCGCGGGACTCACGGCCACGTCCTGGCCCGCCCGGGCCAGGGAGGACGCCGTCTGGTCAAGGAAGAAGGTCACGCGGAGACGGCTCAGGTCAGACACCGTGACGATCGGCTGGGAGGACAGCGAGTTGCTGGCATTCTGGATGAAGGCTCCCGGGTCCACGAAGCGGGCGGTGACCACGCCGGCAAAGGGGGCCACCAGTTTCTCGTAGCCCTCCAGTTCTGCCTGGGACAGCCAGTTCTGCTTCGCCACCTGGGCCGCCGCCTGGGCATTGTCCACATCCTGGACACTGGCGATCCTTTGCTGACCCAATTCGACGTACTTGTCGGCGATGCGCTGGAGGTTCTCGTAGTTGGACTTCAGGGCGAGGGTCTGCTTTTCGGTCTCCGGAGACTGGATGGTGGCCAGGACCTCTCCCTTCAGCACCCGGCTGCCCTTGTCCACCCGGATCTCCTTGAGGAAGCCGCCGATCTTCGCGTAGAGGGTGGCCGAGGCCATGGGCAGGGCCTCCCCCTGGAAGGAGAGGGTGGTTGCCCCGGTTCCCGCCCCCGCCACGAGGGTGTGGACCCTGGGGCCTGCTTCGACCTCGGCCTTCCTGGAGGCGCCCTCCTTGCCGAGGGAATGCTGCTGGGCGAACAGCAGGATGCCCACGGTGGCCAGGACGAACAGGGCCAGGGCGATCCCCACGATGCGGAAACGGGAGGAGGCAGTCTCGGTCATGCTTCACTTCCTTGCTGTTCGAGGTGGAACTGCTCATCCAGGAGGTGGGCCGTGGGGGGCTTGGTCCGGAAGAGGCTGTAGATGACGGGAACGATGAAGAGGGTGACGGCGGTGGCCACCAGGAGGCCGCCGATGACGGCCCTTCCCAGGGGTGCGTTCTGGCTGCCGGCCTCGCCGAGGCCCAGGGCCATGGGCACCATGCCGAGGATCATGGCCAGGGCGGTCATGATCACCGGGCGGAGCCGCACCTGCCCGGCCCGGCTCGCCGCCTCCAGCGCCGAGAGGTCCGGTTCCGTCACCCGGACGTCGTTGGCGAAGCTCACCAGCAGAATGGAGTTGGAGGTGGCGATGCCCACGGCCATGATGGCGCCCATGAGGGATTCCACATTCAGGGTGGTGCCCGTGAGGGCCAGCATCCAGAGAATGCCCACCATGGCGCCGGGCACGGCGAAGATGATGATGAAGGGGTCCAGCCAGCTCTGGTAGAGCACGGCCATGAGCAGGTAGACCAGGGCGATGGCGATGACGAGGCCGCCGCCCATGTCCCGGAAGGCGTCCAGCATCACGTCGAACTGGCCCCGGATCCGGATGGTGGTCCCCTTGGGCAGGGGCCCCAGGCCCTTGATCTTGGCCTGGATGTCCTTGACCACGCTGCCCAGGTCGCGGCCATCCACGCCGGCCATGACGTCCAGGACCCGCATCACCGTGTAGTGGGTGAGCTCGTTGGGCACGCCCACATGGTGCAGGGAGGCGAAGGTCGACAGGGGCACCGAGGGGGCGACGGCATCCGGCGTCGCCGCTGCGAAGGCCGGGGCCTGGAGCATGCCCACATTCCCGGTGGGGTTGAAGGGCGTTCCCATCAGCTGTTCAGGCGATTCGAACTTCTTCAGGGGGGCCTTCACCTGGACTGTGTAGTTGACGCCGTTGTTGGGGTCCAGGAAGAAGGAGGGGGCCAGCTGCCCGTTCCCGGAGAGGGAGACCAGCAGGCCGTTGGCCACGGCGGCCTGGGACAGGCCCAGCCGCGCGGCCCGGTAGCGGTCCACTTCCACCTGGTAGGCGGGGGCGTTCAGGGTCTGCTTGAGGCGCACGTCCACGGCCCCCGGCACCATGCGCACGGCGTCCTGGAGCCGCTTGGCCACCTCGGCCCCGTTCACGAGGTTGTAGCCCTCCACCTGGATGTCGATGGGCGCCGGAATGCCGAAATTCAGCACCTGGCTCACCAGATCCGCGGGCTGGAAGTAGAAACTGAATCCAGGAAAGCGCCGCGGCAACTCCCTTCTCATGACGTTCATGTAGGTGGACGTGGGGCGGTGCTCCTTGTGGAGCGTGATGATCAGGTCCGCATCCTGGCTGGTGACGTTGTCGGTGGGGATGAAGGCCATGTTGAAGCTGACGGGGACCCCGATGGTCGAGCTGATGGTGCTGAGATCCGTGGAGGGCACCATTTCCCTCACCGCCTGCTCCACCTCCGCCACCCGCTTTTCCGTTTCCTCCAGGCGGAGGCCACCGGGGGCCCGCACGTGGAGTTTCATGATGCCGGCGTCCACCGGCGGGAAGAAATCCCGGCCGATGACCAGGAGCAGCCCGGCGCTGATCACGAAGATCACCGCGGACAGGAGGAGGGCGAACTGGCGGTGGTGCAGCACCCGATCCAGGACCCGGCCGTAGGCGTTCTGGAAGTCGCCGAACCAGCCCTCCCGCCAGTGGTTGAAGCGCCCCATCCAGGTCTCGGGTTCCGGCTCGCCGTGTTCCAGGAGCATGCGGGCCAGGGTGGGCACCAGGGTCCGGGACAGGAGGTAGGAGGCCAGCATGGAATAGACCACCGCCATGGCCAGGGGCGTGAAGAGGTACTTGGCCGGACCCTCCAGGAGCACCACCGGGAAGAAGACGATGCAGATGGAGAGGGTGGCCACGATGGCGGGCACGGCGATCTGGCTGGCGCCGTCCAGGATGGCCACGGTCAGCTTCTTGCCCATGGCCTGGTTCCGGTTGATGTTCTCCACCTCCACCGTGGCGTCGTCCACCAGCATGCCGATGGCCAGGCTGAGGCCCCCCAGGGTCATGAGGTTGAGGGTCTGGCCCGAGATCTTCATGCCGATGATGCCGAACAGGATGGCCAGGGGGATGCTGGTGCAGACCAGGATCATGGAGCGCCAGGAGCCCACGAACACAAAGATCATCAGGGACACGAGGATGCTGGCGACCAGGGCCTCCTTGGCCACCGATTTGATGGCGTCCCGCACAAAATCGCTCTGGTCCACATCGAACTTGAGCTCCAGGCCCTTGGGCGCGGCGGCCTGGATGCCGGGAAGGGCCTCCTTGGCGGCATCCACCACTGCGAGGGTGGAGGCGTCGGCCTTCTTGAGGATGGCCATGTACACGGCCCGCCGCCCATCGATGCGCACGATGTTGGTCTGGTCCGCGAAGCCGTCGTAGACGTCGGCCACATCGGACAGGTAGACCGGAGCGCCGTTGACGACCTTCACCGGCAGCCACTTGAGGTCCTCCACCCGGGAAGGACTGGAGTTGGTGAGGATCGGCACTTCGCGTGTGTCCATGCGGGCGATGCCCGCGGGGGTGATGACGTTCTGGCTGGAGACCGCATTCATCACGTCGGCGGGGCTGAGGCCCAGGGAGTCCAACCTGGTGGGATCGATGTCCACGGCGATCATGCGGGAGCGCCCACCAAAGGGGGCCGGCGTGGAGAGGCCAGGGATGGTGAACAGCTTCATGCGGATGAAGTTGGTGGCGTGATCGTAGATCTGCTGCTCGGACAGGGTGTCGCTCCGGGCCGTGAGCTGCACCACGGGCACGTTGCTGGCGTTGAACTGGATGACGTTGGGCGGTGTCATGCCGGGAGGCATGAAGCGGAGGATGGTGCCCGACACAGCCGAGACCTGGGCGATGGCCGCCCCGATGTCCGTGCCCGGCTGGAAGTAGATCCGCATGATGCCCACGCCCTGGATGCTCTGGGACTCGATGCGCTGGATGCCATTGACGGTCGTGGACAGGGCCCTCTCGCTCAGGGACACCACCCGGCGTTCCATCTCCTCGGGGGCCAGCCCGGTGTAGTTCCAGACCACGGTCACCACCGGAATGTCGATGGCCGGGAAGATGTCCACCGCCATGCGCCGGATGGACAGGAAGCCCATCAGCATGACCAGGAGGCACATGACGGCCACGGTATAGGGGCGGCGCAGGGCGAGTCGGACGATCCACATGGCGGTCCCTTCCTACTTCTTGGTCCTGGGAGAGGGCTGGCTCAGCTCCGCCTCCATCCGGTCGAGGTTGTCCATGACCGAAGCCAGGAGCTTGCGCAGCTGGTCCCGCTCTCCCAGGTTCAGCCCCTGCTCCATCCCGTCCCGCATGTACTGCCGGAAGCCATGGAGGGACTCCAGCAGGGCCTTCGCCTCCGGCTCCAGGTGGAACAGGACCCGCTTCCCGTGGGACGGGTCCGGTTCCGCCCGCACCAGGCCCCGGTCCTGGAGGGTCCGGAGGATCCGGCTGGCGGTGGGCTTGTCCATCCAGGTGCAGGTCGCCAGGTCTCCCTGGCAGCGGCCGTCCTTCTCGGCCACGGCCATGATCAGCTGGTATTGCTGGGGCGAGAGGCCGAAGGGCCCCAGCCGCCGCCAGGCCACCTGCCGCATGCGGCTCTTCACGGCGGTGACGATGTGAGGCAGGCTGGCCGTCTGCCAGGATATTAATTGTTGCATAAGCAATAACCTATCTGACATGTTTCTACTTGTCCATCCCCTGGACAGGGGTCCGGATCGCGAGCCGGGAGCAGTCCAGGACCCCGGAGCGGGAATGGGTTTTCTCTCCCGCCTCCAACCGTTCCGTCCGCCCCACGTCCCGCAGAGAACCTGCTTTCATGGTCCTTCCCTCACAGGCATCGACCGACCCCCCTGAACTTTTCGGATGGCACGCATGGTCAACCCCACCCTGAACCTGAAGCTTGCGGCCCTGCTGGGCCTCCTGGCCCTGGGCTGCGGGCGCCCAAGCCCCACCAAGGCCCTGCCGCAAGTTGGGGTGGCCCCCGTCACCCGCCAGGACGTCCCGGTCACCCATGAGTGGGTGGGCACCCTGGACGGTTTCGTCAACGCGGAGATCCGGCCCGAAGTGGAGGGCTACCTCCTCCGGCAGGCCTACCGGGACGGCACCGCGGTGCGGAAGGGGGACCTCCTCTTCCAGATCGATGCCCGGCAGTTCCAGGCCGCCGCGGACCAGGCCAGGGCCGCCCTGGAGCGGGACCGGGCCATGCGGGACAAGGCCAAGCTGGACGTGGACCGCTACACACCCCTGGCGGCCCAGAGGGCCATCTCCCAGCAGGAGCTGGACAACGCCCAGTCGGCCCTTCGTCAGGCCCAGGCCATGGTGGACGCCTCCCAGGCCGCCTGGGACAAGTCGCGGCTGAACCTGGACTGGACCCGGGTGGTCTCCCCCATCGACGGCATCGCGGGCGTAGCCAAGGTGCAGGTGGGTGACCTCGTCAACGGGCAGCGGATCATGACCACGGTCTCCACCGTGGAGCCCATCAAGGTCTTCTTCAGCATCAACGAACAGGAGTACATGGGCTGGGCCAAGGCCTGGTCCGCGGGGGGCGCCCCCAAGGGCAGCCTCCAGCTGGTGCTCTCGGACGGCACCGTTTACCCCCACCGGGGCGACCCCTTCATGGCCGACCGCAACGTGGACCTGAAGACGGGCACCATCCTCCTGGCGGGCACCTTCCCCAACCCCGGGCGGCTGCTCCGCCCGGGCCAGTACGCCAAGGTCCGGGCCGAAATCGGTATCGCCAAGGGGGCGCTCCTGATCCCGGAACGCGCCCTCTGGGAGATCCAGGGCAACGCCCAGGTGGCGGTGCTGGGGGAGGGGAACCACATCAACATCCACCCCATCCGGACCGGCTCCCACGTGGGGGGCCTGGTGGTGGTCGAAGCCGGACTCAAGCCCGAGGACCGCGTGGTGGTGGAGGGCACCCAGAAGGTTTCGGAAGGGCTCCTCGTGGCCCCCGTGGCGGCCACACCCCTTGGAACCCCGGGGAAGTAGCGCCATGCCGAAATTCTTCATCAACCGGCCCATCGTCGCCATGGTCATCGCCATCATCACGCTCCTGGCGGGCGTGGTGACCATGCGCGGACTGCCCGTGGCCCAGTTCCCCGAGATCGTCCCGCCCCAGATCCAGGTGTCGACCACCTACACGGGCGCTGATTCCGTGGCCATCGAGCAGTCCACGGCGGCGCCGCTGGAGCAGCAGATGAACGGCGTGGACAACATGCTCTACATGCAGTCCACCAACGCCAACGACGGCACCATGACCGAGACGGTGACCTTCGACGTGAAGACGGACGTCAACCAGGACCAGGTCAACACCCAGAACCGCATCGCCCAGGCCCAGCCCTTCCTGCCCGTGGAAGTGAACCAGAACGGCATGACCATCCGCAAGACGGTGGGAACGTCCCTCCTCCTGGTGGCGGTGTACTCGCCGAAGAGCACCTACGATTCGCTGTTCCTCAGCAACTACGCGACCATCAACCTGGTGGACCCCCTGTACCGGGTGCCCGGCGTGGGCCAGGTGATCATCTTCGGCGCGGGCGACTACGCCCTTCGCATCTGGCTCAAGCCCGACCTGATGGCCAAGCTCGGCCTCACGGTGCCCGACGTCAACCGGGCGGTGCTGCAGCAGAACACCGTGAACCCCTCCGGCAAGATCGGGGCGGAGCCCATCGCCCCGGGCAACGAGATGACCTACACCGTGCGCTCCCAGGGCCGGCTGGAGACCCCGGAGGAGTTCAGGCGAATCATCGTGCGCACCAATCCTGACGGCTCCGTGGTGCGCCTGGGGGATGTGGCCCGGGTGGAGATGGGCGCGATGGTCTACAACCAGATCGCCCGTTTCGACCGCCAACCCACCTGTGTGATCTCCATCTCCCAGACCCCTGGCAGCAACGCCCTGGAAGTGGCCGATGGGGTCAAGAAGGTCCTCGCCGAACTCAAGGGCCGCTTCCCGGCCGACCTGGACTGCAAGGTGGCCGTGGATACCACCCTGCCCGTCACGGAGGGCATCAAGGAGATGGTCTGGACGCTGCTGGAGGCCATGGCCCTGGTCACCCTGGTGGTCTTCGTATTCCTCCAGAACTGGCGCGCCACCATCATCCCCATGATCGCCGTCCCGGTCTCCCTCCTGGGCACCTTCGCGTTCTTCCCCGCCCTGGGCTTTTCCATCAACACCCTCTCCCTGTTCGGGCTGGTGCTGGCCATCGGCCTGGTGGTCGACGACGCCATCGTGGTGGTGGAGGCCGTGGAACATCACATCGAGCAGGGCATGAAGCCCCGCGAGGCCACCCTCCAGGCCATGAAGGAGGTGGCCGGTCCGGTGGTGGGCATCGCCCTGGTGCTGTCGGCCGTGTTCATCCCCGTGGCCTTCCTGGGGGGCATCCAGGGCCGGCTCAACAAGCAGTTCGCCGTGACCATCGCCATCTCCGTGCTGATCTCGGCCTTCAACGCCCTCAGCCTCTCCCCGGCCCTCTGCGCCCTGATCCTCAAGCCCCGGGAGAAGATGGAAGGCTGGGCGGCCCCCTACTTCCACGGCTTCAACCGCTGGTTCCACAGGACCACCGACGGCTACGTGAACCTGTCCGACCGCCTCATCCGCAAGGCGGCCATCGCCCTGGCCCTCCTGGCGGCCTTCTTCCTGGTGGACGGGGTCATGGCCCGGACCCTGCCGACCAGCTTCGTGCCCAACGAGGACTACGGCTACTTCTTCATCAACATCCAGCTGCCGCCGGCGGCCAGCATCCAGCGCACGGATGAGGTGGGCCGCAAGATCGAGAAGATCCTCTTCGAGACCGAGGGCGTGCGGGACGCCCTGACCATCGAGGGCTTCAGCCTGCTGAACCGGGTCTCGGCCTCCTACAACGGGTTCGACTACGTGGCCCTCAAGCCCTGGGACGACCGGAAGGGCAAGGGGCTGGAGGCCGGGGAGATCCTCCAGCGCCTCAACGAGCGCCTGGCCCGGGAGATCCCCGAGGCCAACATCCGGGGCTTCCTGCCCTCAGCCATCCCGGGCCTGGGCACCTCCAGCGGCTTCTCGCTGTGGCTCCAGGACCGCAGCGGCGGCCCGCCGGAGTACCTGGACCGGAACCTCAAGGTCTTTCTGGCCGCGGCGCGCAAGCGGCCGGAGCTGGCCGGCGTGACCTCGCTGTTCAACACCGGCACGCCGCAGATCTTCGCCGACGTGGACCGGGACAAGGCCCTGAAGCAGGGGGTGGCCGTGGGCGATGTCTACCAGACCCTCCAGGCCTACCTGGGCGGCCTCTACGTGAACCAGTTCAACCGCTTCGGCAGGCAGTGGCGGGTCTACCTCCAGGCCGAAGGAGAGGAACGCCATTCGGTGGATGACATCGGCCGGTTCGCGGTACGCAGCGCCGACGGCACCATGGTCCCCCTGGCCTCCCTGGTGACGCCCAGGAAGATGCAGGGACCCGAGTACACGAACCGCTTCAACCTCATGCGCAGCGCCCAGGTGCTGGGCGCGGCCGCCCCTGGCTACTCCTCGGGCCAGGCCCTGGCCGCCCTGGAGCAGGTGGCCAAGGAGGTGCTCCCCCGGGACATGAGCTACGACTGGGCCGACCTCTCCTACCAGGAGAAGAAGGCCGAGGGCACGACGGGCATGCTCTTCGCCCTCTCCCTCGTGGGCGTGTTCCTCATCCTGGCCGCCCTGTATGAAAGCTGGTCCCTGCCCTTCTCGGTGCTGCTGAGCGTGCCCATCGCCATCTTCGGGGCCTTCTTCGGCCTGTGGATCCGGAAGTACGATTTCGGAGTGTTCGCCCAGATCGGCCTGGTCATGCTCATCGGCCTCTCCGCCAAGAACGCCATCCTCATCGTGGAATTCGCCAAGGACGAGCTGGAGAAGGGCAAGAGCCTGGTGGACGCGGCCCTGGAAGGGGCCCGCCTGCGCTTCCGGCCCATCCTCATGACCAGTTTCGCCTTCATCCTGGGCTGCGTGCCCCTCTGGGTGGCCACGGGCTCGGGCGCCGTCTCCCGCCGGATCCTGGGCACCGTGGTCATCACCGGCATGCTGGCGGCCACCGTCCTCGCCATCTTCGTCATCCCCGTGCTCTTCGTGGTGGTGGAGCGGCTGGCCGGCCCCGGCAAGATCGAAGACCCCCCGGAGAATGTCGGCCCCGAGGAGGTGTCCTCTTGAAGCGCCTCGCCTGCTTCCTCCCCCTGCTGCTCACGGCCTGCGCCCTGGGGCCCAACTACCTGCGGCCCAAGGTGGAGCCGCCCGGCACCTTCCGCGGCCAGTCCCCGGCGGAGGCCGCCTCCCTGGCGGACCAACCCTGGTGGGATGTCTTCGGCGACCCCGCCCTCAAGGACCTCATCGCCGAGGCCCTCCGGCACAACTTCGACGTGCGGGTCGCCACCTGGAGGGTGGACGAGTACCGCGCCCGGGCCGGCGTGGCCAAGTCCGCCTGGTATCCCGCCATCTCCTCCGTGGCCCTGTGGGAGCGGGGCCGGTACTCCGCCTTCCAGCCGGGGGGAGGCGGGGTCGGGAACGCCTACGAGGTGCAGGCCTCCGCCTCCTGGGAGGTGGACCTCTGGGGCCGGGTGCGCCGCCTGAACGAAGCGGCCCTGGCGGGCTACCTGGGCGCCCAGGAGGCCCGGCGCGGCGTGTACTTGAGCACCCTCTCCCAAGTGGCCGCAGCCTACTTCGAGCTGCGGGAGCTGGATCACCGGCTGGAGATCGCCCGCTCCACGGTGGCGGCCTACCAGGAGACCCACGACCTCTTCAACCGCCGCCTGGCCGGGGGCGCCGCCTCGGCCCTGGAGACGGCCCGGGCCCGGGCGGCCCTGGCCTCGGCCAAGGCCACCGTGCCCAGCCTGGAACGGCAGATCCAGGCCCGGGAGAACCTCCTCTGCTTCCTGGTGGGCCGGGATCCCGGCCCCCTGCGCCGCGGGACCGACCTGGCCGACCAGCCCCTGCCCCCGGCGATCCCGGCCGGCCTGCCCTCCACCCTCCTGGAGCGCCGCCCCGACATCCGCGAGGCCGAGGAAGTGCTGGTGGCCGCCAACGCCGCCGTGGGGGTGGCCCAGGCCAACTACTTTCCCGCCCTCAGCCTCACGGGCCTCCTGGGGGTCGTGGCCCCCAAGGTGGACCAGTACACAGGCGCCGGAAAGGAATGGCTGGTGAGCCCCGCGCTCACGTTCCCGGTCTTCCAGGGGCCGCGGCTCAAGGACCAGAAGGAGGTCGCCGTGGCCCAGTGGGAGCAGGCCCGCCTGCGCTACCAGGCCACGGTGTCGGGCGCCTTTGGCGAGGTGTCCTCCGCCCTGGTGGCCTTCCAGAAGTACGCCGAGGAGGAGCAGGAACTGGCCCAATCCGTCCGATCCCTCCAGGAGGCCGTCGCCCTGGCCAACCTGCGCTACAACGCCGGCCTCTCGAACTATCTGGAAGTGCTGGACGCCCAGCAGCAGCTCTTCCCGGCCCAGAACGCCCTCTCCCAGGTGCGGCTCTCCCGCCTCCTGACCCTGGTCCAGCTCTACAAGTCCCTGGGCGGGGGGTGGAACCTCCGGGATCCCGGCCTCGCGGAAACGGCTGGGAGTCCGAAGGTCGGGGCGAACTAGCCCCCCGCCCTTCGCACCGCGGGGCCCCTCGGATCAAGGGGTGCTCAGGGGACCGGTGCCGGCTCCGGCAGCTCCCAGTCCTCCAGCACCCTTGGCTTGGGCGGCCCCGGGACCAGCTCCCGCATCCAGAGGCGCAGCTCTTCCAGGCCGGCGCCCTGGGTGGCGCTGGTCTGGACGGCCCCGGGGTGGCGCTTCTTGAGATCCAGCCTCTGGGGCCGGTGGAGCCGATCCACCTGGTTCATGACCAGGAGGCGGGGCTGGGCATCGACGCCTTCGGGCTCGCAGCCGATCTCACGCAGGGTGGCGCCCACGACCCGGAGGTGGTCCTCCAGGTCCGGGTGGGCCGCGTCGGCCACCACGAGCAGGGCATCCGCCGTCCGGACCTCCCCCAGGGTGCTGCGGAAGGCCGCCACCAGCTGGTGGGGCAGCTTGCGGATGAACCCCACCGTATCGGCCAGCAGGCAGTGCATGGGTTCCCTCGCCCCCTCTCCGGTCTCCGGGTCGAAGTCCTGGCCCAGCCAGACCTTGCGGGTGGTGGTGTCGAGGGTGGCGAAGAGCAGGTCCCGGGGCTCGCCCTCGCCGGTGAGGGCCTTCAGCAGGCTGGTCTTCCCGGCATTGGTGTAGCCCACCAGGGCCACCCGGGGGAGGCCCTTTGGCCGGCCCTGGCGCTGGGTCTCCCGCACCCGCTCCAGGTGGGTCCAGGCCCCCTTCAGCCGGGGCAGTTCGTACTCGCAGCGGGCCAGTTCCACCTGGGCCTTGGCCTCCCGGCTCTGGGCCCGCTGTTCGAAGATGCTGAGGATCAGCCCCGTGCGGTCCAGGCAGAT
>CAIMBM010000180.1 GCA_903839205.1 uncultured Holophagaceae bacterium | reverse complement strand
CTCCACCATGGTTGGTGCGAGATGGGTCAGGGCAACTTCACTATGGGCGTGCAGACCCTGGTGGAAGAGACCGGCATTGACCCGGACCTCATCGAGGTGCTCGTGGAGACCAACGAGGAGGCCGAGGCCGGCATGACCACCGGCTCCCGGGGGACATCCCTCCTGGCCAACTCCGTCATCGCCGCCTGCAAGGAGCTCAAGCAGGACCTGGCCGCGGGCATGAGCTTGAAGGATCTGGTGGGGAAGGAGTACCGGGGCTCTTGGGTCTGCGACTGGACCGTGCCCCCGGGCAAGCCCCCCAAGCCCGGCTACGACGTGATCACCCACTACTCCTTCGGCTTCGCCGCGCAGCTGGTGGAATTGGATGAGACCGGGAAGATCACCCGGATCACCGCCGCCCACGACGCGGGAAGGATCATGAACCCCACCCTCTACGAGGGCCAGATCGAGGGCTCCCTGCACATGGGTCTGGGCTACGCCGTGAGCGAGGAATTCCCCTACAAGGACGGCCGTCCCGTCTTCCTCAAGATGGCCGATCTGGGCCTCATCAAGGCCAAGGACATGCCGCCCATGGAGATCATCGGCATCGAGGTGCCGGACGCGGTCGGGCCCTACGGGGCCAAGGGCGTGGGCGAGATCGGCCTGGTCCCCACGGCCGGCGCCGTGGCCAACGCCCTCTGCCAGTTCGATGGCATCCGGCGCACCACCCTCCCCCTCAAGGACATGCGGCTGCTGGGCCGAAAGCCCAAGGCCTAGCCCATGACACTCGCGCTGGAAAAACCCTTCCGCCCCCTCGCCCTCGATCGGCTGGCCCGCTGGATCTTCGAGGGCCTGGAACGCCAGGACACGGTCCTCGGCATCCCGAAGCAGAACTTCCAGGTCCCCCATCCCAGGCTTGCCCGGGAGATGTTCGGCCACACCGTGGCCGCGCCCCTGGGCGTGGCCGCCGGACCCCACACCCAGCTGGCCCAGAACATCGTGTCCAGTTGGCTCTGCGGCGCCCGGTTCATCGAGCTGAAGACGGTCCAGATCCTCGACGAGATCGAGGTGAGCCGGCCCTGCATCGATGCCATGGACGAGACCTACAACTGCGAGTGGTCCCAGGAACTGAAACTGGAGGA
This sequence comes from uncultured Holophagaceae bacterium, assembly GCA_903839205.1. Classification (GTDB taxonomy): domain Bacteria; phylum Acidobacteriota; class Holophagae; order Holophagales; family Holophagaceae; genus Geothrix. Next base: position 1,736 of record CAIMBM010000180.1, on the reverse strand, counting down.
CTCCTTCACCGAGTACCTCCACGGCTGGGTGCTCCTCCATGCCCTGGCCCACCGGATGGGGCTCCGGGGCCCCGGGACCCACTTCAGCATGAGCGTGGGCTACAACCTGGAGGGCATCCAGCACCCCCGGGTGCAGAAGTTCATCGCGGACATGCGGGACGCGGGCCCGCGTCTGGCGGAAGCCATCGGCATCGTGGCCAGGGTGTACCCCGCCGTGCGGGACATCGCCATTCCCACCGAGTTGTCCAACCAGATCACGTTGTCCACCATGCACGGCTGCCCCCCGGCGGAGATCGAGCGGATCGCCACCTTCCTGCTTACCGAACTGGGCGTCCACACTTGGGTGAAGCTCAATCCCACCCTCCTGGGACCGGAGCGGTTGCGGGGACTGCTGAACGACACCCTGGGCTTCGACATCACCGTGCCCGACGAGGCCTTCGGCCACGACCCCAAGTGGGAGGATGCCCTGGCCATGGTGAAGCGGCTGGCCCAGGTGGCCGAGGGGCGCGAGAACGGCTTCGGCCTCAAGCTCACCAACACGCTTGAGGTGATCAACCACCGGCCGGTGTTCCCCGCCAATGAAAAGATGATGTATCTCTCGGGCCGGGCCCTCCATCCCCTCACCCTCACGCTGGCTCACCTGGTGATGGAAGCCACGGAAGGGAAGGTTCCGCTCAGTTTCTGCGGCGGGGCCGACGCCCGGAATTTCCCGGACCTCATCGCCGACAACCTGGGCCCCGTGACGGTCTGCACGGACCTGCTCAAGCCCGGCGGCTATGCCCGGCTCCAGCAGTACCTGGTGAACCTCGAGGGGGCCATGGACGAGGCCGGGGCAGACAGCCTCGACGCCTTCGTCCAGGCCAGCTCCGGCGGACACGGCGCCCGCTTCAACCTGGCCCGCCACGCGGTGAAGGTGCTGGGTGACGACGCCTACACGCGCCGCATCCGCCCCCTGGACTTCAAGGGCGACCGGCCCCTGGGCCAATTCGACTGCATCAACGCCCCCTGCGTGGACGCCTGTCCCACCCACCAGAACATCCCCGACTACCTGTGGCTGGTGGCCCACGGCAAGCCCGCCGAGGCCATGGAGGTGATCCTCCGCACCAATCCCCAGCCCGCCATCACCGGCAGCGTCTGCGACCACCCCTGCACGGAGCGCTGCGTCCGCAACTTCTATGACGCGCCCCTGGCCATCCGCGAGATCAAGCGCTTCGCCTTCGAGAGCGCCGGCAAGCGCCCGGCCGAGGTGCGCGGCCAGGCCCTGGGCGTGAAGGTGGCCATCGTGGGCGCCGGTCCCGCGGGCCTTTCCGCGGCCTACTTCCTGGCCAAGATGGGCTTCGAGCCGGAAGTCTTCGAGGCCAAGCAGGAACTGGGCGGCATGGTGGGCGGCCTGATCCCGGCCTACCGGCTGCCGAACGATACCCTTGAGGGGGATCTGGTCCGCCTGCGGGAACTGGGCGTCCCGATCCACCTGGGCCAGGTGCTGGGCCGCGACTTCACCCTGGCGGCCCTCCGACGGGACTACCCCTACGTCTTCCTGGCCGTGGGGGCCCAGAAGGGCAAGCGCCTGGGCATCCCCGGCGAGGACACGCCCGGCGTCATGGACGCCCTGGACTTCCTCGACAAGGTGCGGGCCGGAACGCCCATGGATCTGGGCCGGCGCATCCTCGTCATCGGCGCCGGAAACTCCGCCATGGATGCCGTCCGCTCCGCCATCCGGCTGGTGCCGGGCGGCG
>CAIMBM010000179.1 GCA_903839205.1 uncultured Holophagaceae bacterium | reverse complement strand
TCAACGCCCTGGGCGTGCTGGACGGTGTGACCACCAACCCGAGCCTCATCGCCAAGGAGACGGGCAAGCCGTTTGAAGCCATCATCGAGGAGATCTGCCACATCGTGGACGGCCCCATCAGCGCGGAGGTCATCGGCCTGGAGGCCCCGGGCATGATCGAGGAGGGCCGCCGCCTCTCGAAGATCCACAAGAACGTGGTGGTGAAACTGCCCCTCATCGCCGAGGGCCTGAAGGCCTGCAAGGCACTCACCGCTGAGGGCGTCCACACCAACGTCACCCTCTGCTTCAGCGCCACCCAGGCCCTCATGGCCGCCAAGGCCGGCGCCACCTACGTGAGCCCCTTCGTGGGCCGCCTGGACGACATCAACCTGGACGGCATGGAGCTGATCCGCGAGATCTGCGCCATCTTCGAGAACTACGGATTCGACACCCAGTGCCTGGCCGCCAGCATCCGCAGTCCCCGTCACGTCACCGATTCCGCCCTGGCCGGGGCCCACGTGGCCACCATCCCCACCAAGGTCTTCGACCAGATGCTGAAGCACCCCCTCACCGACAAGGGCGTCGAGGGTTTCCTGGCGGATTGGAAAAAGAGCGGACGGTAGCGCAAGCCTGGGTCGGCGTGCCGGAAGCCTCGGCAAGGGGCGAACCCAAGGAGCGGAAGGTGGCTCCGAGCGATGAGCCTGTACGATCTGTCAAAGGATCCGCCCCGGACCCCCATTCGTGACCGGCCCGTCCATTCTTGCCGGATAGGATGACCGCGGGCCGATGGTCGGTCCGGGGGTGGCCCATGGATGCGATCACGTCAGTCCTCCGAACCTGCGAGATCTTCTCCGGGCTGTCCGATGGGGACCTGGGCCTGGTCGCCAAGGCGGCCCTTCGCCGAGAAGTCCCGGCCGGGACCACCCTCTTCCGGCAGGGGGAGGCTCGGCTGGGCGCCACGATCATCGCCGAGGGCCGCGTGGAGATCACCCGGGACAATGGGGACGGGCCCGAACCCGTGGTGATCCTGGGCCCCGGCGATGTGGCGGGCGAGCAGTCCTTCCTGGCCGCCAGCACCCACACGGCCACGGCCGTGGCCCTCAGCCCCGCCATCCTGCTGGACCTCGACCGGGAGGCGGTGCTGGGCAGCCTGGCCCAGGATGGGGCCGCCGCCATCGCGGTGCTCAGCAAGATCGCCAACGTGCTGCACCAGCGCATCCTCTACTCGGCCACCCCCCGCACGGGCCGTGAGCAGGCCTATGCCAGCGGCCGGACCCGGCGAGAATCCGACCTGATCGGTCCCCTGGACGTGCCCGAGGACGCCCTCTTCGGCGTCCAGACCCTGCGGGCCGTCCACAACTTCCCCATCACAGGGACGCCCACCAGCCACTTTCCCGCCATGATCCGCGCCCTGGCCATGGTGAAGCAGGGCGCCGCCCGGGCCAACGCCCGGCTGGGCCTGCTGGAACCCGCCATTGCCGGGGCCATCGATCGCGCCTGCCAGGAGATCATCGACGGCCACTGGCACGGCCACTTCCCCACGGACATGGTGCAGGGAGGGGCGGGCACATCCACGAACATGAACGCCAACGAAGTCATTGCCAACCGCGCCCTGGAGCTGCTGGGCCACCGGCGGGGCGAGTATGCGTTCTGCCACCCCAATGATCACGTGAACCTGGGCCAGAGCACCAACGACGTCTACCCGACAGCCCTGCGGCTCACCACCATCTTCATGCTCAAGAGCCTGCTGGAGGCCATGGACCGCCTGAAGGCCGCCCTGCACGCCAAGGGCAGGGAATTCTCGGACGTCATCAAGATGGGCCGCACCCAGCTGCAGGATGCGGTGCCCATGACCCTGGGCCAGGAGTTCGAGGCCTACGCCGTCACCACCGGCGAGGACATCGCCCGCCTGAGGGAGACCGCCCGCCTGTTCCTCGAGGTGAACATGGGCGGCACGGCCATCGGCACGGGCATCTGCGCCGACCCGCGCTATCCCGAAACCGTGGTGGAGGAGCTCCGCAAGGTGACGGGCCTGGAGATCGTCCTGGCGGAAAACCTGGTGGAGGCCACGCCGGACACCGGCGCCTTCGTGATGTTCTCCGGCGTGGTCAAGCGGGCCGCCGTGAAGCTGAGCAAGCTCTGCAACGACCTGCGTCTGCTCAGCAGTGGCCCCCGCTGCGGCTTCGGCGAGCTGAACCTGCCCCCCATGCAGCCCGGCAGCAGCATCATGCCCGGCAAGGTGAACCCGGTGATTCCCGAGGTGGTGAACCAAGTGGCCTACATGGTCATCGGCAACGACCTGACGATCACGCTGGCCGCCGAGGCCGGCCAGCTCCAGCTCAACGTCATGGAGCCCATCCTGGCCTACAGCCTCGCCACCAGCATGCGCACCCTGACCGCGGCCGTGAACGTGCTCACCACCAAGTGCATCGTGGGCATCACCGCCAACCGGGAGCGCTGCCGGGACCTGGTGGAGCACAGCATCGGCATCGTCACGGCCGTCATGCCCGCCATCGGCTACAAGCGGGCCACCGAGGTGGCCAAGGAGGCCCTGGAGACCGGCGTGCCGGTGCGGGAACTGATCCTGCGCAAGGGGTACCTGAGCCCCGCGGAACTGGACGAGGCCCTCAGCCTGGAGGCCATGACCCGGCCCCGGCCCCTGCGGTAGGGCGCGGGGCCCGACTGAAGCTGGTCAAGGCCCTGGCCTTCCTGGAGAGCAAGCGCGAGCACGCCACCCGGGAAACATGGGAACATTCCACGCTAGGAGGTCCCATGCGCGCTGTCCTGCTTGCCCTGGCGACGCTTGCCCTCGCCGCGCAGTCCCCGAGACCCGCGCCCACCTTTGATGAGGCCTTCTTCAGTGGGGACCGCCGGGCCATCCTCGAAGGCTGCGCCGACCGGGCCCGGTCCATCAAGCCCAAGGACGCGAAGTACCTCGCCGAATGCGGGCGGGCCTACCTGGCGGCCATGGACAGGCCCAGGGCCCTGGAGGCCTTCAGGGCGGCGGAAGAGCGGGAGCCCAAGGACGGCCAGGTGCTGCGGCTCCTCGCCCAGGCCTGGCTCAAGCATGGCTACAAAACGGAGGCGCTCGAAGGCTACGAGAAGATCCTGCAGCGGGATCCCAAGAACAAGGAGGCCCTCACCCAGGCGGCCGTGGACCTCGCGGAAGTGGGAATGGTCAGCGAGGCCGGGCGGTACATGGGAGTGCTGGAAGCCCTGGACCGGGACGCCTGGGAACGCTTCCTCCTGTTCGGACGCGCCCTGCTGGTGGCCGGGCAGCGCCGGAAGGCCGCCTTCTGGTTCGCCCGCGCCGTGGCCCTGAAACCTCATGAAGAGAAGGTCTTCCTGGAGATCTCCCGCGCCTTCGCGGAGACCCAGAGCATCATGTAGGATCCCGTCCCCCCAGACACCGCCCGGGGCAGGAGCCTGCCGGAGAGCCCATGGCTGATTGGATCCTGAACGAGCACGAGGCCCTGCGCAGCGGCTGGAAGGTGCTTGGGTTCTTCCTGCTGTTCCTGGCCCTGGCCCTGGCGGCGATGGTGGGTCTGCACGTCCTCGGAAAACCCCTCGTCCTGAGCCCCTGGCTGGGGGCCGCCCTCGGGGCCCTGGCCAGCCTGTTCTGCGTGGGGCTGGAGGGTCGGCCCTTCAGCAGCCTTGGCTTCGGTCCCAATCGGCGCTGGCTGCTCGAATGGGGGGTCGGCCTCCTGGGGGGGCTGCTGATCATCCTGGCCTCGGCCCTGCTGGTGAGGGGGATGGGGGGCTTCCACTGGGAGCGGACCCAGGGCATGGGCCTCGGACGTTCCCTGGCTGCAGGCTGGGTGTTCCTCGGGGTGGCCTTTTCCGAGGAGCTGTTCGCCCGGGGCTACCCCTTCCAGCGGCTGCTGGAAGGGGCGGGGCCCTGGACGGCCCAGGGCGTCTTTGCAGCCCTCTTCGCCCTGCTGCACTGGGGGAACCCCGGCATGCACGGGTCCACCAGGGCCTGGGCCACGCTGACCATCGGGCTCTCGGCGATCCTCCTTGGTCTCTGCTACCTCCGGACCCGGAGCCTGGCCCTGCCCATCGGCCTTCATCTTGGCTGGAACTGGGCCCAGGGCAGCCTGCTGGGCTTCGGCGTGAGTGGCACCACCGACACCAGGGGCCTCTGGACCCCGGTCTTCAGGGACCGTCCCGAGTGGCTCACGGGGGGGGCCTTCGGCCTGGAGGCCAGCCTGCCCTGCGCCCTCGTCTGCGGCCTCGCCATTTGGGTGGTGTGGCGCTGGAAGGGGCCGGGGCCTCTCACCGGCGCTTCCTCCGTCCCTGAGCCCGAGTAGGCCTCCCCCAGACCGCACAGGCGGTATCCTGGGCCATGCACTATGCGGCGCTCGCCTCGGGTTCCAAGGGGAACTGCCATGCCCTGTCGGATGGTGAACGGACCCTCCTCATCGACGCCGGCATCTCCCTCCGCCAGATCCGCCAGCGCCTCGACGCCCTGAGCCTTGGCAGCGGGGAGGTGGAGGCGCTCGCCCTGACCCATGAGCACTCCGATCACATCGGCGCCCTGGGCGTCATCCTGCGCCGCACGCACTGGGCCATCCTCGCCACCCGCGAGACCCGGCGGGCCGCCGAGAAGGCCCAGGATGTCCTGATCCCACCGGAGCGCTGGATCGAACTGGAAGCGGGACACCCCCTGGACTGGGCGGGCTGGCGCGTGCTGCCCTTCGCCCTCCCCCATGACGCCGCGGATCCCGTCGCCTTCCGCGTCGAGGCTGGGCCTTGCACCTGTGCCGTGGTCACGGACCTGGGCCAGGCCACCGCCCTGGTGGCCGACCACCTGCGGGACCTGGATCTCCTGGTGCTGGAGGCCAACCACGACGTGGACATGCTGCGTGAGGGGGACTACCCCCCCCAGCTCAAGGCCCGCATCCTGAGCCGGGTGGGTCACCTCAGCAACGCCGCCATGGCCGACCTGCTGGCCCGGGCCTCCGCTCCGCGCCTGCGGCAGGTGGTGCTGGCGCACCTCAGCGAATCCAACAACCATCCCGATCTGGCCCGGTTCGCCGCGGAGGAGGTTCTCCGGGGCTCGGCCGTGGAACTCCACGTGGCCCACCAGCGCGAGCCTCTCGCGCTTTCCGTCAGCCCCGGCTAAGGTCCCCATGTTCCGATCCTCGCTCGCCCTTCTTCTGCTGGCCTTCCCCCTCGGGGGCCAGTCCCTGCCCCCCCTGCGGGAAGTGGTGGAGCGGTTCGACTCGGCCCAGGCCCAGGCCCGGACCCTCCAGTGCTCCTTCACGCTGACCCTCCGGCGGGCCCTGCTGAAGACCCCCTCGGTCACGCGGGGCACCATGTATCTCCAGGGCTCCGACTTCGCCCACTTCGCCTTCCAGCCCCCGGAGGATCTGATCCTGCACCTCACCCCCAAGGCCCTCATCTCGTACAGTCCCGAGGCGCACGAAGGGGAACTCATGAAGATCGGCTTCATCAAGAATTCCGACCGCAAGTTCCTGGGCCTGGGCCAGAAGCTGAGCTACCTCTCGGATTACTTCCAGATCACCCTGGGCGAGGCCAAGGACGTTCCCAACACGTGGTTCCTGGCCCTCTCGCCGCGCACCCTCTCCCTCCGCAAGCGGATGCAGGCCCTGAACCTGTGGGTCGACAAGGAGACCTGGCTGCCCAGGCAGGTCCAGTGGATCGAGCGCAGCGGGGATTCCTGGTTCCTGGAACTGGGCCCCCTCAGGATCAACCAGCCCCTGCCTTCCAGCGTCACGGGCTTCAGGCTGCCGGAGGGCATTCCCCTGCGGAACGAATTCAGCTTCTTCGCCACACGCAAGAAGTAGGTACACTTCAACTGCTACTCGAGGGCTCGATGATCGTGATCTGCCTGGCCTGCCAGGCCCGCTTCCAGTACGACGACAGCCGATTCGGCGCCGTCCCCAGCAAGCGTTTCAAGTGTCCGAAATGCAGCCACGTGTTCGAGGTTCTGAACCCCGGCCTGCCCACGGAGGCCCCCAGGCCGCCCGGGGGCGGCGCGCCCCTCCCCGAGGGCGGGCCCACGCTTCCCCCTTCGGCCGCCGCTGCGCGCACCACCGCCAAGCGCGATCGCGAAGCCATGCTGGCGGCCGCCGGCCTCCATGTCCCGGGGATGCCGCCCGGGCTCATCTTCAGCCTGGCCTTCCTGTCCGGGCCCCAGGCCTCCATGGTGCAGGTGCTGGAGCGTCCCCAGACGATCATCGGGCGCGAAGAGGGCGACGTGGTCACCCGGGATCCGGAAACCTCCCGCCGCCACGCGCTGGTCGAGATCCACCGGGACGGGACCGTGTGGATCAGCGACCAGCAGTCCACCAATGGAACCCTGGTGGACGATGAGCGCATCACGGGCCCGGTGCAGATCTTCAGCCAGCAGGAATTCACCTGCGGAAACAGCACCTTCATGCTCCTGGTGCGCAATACGGACGAATTCCCGCTGCACTGAGAATCGATGATGAGCGCCGATCCCTACCTACCCTACCTCCGCCAGGCCGACGAACTCTTCGCCCAGGGGGAGATCGTCCAGGCGGGGCAGATCTGGCAGGCCATCCTCAGGCAGGATTCCTCCCACGCGCAGGCCCGGTCCGGCCTGATGGCCGTCAAGCAGCGCCTCCAGGCCCTCCGCGATGCGCAGATTGCCGCCGCCGAGGCGCCCGTGGTGGCTCCGGCGCCACAGCCCGCCGCGGCGTCGGCACCTGAACCCCAGGCTCCCCCCGTCCTTGATCCCGAACCCTCCGAGGCGACCCCAGCCGCGGCCCCGGAACCACCGGTGCTGGAATCCCCCGCGCCAACACCTGAAGCCTCCCTGGAACCCGAGGCGCCGGTGCCGCCGGTCCTCGATCCCCGTTCCACCGCACCCGAGGCACCCCTGCCCGTGGATCCCGCGGAAGTCATCACGGGCAGCCTCGCCTTCGACCCCAAGCACCTGCTGGCCGGCGCCACCGAACCCGAGCCCGCGGTGCCCCCGGTCCTCGATCCCCGTTCCACCGCACCCGAGGCGCCCCTGCCCATCGACCCCTCGGCGATCGCCACCGGGGCCCTCACCTTCAACCCCGAGCGTCTGCTGGCCGAAGGTTGCACCCTCTACGACATGGGGCAGACCGAGGATGCCCTTCAGAAGTGGCAGCAAGTCCTGGCGCTGGATCCCCACCATGCCCTCGTCCGGGGCTACATCAACGGTGCCCGCCAGGAGCTGGGCCTGCCCCTCCTCCAGGCCCTGGCCGCCCCGGCACCCCTGCGGGTGGAGCCGCCTCCCCCCGGTGACGAGGACATCGAGAAGCTCCTGCGGGAGGCCGTCCAGCTCTACGACATGGGGCTGGTGGAAGAGGCCATCTTGAAATGGGAGCGGGTCCTCGTCCTGGAACCCCAGCGGCAGGAAATCGAAGGCTATCTGCGCCAGGCCCGGTCGGAGCTCGAATCGAGCCCCCCTGCCCCGGCCGCCCCCGCGGCGACCCGGTCCGCCGCCCCCGAGCCGGAGGCCCTGGAACTGAAGCTCAGACAGGCCGAGCACCTGCTGGCCCTCCAGCGCCACGAAGAGGCGGCCTTCACCTTTCAGCAGGCCCTGAGCCTGGATCCCGGCAACGCCAGTGCGCTGCAGGGGCTGGACCGCTGCCGGAGGCATGAGGGTCGCCCCGCGCCGCCGCCGGACCCGCGACCCGCCCAGGCCCCGGTGCTGGTGCTGGATGCCCAGGGTCGCATCAGCATGGCCGATGTGGAGTCCTTCGCCGTCTCCCCTGAAGCCCAGGGGATCGAACCGCCCGCCGCCCTGCTTGAGGCCGCCCAGGCCCGGCGGCAGGGGCTGTCCCTGCCGGACCGCTTCCGCGACGCGGTGGAACGCTGGCCCTGGCTCAAGAACCGCCCACTCCTCGCCCTCGCCGGCGGCGGTTTCCTATTGGTCGTCCTGGGGCTTGCCGTCATGCACAGCTACCGCCGGGACCAGGACCTGAAGGATGAGGTTCGCGCCGCCAGGGCCGCCGCCCTGGCTCCCGTGGCCCAGCAGGCCCAGGCCCCGGACCTCGCCGAGTCTCCCGAAGCCATCCGCCAGGAAGCAGAGGCCACCCTGTCCACGGATCCCCTTCGCGCCTACTTCCGGGCCGAGGCCCTCCTCGGCCTGGTTCCCGGCGACTCGGCAGGCGCCCAGCTGCTGGAAAAGGCCCGGGCCGGCCTCGCGGGCGGGGTCTCCGGGGCCAGCCTGCCCGAGTACCAGAAACACCTCCAGAACGGCGACCTCGAGACGGCCCTCAAGGTGATCGACGCCCTCCTCAGGGCCCAGCCTGACAATGCGGACCTTCGGGGGCGGGCGGGCCGGCTGCAGCTCACCCTCTGTTTCGATCACGCCAGCCAGGCCAAGTGGGACGAGGCCCGGGAGGACCTGCTCCGGGGCCGGGCGCTGTTCCCCGGCGACAAGACCTGGCAGGCCCGCCTCAAGCTCCTCGAGCTGGTCAGGTCCATGCCCAGGAAAGAGCAGGAAGCCTGGATCCCCCTGCTCAGCTGAGCGGGTCCCCGACCCAGATCTCCGGCGGCACGGGGTGGCTCAGGAAGTGGGTCATGCCTTCATTCAGGCCGTAGGCGCCGGTGCTGCCGAAGGCCAGCAGGTCCCCGGCGGCCAGTTCCGGCAGGAGCACCTCGCCCAGGCGGTCGAGGCTGGTGCAGAGCGGACCCGCCAGGGTCGTGGGAAGGGCGCCTTCGCCCCTGCCCACGGCCTTCACAGGAAAGGGCTCACCCGTGAGCAGGGGGCGGATCAGGTGGTTGATGCCCCCCTCCAGGATGGCGAAGCGGGTGCCCCGGCTTGCCTTGAGGCGCACCACCCGGGCCAGGTAGACCCCGGTGGGTCCCGCCAGGAAGCGGCCGGGCTCCAGGATCAGCTCGCCGGTGAACCAGGGATGGGCCGCCAGGAGGCTCGACAGCCCCTGGCCGAGGGCCCCCACGTCCAGAGGGGCCTGTCCGCTGGCATAGGGGATGCCCAGGCCGCCCCCCAGGTCGATCTGCTCGAAGGCCAGGCCGTGCTGCTGGTGCAGGCGCTTGGCCAGGTCCAGCACGGCGCCGTGGATGGCCAGTAGCTTGGACGCGTCCCGCTGGTTGCTGGCGGCGAAGACATGCAGCCCTCGGATGCGGACGTGGCGCAGGGCCGTCGCCCGCATGAGCAGGGCTGGCACCTCCTCCTCGTCCACGCCGAAGGCCGAGGGGCCGCTGCCGCCGATGATGCGGTTGCCTTCGTCGATGTCGAAGGCCGGGTGCACCCGGAGGTTCACGGCCGTCTCCCGGTCCACCAGGGCGTCGATCCGCGCCAGATCCTCGAAGCCCTCGGCCTGCACGCGCACGCCCATGGCCAGGGCCTTGCGGAGTTCCTCCTCGCGCTTGCCTGGGCCGGCGAAGAAGGTCCTGCCCGGGGGCAGCCTCAGCGCCTCCACCCGCCCCAGCTCCCCGATGGACGCACAGTCGAAGCTGGCCCCCAGGGAGGCGAATCGCGCCAGCAGGGCCGGATGAGGATTGGCCTTCACGGCGTAGGCGAGGCGCACCCGGGAAGGCAGCGCCGCACGGAGGGCCGTGAACTGCGCCTCCGCCACCGTCCCCGAGTAGGCGAAGCAGGGCGTGCCGTGGGCTTCCGCCAGTTGTTGGCAAGTTCCGTCGTCGAAGGCGAAGAGGTCGGTCATCGCAGGTTCCAGTAGGGCGCCAGCCGCCGCACGCCTTCCCGCAGTTGTTCCGGGGTGGCGGCAAAGCTGAGGCGGACGTGGCCGCGGCCCCCTTCGCCGAAGGCGAGGCCGGGGATGAGCACCACCTTGGCCTCGTCCCGCAGCCTCAGGCAGAAGGCCAGGGGATCGGCGTGGGCCGAGGGCGGCAGGGGCATGAAGTGGTAGAAGGTGCCATCCGGCGGCGTCACCACCTGGCCCAGCTCCTCGCGCAGGGCCGCGGCCAGGGCTTCCCAGCGCAGCTGCACGGCGGCGCGAGCCTCGGCCAGCACGGTGTCGGAGTGTTCAATGAGGGCCAGGGCCGCCCACTGGGCGGGCGTGGCGGTGCCGGTGACGGCGTAGCCATGCACCGTCCGGGCGGGCACCAGCCAGACGGGGTCGCCCACGGCCCAGCCCACCCGCAGACCCGGCGCGCCCCAGCCCTTGCTCACGGAGCTGGTCACCACGCCGCGATCCGTGACGTCCCGAAGGCTGGGGGCCCGCAGGCCGAAGTGCAGGTCGCGGTAGACCTCGTCGGAGATGAGCAGCACGCCCCGGGCCGTGCAGGCCTCCGCCACGCGGCGCAGCGACTCCAGGTCGCCCCCGCCTCCGGTGGGATTGGAGGGCAGGTTGAGGATCACCGCCGACACATCCGGTGTGGCCTCCAGCAGCTTCAGCAGGGCCTCGGCGTCGAGGCTGAAGCGGTCCGGCGACAGCCGGTAGGGCACAGGTTCCGCCCCGGCCATGAGGGCCAGGGCCGGATAGGCCACAAAGCCCGGGTCGGGCACCAGCACCCTGGTGCCCGGGTTCACCCAGGCCTGGAACAGGGCATAGAGGGCCCCTTGGGAACCGGTGGTGATGAGCACCTCGTCCAGGTGGGCCCCGTGGAAGGCCCCCACGGCCCGGCGCAACTCCGTGAGCCCCGCATGGGGCACGTAGCCGCAGGGGCCGGCATCGCGCAGCAGGGCCCGGCGCCCCGCCTCGGGCAGATCCCAGGTGGGCTCCCCCAGACCGAGCGGGATGGCCCCGGCCGGCGTGCCGTCGGTGATGGCTCGGATGGGCGAGGGCTTCAACATGGACAAGCGAGAGGCAGGCTTCACGATCATTCCTATTCGCGCAGCTTCAACTGCAACTGATCACCACCAAGACACCAAGAACTGCAAAAGGAATTCTCTGTGGCTTGTCTTGGTGCCTTGGTGTCTTGGTGGTAAGCATTTTGTTCTTCCCACAGGTGATGCACTAGCGGAGGGCCTGTTCGAGCGCCGTGGCCGCATCGGTCTTGTCGTCGCGGTACTTCACGATGCAGGGCGCCGCCAGCTGAAGCCCGTGGGCCCTGGCGAAGTCCCCGGAGGCCGGGCGGGAGCCCGGCACCACCACGGCACCCTCGGGCACTTCCCGGCGCAGCTCGCGGCCATTCACCAGGTCGTAGATGATGCTGCTGCCGGTGATGACCACACCCGAAGCCAGCACCGCCCGCCTGCGAACCACGATGCCCTCGAACAGGCCCACGAGGCCGCCCACGAAGGCGTCGTCCTCGACGACCACGGGCCGGGCGCCCGCGGGCTCCAGCACGCCGCCGATCTGGGCCGCGGCGGAGAGGTGCACCCGCTTGCCGATCTGGGCGCAGCTGCCCACCAGGGCGTGGCTGTCCACCATGGTGCCCTCGTCCACGAAGGCGCCCACGTTCACGTAGGCCGGGGGCATGAGCACCACGCTGTGGGCGATGTGGGCCCCGCGGCGCACGGCTGAGCCGCCGGGCACCAGCCGCACCGCATCCTCCAGCCCGAAGTGGCGCGGCGGGTAGGCGGTCTTGTCGAACATGGGAAAGCCGGGGCCGGCCATCTCCACCAGGTTGGTGCGCCGGAACCCGCAGAGGATGGCCTGCTTCACCCAGGTGTTGGCTTGCCAGGTCCCATCCTCCTGGCGCGTCGCGGCACGGATGGTCCCGGTTTCCAGGGCCACCAGGAGCACCTGGTGCATGGCCGGGGCCTCGGGATCGGCCGCCAGGACCTCCGGGGATCGGTCGAAGAAGGCTCGGATGGAATCGAGGTCAACCACCATTACTTCACTCCTGGAAGGGTGCCGTCCGTGGACAGACAGAGGGCCTCGGCCAGCCGGGTGCGGGTGGCCGCTGATGCGGGTGAGAGGGGCAGGCGCACGATGTCCTCGCCCAGCCCCAGCAGCTTGAGGGCCGCCTTCAGGGGAACCGGGTTGCTCTCCAGGAACAGCGCGTCCATGAGGGGCAGCAGCTGCTGGTGGAGGCGGATGGCCTCGGCCCGGTCGCCCCGGAGGGCCGCGGAAACCATGGCGTCCGTCTCCCGGGGCAGGACGTTGCCCAGCACGGACACGAGGCCCGAGGCCCCCACGGCAATGGCCGCCAGGGCCAGGTTGTCATCACCGCAGAGCAGCGTCTTGCCCTTCGGCAGGGTCCGGGCCACTTCGGCGATCTGCGGCAGGCTGCCGCTGCTCTCCTTCACCGCCACCACCTGCGGGTTCTCCCAGAGCCGGGCCAGCACCGCGGGCGTCACGTTCAGTCCCGTGCGGCCGGGCACGTTGTAGGCGATGAGCGGCAGGCCCGGGGCCGCCTCGGCGATGGCCGCATAGTGGGCCACAGTCCGTCGGGGTTGGGCTTGTTGTAGTAGGGCGTCACCACCAGGGCACCGGTCGCCCCCAGCGCCTGGGCCCGCTTGGTCAGGGCCGCCGTCTGGCGGGTGGCGTTGTGGCCGGTGCCAACGAATACAGGGTGGCCGGCGCTCTCCTCGAGGCAGGCGGCAATGACCGCGTCCCGCTCCGCCTCGAGCAGGGTGGAGGCTTCACCCGTGGTTCCGAGCGGAACCAGGGTGTCCACGCCCCCGGCCACCACGTGGCGGACCAGCTTCCTGTAGGCGGCCAGGTCCACCTCGCCCGAGGGCGTGAAGGGCGTGGCCAGCGCGACCGCGAGACCAGACAGATCGAGTTTCATGGCTCCCCTCCAAAGGTGAACAGCGGGTCAAGCAAGTCGGTGGCCAAGTGCTCCATGGTGAAGACTCCCTTGCGGCCGTGCAGCCAGCGGGCGGCCTGCAGGGCCCCCTGGGCGAAGGGCGCCCGGGACCGGGCCCGGTGGGTGAGCTCCAGCACCTCGGCCGGGGCGTCCAGGCCCACGGTGTGCGTGCCGAATTCGGCCCCGGCCCGCAGGACCCCCACGCTCAACTGGTGGGGGCCGATGGGCTGGGGAGCCGGGGTCGCAAGGGTCCACTCCGTCTTGCGCGGGCACCCGGCCATCAGGGCGGCGGCCAAGGTCTTGGCCGTGCCGGAGGGGGCGTCGGCCTTCAGCCGGTGGTGGTGCTCCAGCAGGTACGGATCCCGGGCGGGATCCAGGGCCGCGAAGCGACCCAGGACCGTGGCCATCCGGGCCATCAGGGCCACGGTGAGGGAGAAATTCGTGGAGACCAGGACGCCGATGCGGCCCGCCACCTGGGCCTCCAGGTCCGGCATGGCCCAGCCCGTCGCCCCGATGACGAGGTCCGTTCCCGTCTCCAGGGCCCAGGCCAGGTGCTCCGGCACGGCGCCGGCCACGCTGGCGTCGATGACCACGTCCACGGGCCCCGAGGGCGACTCGCCCAGGTCCACCTGCCAGGACAGGGCCCCCCCGGCCTCGGCCGCAATCGCCGATCCCAGGCGCCCCCTGCCGAAGATGCCGAGGCTCAGGGCGGTCATTGCATCCCTCCCACCAGCACCCGGTGCAGGCGCCGCAGGGCCTCGTGGGTGCTTTCCACCTTCACCACGAGGCTCAGGTTGATCTCGTTGCCTCCCATGCTGATCATCTCCACGTTGATGTCGCCCAGGGCCGTGAGCAGCTTCGAACCGAGCCCCGGGGTGGATTTCAGGCGCTCGCCCACGGCAGCGATGATGGCACGGCCCTCGTGGATTTCGACCTTCGCGAAGGCCGAAAGCTCTTCAAGGAGGGGCTTCAGCGGCACGTCCGCCTCCACCGTGAGGGACACGCTCACCTCGGCGGTGGCCACCAGGTCCACGCTCACGCCCCGGCGGCCGAACACCTCGAAGAGGCGGGCCAGGAAGCCGCTCTGGGCCAGCATGCGCGTGCTCCCCACCGTGAGGACCGTCACCGGGCCCCGGCTGGCCAGGGCCGTGATGGGGCGCCCGGTGTGGACCTCGGCGGAGATGGTGGTGAAGCGCCCCTCCGGCTTCTGGGTGTGGCGAACGGTGACCGGGATGCCGGCCTCCACCGCCGGCTGGATGGTGGCGGGGTGCAGGACCTTGGCGCCGAAGGCGGCCAGTTCGGCGGCCTCGGCGAAACTGAGCTCCGAGATGGGAAGGGCCTCGGGCACGATGCGCGGGTCGCAGGTGAGGACGCCCTCCACGTCGGTCCAGATCTGCACCTCCTCGGCGCCCAGGGCCGCGCCGAACAGGGCCGCGGAATAGTCGCTGCCGCCCCGGCCGAGGGTGGTGGTGAGCCCGTCCTCCGTGGCGCCGATGTAGCCCTGGGTGACCACGACTCGCCCCGCACCAAGCAGGGGCCCCATGTGTTCCGCGGCCAGAGACCGGATCGCCGCCGGCTGGGGGGCCGCCTCGCCGAACACCTGATCCGTGCGGAGGATGCGGCGGGCGTCCACCCAGGCACCCCCTGCGAAGGCGGCGAAGATGCGGGTCGAGAGCCGCTCCCCGAGCGAAGCGATGGCGTCCATGCTGCGGGGGCTCAGCTCGCGAAGCAGGGCCACACCGCGCAGCAGGAGTTCCAGCTCGCCGAAGAGGTCCGTCAGCGCCACGTCCAGGGTCTCGGGCACGCTCCCTTCGAACAGCTCCGTGGCCGCCTTGCGGTGCGAGGCCATGAGGCTCCGCTGCCGCTCCATGGCCAGGGCCAGGTCCCCGGACTCGGCCGCCTTCGCCGCGTCGAAGAGGCCATTGGTGGTCTTGCCCATGGCCGACAGCACCACCAGGGGCGCCTTGGGAAGGGCGGCCCTCACCAGGCCAGCCACCTGCCGCATGCAGGCCGCGTCGGCCACACTGCTGCCACCGAACTTGAGGACGATCATCGGAGGTACCCCTTCGCGTGGGCCAGCTCGGCGTTGAGGATGCTGCCGCCGGCCGCCCTCGTTCGGGGGGGCCCCGCTCTGCGATCCCGCGCAGCGGGGAGCAGGAGGACACGCCTGGATGGCGTGTCCGATCGCGGGCTGCCAGATAACGCGTGCGAGGGGCGGGTTGTTGGACCGATCATCGGAGGTACCCCTTCGCATGGGCCAGTTCGGCGTTAAGGATGCTGCCGCCGGCCGCCCCTCGCTCAGTGTTGTGGCCGAGGAGCGCGAATTTCACGCCGAGGATCGGGCAGACGCGGATGCGGCCCACGTGGACGCTCATGCCCTCGTCCCGTTCCACGTCCCGGCGCACCTGGGGGCGGTCCTCCAGGGTGTGGACATGGACGGGAATGGCGGGGGCCGAGAACAGCCCGAGGCGCTGGGGTTCGGGCCTCCAGTCCAGGAAGGCCTCCCGCACGGCGTCGAGGCTTGGGTTGCCCTTCAGCCGCACGCTCACGGCCTCGGTGTGGCCCTCGATGACGGGCACCCGGTGGCAGAGGGCGCTGACGGTCATGGGGGCCAGCTCCACGGCCTTCCCGGTGAAGCGGCCCAGCATCTTGGGCGTCTCCTCCTCGACCTTGGGCTCCTCGTTGCGGATGAAGGGGATCACGTTGCCCAGGATGTCCAGGCTGGCCACCCCCGGGTAGCCCGCGCCACTGATGGCCTGCATGGAGGTCATGAGCACGGCCTCCACGCCGAAGGCCTCGTGCAGGGGGGCCAGGGCCATCACCAGCACCGTGGCCGTGCAGTTGGCGTTGGTGACGATGCCGCCGCTCCAGCCATGGTGGTGGCGCTGGACGTCGAGCAGTCCCAAGTGGGCGGCGTTCACCTCGGGCACCAGCAGGGGCACCTCCGGGGACATGCGGAAGGCGCCGGCATTGGAGAACACCATGGCCCCGGCCCGGGCAAAGGCGGGTTCGAGCTCCCTCGCCGGCTCCGTGTCCAGGGCGCTGAACACCACCGGGGACAGCGCGAACTCAGGTGTGCCCTCGGCCATGATCTGGTCCCCCAGGCCGCCATAGGGCTCGCCGTCGAGGCGCCAGGCGCAGGCGTCGCGATAGCGCTTGCCGGCGCTGCGTTCGCTGGCAGCGATGTGCTCGACGCGGAACAGGGGATGGTTGGCCAGGCGGCGCACGAAGCGCTGGCCGACGACGCCGGTGGCGCCGAGAACGGTGACGGGGATTTTGGCGGTCATGGTTCAGTCTCCCAGGAAATGCAGGGCCAGGCGGCGGTTGAGATCCACGCCGGCCTCGAGGTCGGTCAGGGTGAGGCGTTCGTCGAGGGTGTGCGCGACGGTGATGCTGCCGGGTCCCGCCAGGACCACGGTGCGGTCCCGCACCAGGGCCCGCAGGGTGGGGGCGTCGGAGCCGAAGGGCATGGGGGAGAGGTCGAAGCCCGGCACGGGGGGATACAGGTCCGCGGGCTCGTCCAGGCGGAGGTCCACGGAGCCTTCGGGGGGCGCCAGGCGCCGGACCTCCTCCAGGAGGGTGCTGCCGGGAACGGTGCGGGCCATCAGGTGGGCCTCGGCCTTCGCGGGAACCGAATTCAGGGCCTCCCCCGCCTGGAGCAGGCCCAGGTTCCATAATTCCGGTCCCAGCAGCCCATCCACGGGCCGCGGCTGCTCGCGGAGGCGCTGCAGCCAGTCCAGCAGGGGCCAGGTGGCGTTATGCCCGAGCCCGGGGCTGCCGCTGTGGGCGGCCCGGCCCTCGCAGGCGAGGCGCAGGTGCTGCACCCCGCGCTGGCCGGTGGCCAGCTTCAGTTCCGTAGGTTCGCCATTGATCAGGACCTTCAGTTCCTGGAGGTGGTCCGCCAGACCCAGCGCCGCCGAGGCCCCGGCGCTGTCCGTTTCCTCCCCCACGACGCCCAGCCAGGCCAGCCCCTCTCGGCCTTCGTCCAGCAGGGTCTTGACGGCCGCCAGCTGCGCCACGATCTGCCCCTTGGCATCGCAGGCCCCCCGGCCGATCAGGGCCTCCCCTTCGATGCGCGGCAGAAAATAGGGGGGCACCGTGTCGAGGTGGGTGGAAAAGAGCACCCGCGGCCTGCCCCACAGGGCCAACAGGTTGGTGCGGCCGTCTGCCACGGCCTGCTCCACCAGCGTCGCGCCGAGCTCCCGGAGCAGCTCCCGCAGCACGGGCAGGCCGACATCCTCCCGGCCCGAGGTGGTTTCCGCGGCGCAGAGGGCCATCAGGCGGGCGGTGAGCCAGCGTCGAAGATCTGCGGGGGCGGCGTTCATGGATACCTCGGCG
>CAIMBM010000178.1 GCA_903839205.1 uncultured Holophagaceae bacterium | reverse complement strand
GTCGCCATGGACGCCTACACCAACTCGGCCCTCACCGGCGTCCGGGGCGGCCTGGTCCTCCTGGTGGCCGACGACCCGGGCATGCACAGCAGCCAGAACGAGCAGGACAGCCGGCGTCTGGCGGAGTTCGCCTGGCTCCCCTGCCTGGAGCCCAGCACGGTCCAGGAGTGCTACGACCACACCCTGCGGGCCTTCGAGCTGTCCGAGGCCCTGCAGCTGCCGGTGATGGTGCGCCTCGTCACCCGCCTGGCCCACTGCCGGGCGGCCTTCGCCCGGCGGAAGCCCCTGGCCCCCACCGGTCTCGGGGTCGCCCCGAAGGCCACCGTCCAGGACTGGGTGCTGATCCCCTCCAATGCCCGCCGGCGCTACCTGGACCTGCTGGCCAAGCAGCCCCGCATGATCCAGGACCTGGCCGCCCTGAACCGGTTCCTGCCTGGACCGGGCCGCCGGGGAGCCGTGGTGGCAGGCATGGGTCGCGCCTATTTTGATCAGCTGGCCCTCGAGCATCCCGACCTGGCCGCCCTGCCCCGGCTGGAAGTGGCCGCCTACCCCCTGGACCCCCAGCTGGAGCTGGCCTTCCTGGCCCAGGTGGACGAAGTCTTTGTCTTCGAGGAGGACTACCCCGTGCTGGAGGAGCGCCTGGGCCTGCGGGGCACCGCGAAGGTCCACGGCCGCCTGGACGGGGCGGTGCCCCGCACGGGCGAACTGACACCCAGGCTGATCAAGGATGCCCTTGGGGTCGTGGCCCCGGAGGGGCGGACGGCCCCGGCCCTGGACCTGCCCCTGCGCGCGCCGCAGTTCTGCGATGGCTGCGGCCACGTGGACGCCTACGAGGCCCTGCGGTCCGCCCTGCGGAACCTGGGGGTCCCCGATGCCCGCGTCTTCGGCGACATCGGCTGCTACACCCTGGCGGCCCAGGAGCCCATGGCGGCCATCCACGCCGTGGTCGAGATGGGCGCCAGCATCAGCATGGCCGTGGGCGCAGCCCTGGCCGGCCAGACCCCCGCGGTGGCCGTCATCGGCGATTCGACCTTCGGCCACAGCGGCCTGCCCGCCCTCCTCACCGCCGCCGCGTCCGGCGTCAACGTCACGGTCCTCATCCTCGACAACCGCGTGGTGGGCATGACGGGCCAGCAGCCCAGCCAGGCCCTCGACCAGGTGGAGCGCCTGGTGCTCGGCATGGGCATCCCCGGGACCCAGCTCCAGGTCCTGGCGCCCCTCCCCAAACAGCACGACGCCAACGTGCAGGCCCTGGAGGCGGCCCTGCAGCATCCCGGTCCCTCGGTGGTCGTCTTCCGGCGGGAGTGCATCCAGTCCCTCCGCCGGGGCGTGCTGAAGGATCATGACCGCGAAGAAAAGGCCCGCCTGGCAAGTGCCAGCTGCTCCCCCGAGGTCTGCCCATGAGCGATCCCCGCATCCACGGTATCGTCCTTTCCGGCGTTGGGGGCCAGGGCGTGCTCTCCCTCGCCCAGATCGTCCTGGAGGCCCTGCGCCGCAGCGGCCTCCAGGCCCTGCAGTCCGAGATCCACGGCATGAGCCAGCGGGGGGGCAGCGTCCACGCCCAGGTCTGCTATTCCGACCTGCAGCTCACCTCGCCCATCATCGACGAGGGCTGCGCCGACCTGCTCATCGCCCTCGAACCGCTGGAAGCCCTGCGCTACGTGGCCATGCTCCGGAAGAACGGTCACCTGGTGGTTGCCGAGGAACCCCAGGCGGACATGGCGGGCTATCCGCCCCTGGACGATGTGTACTCGGCGCTGAAGGCCGTGCATGGCTGTCACCTCGTGGACACCGAGGCGCTGGCCCGGCGCCTGGGCCACCGGCAGGCCGGCGGCATGGCGCTGCTGGGCCTGGCTTCCCGGTTCCTGCCCGTGTCCGAGGGGATCTGGCGCGAGGTCATCGCCCAGCGCTTCGAGGCCAAGGGCGCCCGGGTCGCCGAGAAGAACCTCGAAGCCTTTGAGGCGGGGCGTGGCCTGGTCCTCGCGCCCCGGGGGAACTGAGATGTCCGAGTCCTCGGGTTTCCTCCATGAAGGGCGGGCCTACGGCCTGCTGGCCGCCGCGGGGCTGCGGGTGCCCCGCCACGGGTTCCTGGAGATGGAGGGCCTGCCCTTCGCCCCGGGCGAACCCGTCGTGCTGAAGGGCATCGCCGATCAGCTCTGGCACAAGTCCGACCGGGGTGCCGTGCATTTCGGGGCCTATGACGTCCCCGCCCTTAAGGCCGAGGCCGCGGCCATGCGGCTGCGCGTGCCGGAGCATCCCTGGATCGGGGGCCTCGTCTGCGAGAAGGTCGCGTTCAAGCGCCTCGCCGGGCTGCCCACGGAAGCCCTCGTCTCCCTGAAGCGCGATCCCGAGGCGGGCTGGCTCGTGGTGTGCGGCATCGGCGGACTGCAGGCGGACGCCTGGGCGGCCCTGGCGCCACCCCTGCTCTGGCCCATCGCCCTGACCACGCCGGAGCAGGCCCTCGAGGAGCTCCGCGCCCACTGGCTGGGCAGGACCTGGCTCGGGCTGCAGCGGGGCACCGAGGCCCTCACGGACGAGGCGAGGCTGCTGGCCTTCCTCCAGGGGCTCTGGCGCGCGGTGGAAGGGCTGGAGCGGGAAGGAGTCACCCTGCTCGAGCTCAATCCCATCGTGCTGGACAGCGAGGGCCTGCCCACCGCCCTGGATGGGGTCGGCACCACGGGGGCAGAGGCCCCTGCCCGCCCCGCCACGCCGGACCCGGCCTGGTACCGGGCCCTCCTGAACCCCGGGAGCCTGGTGCTCGCGGGTGTCTCCAGCCGCGAAGGCACCGTGGGCCGCATCATCCTGGAGAATCTCCGCCGGTCCAGCCTGCCCCCCGGCGCCCTGCGCCTCATCAAGCCGGGAACCACGGAATTCCTGGGCCTGCCCTGCCTGGAGTCCGTCGCCGAGCTCGCTTCGGCCCCCACGGACCAGCTCATCCTCTCCCTGCCCGCCCACCAGACCCTGGAGGCCGTGGAACAGCTCTGCCGCCAGGGCGGCGGCGCCACGGTGGTCTACCTGGTGGCGGGCGGACTGGGCGATGGGGCCGATACCGAAGGGCTCGGCCAGCGCCTGGTGGCCTGCCTCGATGCGCACCGCCGCGCCGGGCAGTGGACGCCGGCCCTGGTGGGACCCAACGGCCTGGGGCTCTTCAGCCCCGACCAGGCCCTCAACACGCTCTTCATCCCCGACGACAAGCTCCCCCTCAAGGCCCGGCCCGGGCACGTGGCCCTGCTGAGCCAGAGCGGCGCCTTCCTCATCACCCGCCTGAGCCGCCGGTCGGAGCTGGGCCTGCGGGCCGCCGTGGCCATCGGCAACCAGATGGACCTGCGCTGCTCGGATTTCCTGCAGGGCTTCGGCGGCGACCCCGCCGTGGAGGTGGTGGGCGCCTACCTGGAAGGCTTTGCCCCCGGCGACCTCCAGGCCACGGCCCGGGCCATCCGGGCCCTCCGGCAGAGCGGCCACCGCGTGCTGCTCTACAAGGGGGGTCGCAGCCAGGAGGGCATGGCCGCCGCCAGCAGCCACACGGGGGCCCTGGCGGGCGACCACGCGCTGCAGGCCAGTGTCCTGCGCCGGGCGGGCGGGATGCTGGCGGAGCGCATGGAGGCCTTCGACGCGGCCCTGGCCTGGCTGGGCGCCTATCCCAAGGGGCGCCCGCACTCCGTGGCCATCATGACCAACGCCGGTTTCGAATCCGTGGCCTCCGCGGACCTGCTGGGGGGTCCCTGCCACGGATCCAGGCTGACGGAAGCAGAAGTCGGGGCCCTGACAGCCACCCTCGGGACCCACGGCCTCAGCGGCCTGGTCAGCCCGCGCCTGCCCCTGGACCTCACGCCCATGGCTGACGAGGCCGCCTACCTGGACTCGGCCCGCCTGCTCCTCCGCACCGAGGCCGACGTGGTGGTGCTGGGCCTGGTGCCCCTCACCAAGCGCCTGGACACCTCCGATCCCGCAGCCTATGGCGCCTTCGCCGCCGCCCTGGCCGCCCTCGCCCGCGAGCACGGCAAGTGGGTGGGCGTCGCCGTCGAGGGGGGCCCCCTCTTTGACGCCTACCGCCAGGCCCTGCGGGAGGCGGGGCTCCCGGTCTTCCTGTCCATGGAAGAGGCCCTCGAAGGCCTGCGCCTCATCGCCTCCGAGGTGTGACCGAACGCATCCTCTGAGGCGCTGATCGGGGGCAGACTGTATTTCGGACATCGGATACCGAAATGCCCCCACGCCTCCCCCCCCTGCGCAGCCTCCTCCCGGCCGAACATGGCAGCTGGTTCATGCTGGGTTTCCCCCTGGCCCTGGGCTGGCTCCTCCGGCCCAGCCTCGCGGGGGGCTGCCTGGCGCTCGCGGCCCTGGCCGCCTTCCTGGGCCGCCCCCCGCTTCGGCGGTTCCTCAACCAGCAGAAGGATCCGGCGCAGCTCCGGGCCCTTCTGCTGCTCGGGGCGGCGGCCGCGGCCCTCGGGATCCTCACGGGATGCCTCTCCAATGGCCGCTTCCTGATCCCCCTGGCCTGCGTGTCCCCCCTGGCCCTGTTCGCCCTGCGGGCGGACCTGGAGCGGGCCACGCGGACCCTGGCCGTGGAACTGGCCGCCCAGGCCTTCTTTGCGGGACTGGCCGCAGCCCTGGTCCTGGCCGGTGGGGGCACCCCTGCCCAGGCCGGCCTTGCCTGGCTCTTCGCCACCTTCCTCGGCGGCGCCAACCTGGCCCACGTGCGCCGGGTCCTGGGCCAGGCCCACCAGCTCGACGCCCTCGAGCTCAGCCGGCGCGGTGTTCTCGTCCACGGGCTCCACCTGCTGCTCTGCGGCCTGTCGGCTGTCCTTCTGGCGCCGAGGGGCCTGCCGGGCCTGCTTTGGACGGGCTGGACCCTGCTGCTCTACGGACGGGCCCTGCGGCCCTACCGGCCCATGCCCGCCCGCACCCTGGGCTGGCGCGAGGGGGGGCTGAGTGCGGCCGGACTCGTCCTCCTGTGGTGGGCCCTGGCCTGATGCCGGTCACAAGGAGCCTGGACTCTGCTCCCGAATCCCGTGATCCTCGAGGGAGACAAGGAACCCGGGATGCTCTTCTCCACCGCCACAGGCTATGCGTTGCGCACCCTGGCGGCGCTCCCCGAGGATGGCACCTTCAGCCTGGCCAAGGATCTTGCGTCCAGGCTGGAACTCCCGGGTCCCTACCTCGCGAAGATCCTCCAGGGTCTCGTCCAGGCCAATATCCTCGCATCCGTGCGCGGTCCGAAGGGAGGGTTCAGGCTCGCCCGCACTTCGGATCGCATCACCGTGGGGGATGTCGTGGTGGCCATGGAAGGCCCGGACGCCATGGAGGGCTGCGTCATGGGCTTCCCCTCCTGCGGCGATGAGCATCCCTGCCCCCTCCACGAGGCCTGGGGCGCGGTGAAGGCCCAGGTGTCAGCGTCCATGACCGAAGCCACCATCCGCGACCTCCAGCGCATGGACCTCCGGCACCTGGAAGAGGCCGGAGGTCGGCGTCCGCGACGGGGCCAGGCCGAGTAGGCTCGAGACCATGGCCATGAGTTGCGATCACCCGGACCTGCTGCCCCTGGACGAAGCCCTGCGGCGCCTGTGGGAGGCACTGCCCACGCCTTCCCTGCCCGAGGTCCGGGCCAGGCGGGACGATCCGGCCCTGGACCGGGCCAGCATGGACGGTGCGGCTCTGCGGGCCGCGGATGGCCGCGCCCCCCGCCGGGTGCTCGGCACCCTCTTCGCTGGCGGGGACCCCGCAGCCTTCCTGGTGACACCCGGCACCGCCGTGCGCATCATGACCGGCGCGGCCATGCCCCCCGGGGCCGATGCCATCGTGCCCGTGGAACAGCTCCAGACCGAGGGGAGCACCACCCGCCCCTTGATCGATCCGAAACCAGGCGATCACGTGAACGCCAGGGGCGTCCTCGCCCGGGCTGGGGACCTCCTGTTGGCCGAGGGCACGTCCATCAATGCCGCCAGGGTGGCCCTGCTGGCCCAGGAGGGTCTTGCCCTGCCGCCCTCCGCGCGCATCCGGGTCGGCGTGGCCTCCACCGGCGACGAGCTCGTCCCGGACCCGGCCCCCCACCAGATTCGCGATTCGAATGGCCCCATGCTCCTGGCCCTCGCCCGGACCCTGGGGGCCGAGGCGGAACTCCAGGCCCCCCTGCCCGACGACCCTCTCGCCCTGGCCCAGGCACTGCGCAATTCCGGGGGGATCCGCATCCTGCTCACTTCCGGCGGCGTGAGCATGGGGGACCACGACCACCTGCCATCGGTGCTGAAGGAGCTTGGTGCCACCCTCCTCTTCCACCGCATCCGGCTCAAGCCGGGCAAGCCCATGCTGGCGGCCCTGCTGGGCGACCTGCTGGTGCTGGGCCTGCCGGGGAATCCCGTCTCGGCCTACCTCAATGCCCTGCTGTTCCTCCCCCCGGCCCTGGCCCGGCTCGAGGGGCGCGCGGCCCCCGATCCCTGGCAGACCGGGCGGCTGACGGCGGCCGTGAAGCAGAAGGGGGACCGGCCCCTCTTGCATCCCTGCCGCAGGGTGGAGGACCGGCTCGAGCCCCTGCCCGGCAGGGGCTCCGCCGACCTCGTGACCCTGGCCCGGGCCGACGCCTTCGCCTGGATCGAGCCCCCCGGCCAAGAGGCTGGGGCGAAGGTGCGCTATCTGACAGTCCTGTAGCCATCCTCGGAAAGCGCCTGCGACGCTTCCTGAGCTGGAAAAGGCCTTTCCTATCTCCAACCACGCGCAGCATTGTTGGAGCAGCCGCTAACCCTTCGCGTACCGCTGCAGCTTGCCCAGGTCCAGGATGCGCACCACGGGGAAGGTGCTCTGGATGAGGCTGAGGTCGGTCAGCAGGCGGAGGGCCCGGCTGAAGGCCTCGCGGCTCGCGCCGATGCACTGGGCCAGGTCCTCCTGGGTCTCCTGGAACTCCACCAGGGACCGCATGGGATTCGCATCGTGGGCCTCCAGCAGCAGCTGGGCCACCCGCTCGGGGACGCTGTGCAGGCTGAGCGTCTCCACCAGGGTCACCAGGTGGCGCACCTTGGCGGTGAAGTGGTGGATGATCATCTCCGCCACCTCCGGATGCCGGTGCACGATCTGGCGCAGCGGGGCGGAGGGGATGAGCCAGCATTCCGTTTCGCCATGCGCTTCCGAGCTGGACGGGGTGGGCGCCCCATCGAAGACCGGAACCTCGCCCACACAGTCCCCCACCTTCAGGAACTGCAGGACCTGAACCCGCCCCCGGCCGTCCGTGCGGAAGACCTTCAGGCCGCCCTTGACGATCACATACACGCCGGGCACCTGATCGCCCTGGGTATAGATCCGGGCCCCATCGGGAAAGCGGCGGAGCTCGGCGATGCTGGCCAGTTCCTCGGCCGCATTGATCGGCAGCCCGGCCAGGAACTCGATCCTTCTCAGGTTGAGGACAGCTTGAGGCATGGGGCTCCATCGGGTGACAGATAGTTATCTCACAATCCCGTCCGCTTGTGACCAAGGTCACGCCCCGGGAGCACGGCGACAGGTACTTTACCGCGCGGTTGGAATTTCGTTTGGAGAAATTCACCGAAGACAAGATGCGGCCACATCTGCCTACCCAGGGCTCTTTTATGCCGACGGGAACAGACCGGATTTTCCCTGCATCTGCGCCTATCTCTGCCGGTGCCCTTGCCCCATGGGCCCCTGGGCCTGCTGCCCCCGGTTACAGGAAGCTGCGACCCACGGTGTCCACACGGATCCTCTTGGCATCGCCTGCGGCGATGACCAAGGCCTCTCCACCCAAGGTGCCGCAGGCTACTTGACCCGCTCCATGAAGGTACGATCCACCCTGTCCACACGGATCCTCTTGGCATCGCCTGCGGCGATGACCAAGGCCTCTCCACCCAAGGTGCCGCGGGCTGCTTGACCCGCTCCATGAAGGTACGATCCACCGTGTTCACACGGATCCTCTTGGCATCGCCTGCGGCGATGACCAAGGCCTCTCCACCCAAGGTGCCGCGGGCTACTTGACCCGCTCCATGAAGGTACGATCCACCGTGTTCACACGGATTTTTTGTCCGGCTTCCATGTAGGGGGGCACGCCCACGGTGATGCCGTTGTCCAGCTTGGCGGGCTTGTAGGAGCCGGTGGCATTGGCATTCTTCATGACCGGATCGGTCTCCACGATCTCCAGCACGACGCTGGGCGGCAGGGTGGCACCCATGGGCTGGCCCTCGTAGAACTCGATCTCGACCTGCATGTTGGGCTCGAGGAAGACCATGTCCTCGCCGAGGATCTCCTTGCTCACTTCCAGCTGCTCGTAGGTCTCGTTGTTCATGAAGACCAGGTTCCCGCCATCCTCGTAGAGATACTCCAGCATGTGCTGCTCGAGGCTGGCCTTGTCCACCTTGTCGGAGCTGCCGAAGCGGTTCTCGCGGTTGATGCCGTCCTTGAGGCGCTTCATCTTCACCTGGACCCGGGCCGGCAGGTTGCCGGGGGTCTGGTGCTCGGTGCTGATGACACGGCAGAGCTCGTTCTCGAAGTTGACGATCATGCCGGCGCGGACCTGGGTGGCGAGGATCAGTGGCATGGGAATCTCCCGGAAGCTGGGTGCGGCGATGGTCTGGCGGATGCTGCGTTTAAAAACCCCTCGCCGGGTCCCGGCTGCGGGGAAGGCACTGCAAGTTCAAGAAGGAACGCTGGTAGGAATGCTGCCCTGGCGGATGCTGCGTTTAAAAACCCCTCGCCGGGTCCCGGCTGTGGGGAAGGCACTGCAAGTTCAAGAAGGAACGCTGGTAGGAATGCTGCCCTGGCGGATGCTGCGATTAAAAACCCCTCGCCGGGTCCCGGCTGCAAAGGCTCCTGGGGGAGCCTTTTTCGCCACCCGGCGGGGGTTTTTGGTGGGCGTACCAGGATTCGAACCTGGGACTTCTACCGTGTGAAGGTAGCACTCTACCGCTGAGTTATACGCCCACGGCCGATCAGAATACAGCAGGTCCGGAGCCTTTCCAAGCCTCAATCTTCAGGGGGTGAGGACCCGGCGAAGGGTCTGCGCGAAACGCGGGGCCTCCGCCGCCCGCATACCGCAGAGGCCCACCCGCAGGCCCTCGGGAAGGGGCACGGTGAAGACGCCCTCCCCCTTCATCCGCTCACAGACGGCCTCGGGATCGGCCACGGCCACGCAGACAAAGAAGCCCCCCGTCCAGTGCAGGGCGGCCATGCCCTCGGCGGCCAGGGCCTCATCCAGGGCCAAGGCCCGCGCAGCCAGCACGTCGGACCAGTGGCGCTGCTCCGCCGCCAGCCGCGCCTGGGCCTTCCCGTCCTTCTCCAGTCGCAGCAGCAGGGCCTGAGGCGCCTTGGCGCAGTTGGACCAGGTGCCCCGGCAGGACTGGGTGAGCGCGGCCTGCAGGGCCGGGTCCCCGGACCAGGGGAAAGCGATGGCGCCGCAGCGTCCGCCGTAAAGGGTCATGGACTTCGACAGCGACATGGAGGCGCCCACCAGCACGCGGCCCTCGGCGCCCAGGGCGGCGTAGTCGGCCATGGCCTCGAGCACTGCTGCGGGTTCCTTCGTGTAGTCCAGGTAGGCAAAGTCCAGCAGCAGTGTGATCGGGCCCTGGGCCGAGGCCCTGCGGAGGAGTTCCATGAGCACCTGTCGATCCGAGGCACTCAGGCTGCGCCCCGACGGGTTGTGGCAGGGATCGTTGAGCAGGAGCAGCACCCGTCCCTGCTGCTTCAGGAGGCTCTGCAGGGCCTCCTCCCAGGCGGCTGCGTCCAGGGGCGCCAACGCCGCCGGCCAGGGGGCGGTGACCAGGTCCAGGCCATTCTCCGCAGCCATGGTGGCGTAGGGTCCCCAGAACGGGGCCGTGGTGAGCACCTTCTGGCCAGCCTCCAGGAAATTGCGCATGGAAAGGGAGATCGCGCCACTGCCCCCGGGCGTGGCGCAGGCGGCGCCCGCCGAACCGAGGCCCGGCCAGTGCCGCTTCACGAGGGCCTTCAGGAAGGCCGGATCCCCGGCGATGGGGGCATAGGGCGCCACCTCGAGGGCGCCCAGGTCGTGCCAGAGGTCCATGACGGACTCCAGCACCACCAGCTGGCCCGAATCATCCAGCAGCGCCCCCACGGTGGCGTTGAGGATGGACTCCCCCCGGGACCGCCGGGCCTGGGCCTCGGCGTTCAGGGCGAAGATGGGATCGTCCGCGGGAAAGGCACGTCGGGAGGGGATCAGCTGTCGCGTCATGCGTTCTGATTATGGGGCAACCGCGCCTCCAGGACAGCATCCGTCCTGCTTCAACCGGATTTCAGCACCGGTGGATGCGCCTTGGCCCAGCGCAGGAAGGCCGCCCCCTGGCCCGCGAGCCCCCCGCCGGCCTGGGCCCAGGAGAAGGTGCGCAGGATGCTCAGCTCCGGCAGCGGGATCACCACCAGGCCCCCGCGGGCCACCTCCCGCTGGATGCTCCACCGGGACAGGAAGCCGATACCGAGCCCCAGCAGCACGCAGGACTTGATGGCCTCGGTGTCCCCCACCACCAGGTCCGAGTCCCTGGGCGCCCGCACCACCCGCAGCTTGCGCAGGGCCCGCTCCACCACGACCCGGGTGCCCGATCCGGATTCCCGCCAGATCAGGGGCACCGCGGCCAGATCCGCCACGGTGCGCACGCCGGCCAGGGCCTCGGGCGCCCGGGCCGCCCGGACGGCCACCAGCTCGTCGCGCAGGTAGGGCTGGAGCGAGAGCCCCGGCGCCCGGGTCAGCCCTTCCACCAGGGCCAGGGGAATCCGCCCCTCTCGTAGCCAGGCGAGCACCTCGTCTGTGTTGCCGACCTCCAGGCTCAGGGGGGCGGCCTGCTGGGTCGCCAGGAAGCTCCGGAACAGCGGCGGCAGGATGTAGGCGGCGGCCGTGGTGCTCGCCCCCAGGTGCAGGCCGCCCCAGGGCTTCGCTTCCGCCCGGACCTCTGCTCCCGCCTCCTCCAGCAGGTGGCGGACCCGGCGGGCGTAATCCAGGAGCACCCGCCCCGTGCCGGTCAGTTCCACGCCGGAGGCGTGGCGGATGAAGAGGGGCTTCCCGACCTCGGCCTCCAGCTGGCGAATCTGGGCGGTGACCGCGGGCTGGGATAGGTTCAGGCTCCGTGCCGCTCCGGAGACCTGGCCGGCCTGGGCCACCACGCGGAAGGTTTCGAGTCGCCGCGGATCGAGGTCAGGGAGCATGGAAGGTCCATCAGTTTTTCTGATTGTATATCTGATATGACGATTGTTTTTTTTGATGTTTTGTCCCTATCTTCGACGTGATGAGCCACGCCGCCCCCCGGACCTTCCCCGCTTCTCGCATGGCCGTCCCCGTCCTGGTCCTGGGCGCCCTCCTGGCCCTGACCCCGCTGGTCTCGGCCGCGGCCGCCCTCGTCGCCGGCGCCGCCATCGCCCTGCTGCTGGGGAACCCCATCCAGGCGAGGACCCACGCCTGGACGCACCGGCTCCTGCCCCTGGCCGTGGTGGGCCTGGGCGCCGAGATGAACCTGGGCACCGTGGCCCGGGTCGGCCTGCACGGCCTGGGCTACACGGCCATCAGCCTGACCCTGGTCATGGGCCTGGGCCTCCTGCTGGGCAGGTATCTCAAGGTGGACAGCGAGGCGGGCCTGCTCATCAGCATCGGCACCGCCATCTGCGGCGGCAGTGCCATCGCCGCGGCGGCCCCGGTCCTGCGGGCCCGCCCCCACCAGGTCTCCGTGGCCCTGGCCACCGTGTTCCTCCTCAATGCCGTGGCCCTGGTGGTCTTCCCCCCCATCGGGCACCTGGCCCACCTGGGCCAGGACCCCTTCGGCCTCTGGGCGGCCCTGGCCATCCACGACACCAGCTCCGTGGTGGGTGCCGGCCTGGCCTACGGCCCCCGGGCCCTGGAGGTGGCCACCACCGTGAAGCTGGCCCGGGCCCTCTGGATCGTGCCCATGACCCTGGGGCTCGGCGTCATGATGGCCCGGCGGCAGAGGATGGCTGAGGCCTCCGGGTCAGAACTCGAGACCGGAGCCTCTCTTCCTGTGAAGAAACCCTGGTTCATCGGCGGCTTCCTCCTGGTGGCGGCCCTGGTGACCTGGATTCCGGTCCTGCATGCCCCTGGCCACTACGTGGCCGTGGCCGCCCACCATGTCCTGGTCCTGACCCTTTTCCTCATCGGCGCGGGTCTCAGCCGCGAGGCCCTCAAGGCCGTGGGCTTCCGGCCCTTCCTCCAGGGTCTGCTGCTGTGGCTGCTGGTGGGCTCGCTGGGACTGGGGGCCGTGAAGCTGGGCCTCCTGTCGGTGGGGTAGACTCTCCGCCTGGAGGGTCCATGATCCGTCCCTTTCAAGGCATGGTGCCCAAGCTGGGCGCGCGGGTGTTCGTGCCGGACAGCGCCCTCGTACTGGGCGACGTCACCCTCGGCGATGACGCCAGCATCTGGTTCAACTGCGCCGTCCGGGGCGACGTGAACTGGATCCGCATCGGCGCCCGCACCAACATCCAGGACGCCTGCTGCCTACACGTGACCAACGGGAAGTGGCCGCTCCTCATCGAGGAGGAGGTGAGCATCGCCCACAACGTGATGCTGCACGGCTGCACCGTCCGCAAGGGCGCCCTCATCGGCATGAGCACCACCATCATGGACGGGGCGGAGGTCGGCGAAGGCTGTCTGGTGGCCGCGGGGAGCCTGCTGCGGGAGGGCTTCCAGGCTCCGCCCCACAGCCTGGTGGCGGGCTGGCCCGCGGTCGTCAAGGGACCCCTCGGCGAAGGCCAGCGCCAGCTGGTGGGCAGTGTCTGGGCCCGGTACGTGCGCTACAAGGAGGCCTATTTCAAGGATGGCTGGCCCCTGGCCGTGGCCCCGTGGATCGAGGCCCCCCAGCCCGGGTTCTCGGAAGGGCACCCTTTCCCCTGACCGACCGCCGGGGCGAAGCGCAGGCGGGTGGCGAGGGATGCGGCGGGGCCGCATCTCGAGCCGGGCACCCGCCGCGCTGAGCATCACCCCAATGCCAAACGGTCCTACCTATGAGCACCCAACGCGGAGGTCATGGCTCGGGGTCGAGCAAGGGCGAACAATCAATCCAGGGCCATGACCTTGCTCATTACCGGTTTCCCGTTCAGCGGCGCCTGCAGGCGCACGGCACCGGCCAGATAGGCGCCGGTGTGGCCGTGGGAAGAATCAGGCAGGGAGATCACGAAAACGGCCAGACCCTTTTCGGTGGCGCGGGCCTCCGCAGCCTCGGCCAAGGCCTCCGCACCCTCCACCTCGACCACTTCGATGGCGTAGTGGAAGGCGGGCAGGGCCGGATTCCAGGGATTCTTGGTGCCGGCCCCAAGGGACCTGAGCTTGGCTTCCAACCCGGAGGGAATCACCTCCCGGGCCGCCCGCTGCTCCACCAGCCGGTCATATTCCTCCACCAGATCCGGCATGGTCCCGATCATGTTGGACATGGCCGCCTTGTCCCGCGCCCGTCCCCGCTGGCCCAAGAAGGCGGGGATGGCGATGGCGCTGGCGATGCCGACGATGGGCAACATGAAGAACGGCAGCACCAGGCCGATGATGCCCGTGACCAGCCCTGTGGGGGTCACCGGTGCGTAAGTGCCGGGCTGAGCCTTGACCAGGCGCTTGGCCTTCGCCTGCTGCACCAGCGCCGTGATGCCCAGGATGATGGCTATGGGGAAGCCTATGCAGGTGAGGGCGAAGGCGATGGCGAGAATGCCGGAAGTCTTGGCGGCCCTGGCGCCGGGCGCTCGGGGCAGGGCGGAGACTGTCATGGGGGGCTCCACAGGATGGGCTTAGAGGTCGTAACAAAACCCGACGATACCGCGATGAAGCCAGCCGGGATGCACCGCAAGGAAGGGCCCGCAGGGCAACGTGGTTCGTTGTTCAAGGGC
>CAIMBM010000177.1 GCA_903839205.1 uncultured Holophagaceae bacterium | reverse complement strand
CAATGTGCTGAGGGGCGTCCCCCTGGACGCCAGCGGCTATTTCGAACTGCCTCTCTGGACGAGTTTCCGGGTGGGGCTATGGCCGGGCGTACTGGACTGGTACACGGTCCTCATCGGTGTATTCGCCCTGGTGACCCTGGCGGCACATGGTTCCCTCTTCCTCGCCTGGAAAACCGGGGGCCCCGTCCAGGAAAGGTCGGTTGCCCTCTCCCGGAAGCTCTGGGCGGCGGTGGTGCTGGTATGGCTCCTGGCGACCTTGGCCAGCTTCCTGGTGACCCCGGTGCTCTTCCAGAACCTCCCCAGCGCTCCCCTGGCCTGGCTGGCCATGGCGATCTTCCTCGGCGGGCTGGTGGTGGTGTTCCTGGGCCTGAACCAGAAGAAGCACCTGCTGGCCTTCCTGGGCTCCGGCGCCTTCATCCTCGGGATCCTCGCGGCCACGGCCGCCTGTGTCTACCCCGTGATGCTCAGGTCCACCCTCAACCCGAACTACAACCTCACGGCCGTCAACTCCCTGGCCGGCCGAACGGGCCTGAACGCCGCCACCGGGTGGTGGTTCATCGCCTTCGTCATCGTCCTGGGCTACTACACCTACCTGTTCCGGGTCCACCGGGGGAAGGTGAAGGCGGCGGTCGAGGGCGAGGGCTATTGATTGGAGGCGCCACCGCCCTGGCGCCAGCGCCACACCAGCCAGGCCCAGCAGGCCGCCATGCCCAGCCATCCCATCGCCCGGATGACCTGGGCGATGGTGGTGTCCTGGGCCAGACAGCCCCAGTGGCTCAAGAGACTGGTCCAGTCGTGCTCGCCGCCCCCCACCAGGGGGAGCACCTGGGCCCTGGCATCGGCCATGTAGCGGGCGATGTTCAGGAGGTTCTCGCAGGTCCAGACCCCGGCCACGGCCGTCCCATAGGCATCCCGCCGCACCCAGAAGGAGCCGGCTACCAGCAGGGGCACCAGGAGTTGCATCAGGGTGCCGCCGAGGATGGTTAGGGTCTCCCAGCCCAGGAGGCCGAAGAGGGGGTGGCCCGCCTCATGGAAGAGCAGGTTCACGCCATCGAGCAGGGGAACCCATCCCGGCTCCGCCCAGAGGGCGACGAGAAAGAACGCGCCGAATCCGATGGAGGTGGCCACCAGTCCCGCCGTTCCCACGGGCTGCCAGGGTTCTTCCAGCAGTTCGCGCAGGCCTTCGGGCATGGGGATCACGAATGGGCCAGGTGCCGCGCCACGATCCGTTCCACGACCTGGTCCAGGCTGAGGTCGCTGGAATCCAGTTCCTCGGCATCCTCGGCCTTCCGAAGGGGGGCCACGGCGCGGGTGCTGTCAGCCTGGTCGCGGCGCTGGAGGTCGGCGAGCACCGCCTCGAGGTCAGGCATCTGCCCCTTGGCCTGGAGTTCCAGGAAGCGCCGCCGGGCCCGGGCTGCGGGGCTGGCGGTGAGGAAGATCTTGCAGCAGGCCTGGGGGAACACCACGGTGCCGATGTCCCGGCCGTCCACCACCCAGCGGCCGCGCGATCCGATGTGGCGCTGCTGATCCACCAGGAGTTCGCGCACCCGGGCGTCGGCGCTCACGGGCGTGACCAGCCGGGTGATCTCCTGGCTCCGGATGGCCTCGCTGACGTCCTCGCCCCGCAGGAACATCCGCCCGCCTTCCTGGCTGAGCTCCAGGCCGGCCAGGAGGCGCTCCAGGGCGGAACGGTCTTCCAGGGAGGTCCCCGTCCGGTGGAGGGCCAGGGCGGCGGCCCGGTACATGGCGCCGGTGTCGAGGTACTGCCAGCCCAGACGCTCGGCGACCCGCCGGGCTGTGGTGGACTTCCCCACACCCGACGGGCCGTCGATGGCAATCAAGGGAAAAGTGGAGCCGGTGATCCCGGGGGTCCGGGGCGCCGGCTCGCGCGGTTCCATTACTTGAGCCCGAGTTCCTTGAGGATCTTGGGATCCTTCTCGTCCTGGGCCAGGAGGTCGTGGCAGGTGTCGCAGTCGCCCTTGATGGTGCGGCCATCGGCGGAAGAGTGGCTGCCGTCGTGACAGCGGAAGCAGCCCACGGAGTCCTCGTGGCCGATGTTGTTGGGGTGGGTGCCCCAGGTCACCTTCATGTCGGGGAACACATTGTGCAAATAGATGCCCTTGACCACCTCGCAGGCGGTGTTCACCTGGTTCCGCTTCTTGATGTAGATCTCGGGGTAGTTCGTGCGGTAGTACTCTGCCAGATCCACGGGGATCTTGGCTGCGGCCGTCTTCTGATCGGGATAGTCCACCTTCAGCAGCTCCAGAGCCTTCTTCTTGAGGAAGGGCAGCTCGGGGCTCATGCTGTTGTTGGCAATGGCCTTGTCGAGGGCGCGATCCGGCAGCATGAAGGCGTGGCTGGGCCGGTTGTGGCAGTCCACACAGTCCATCTGGCGGGCGGAGGCCTTGTCCAGCTTCTCCTTGGGCATGGTCTTGTAGTCATCGGTCATGTAATCAACCAGCGTCCCGTCATCCTGGCGGTAGGTGACCTTGGGGATCTCCTGGCGGCTGCGGTCGGTGGTCAGGTAGGTGATGCGCGCCATGGCATCGAGGTGGCGGCCATGGATGCCGGTGGTGCCGTTGGGGGTGTGCCCGCCGATCTTGAGGAGCAGCACGGTGGTGAGGGGGGTGTTCGCCTCGTCCTCGGAGTACTTGGTATGGATGATCAGCTTGTTGCCCGTGAATTTCTGGGGCCAGTGGCACTGTTCGCAGGTTTCCCGGGCCGGGCGCAGGTATTCGACCGGGCTCGGGATCGGGCGGGAATAGGTGCCGAAGGCCACCGCGAAGATCTGCCGGATGCCGGAGATCTTCGCCTTCACCAGGGCGGGGGCCCCATGTCCGATGTGGCACTGGGCGCAACCCACCCGGGAGTGGGGCGAGTCCAGGAAGGCGGTGTATTCGGGGCGCATCACCGTGTGGCAGGTGAGGCCGCAGAACTGGTTGGAGTCCATGTACTCCGTGCCCTTGAGGACGGCCGTCCCCATGATGGACACGTTGATGAAGGTGAGGATGCCCACCACCGTGAGGAGGTGGCGGACGCTCGGCTGTTTGAAATCCACCGCCTGCAGGGGCAGGGGCGCCTCCCCGGCCAGCCTTCGCAGGCGGCGCACCCGGAGGATGCCCAGGGGGATGAGCAGCAGACCGCCGACGAAGATGGCCGGCAGGATGGCGAAGAGCAGGATGCCCATGTAGGGATTCACCTGCTCGGGGCGACCCGTGAGTTCCATGAACCAGAACCAGACCAGCACGAAGGCCGAACTGGTGGTCAGGGCCGCGCCGGCCAGCGTGATCCAGTTGTTGCCCAGCTGGAAGGCCAGCCGGGTCAGGTCCCTCACGCGTAATCCAAAGCTCATGAATTCACCTCAAGACGAAGAAACCAGACAGAGGGCACCATGTGGCAGAGGACCCTGGCGTGTGAAATGTCTATATCCACCCTAATTTCCTCCCAGTCCATCTGCAAGCCTTGACTCCGGGGTGCTCCAATGCAAATTCACTGGAATCAGTCGGCGGCATTCCAGGTTGTGACAGATGTCTTGGCCCAGATCGAGGCCATCAGGGAATCTGCTGGCGCAGCAGGCGGAGGAAAGCGCCGCCGTACTGCAGCAGTTTCTTGGGGCCGACCCCGCTCAGGGCCAGGAATTCCGCCTCGGAGGCAGGCTGGAACCGGGCCATCTGCTGGAGGGTGGCGTCGCTGAAGATCACGTAGGCGGGCACCCCCTTGGCATCGGCCAGCTGTTTCCGCAGGGCCTTCAGCTCCCGATAGAGGGCCTCCTCGCCGCCCACGGGGCCCGCCGGCAGCGGGGGGCGGGAGCCGCGGGGCGAGCCGCGCCTGGCTTTGCCGGGCTGGGGCGCGGCCTGGAGCGGGTCGGCGCCGGAGCAGATGTCACAGGCCGTTCCGCAGGCCTCCATCCGTTCACCGAAGTGGGCCAGCAGGGCCTGATGCCGGCAGCGCGGGGAATCGGCCAGGCGGAAGAGGTCCCGGGTCTGCCGCTGCTGGGCCTGGGCCAGCGTGGCGTCCAGGCCCTCCGTGAAGCGGTCGTAGCTGAGCACATCCCCCCAGCCGTAGAACATCACGCAGTCTGCGTCGGCGCCATCGCGTCCGGCCCGGCCGATCTCCTGGTACCAGCCCTCCACGCTCTTGGGCATGTCCCGGTGGATGACGTAGCGGATGTTGCTCTTGTCGATGCCCATGCCGAAGGCGACCGTGGCCACGATCACGTCGACATCGTCCCGCTGGAAGGCTTCCTGGGCGGCGGATCGGGCGGCGTTGTCCATCCCTGCATGGTAGGCCGCGGCCCGCAGGCCCTCGCCGTTCAGGAAGGCCGCGGTGGCTTCCACGGACTTCCGGGACAGGCAGTAGACGATCCCACTCTCCCCTCGCCGGGCCAGGACGAGGCGCAGGATGGCCTCCCGGACCTGGGGCTGACCCTCGGCCCCCTTCCGGTAGGCGCTGATGCGCAGATTGGAGCGGTAGAAGGAGCCCTGCACCTCCAGGGGGTCGACCATCTCCAGCTGCGTGGCGATGTCGCGGCGCACCTCCGGGGTGGCCGTGGCCGTGAGGGCGAGCACCGGCACCGCCGGGAACCGCTGCTTGAGCCCGGCCAGGGTCCGGTAGGCGGGACGGAAATCATGGCCCCAGTGGCTGATGCAGTGGGCCTCGTCCACGGCGATGAGGCGCAGATCCACCTCGCGCAGCAGGTCCGCCAGGTAGAGCTCGAGCCCCTCCGGTGCGGCATAGACCAGCTCCAGTTCCCCGCCCTTGAGGGCCCGGATGCGCTCCCGCCGGGTCTCCGCGTCCAGGCTCGAATTCAGGAAGGCCGCGCGCAATCCGGCTTCGGTGAGCGCATCGACCTGGTCCTTCATGAGCGCGATGAGGGGCGAGACCACCAGGGTCACTCCGCCCAGCAGCCGGGCGGGCAGCTGGTAGGTGAGCGATTTCCCCGCGCCGGTCGGCATGATGCCCACCACGTCCCGGCCCGACAGGACGGCCTCGATGATGGCGCGCTGGCCGGGGCGGAAGGCCCCGTAGCCGAAGGTGGCCTTGAGAGCCGCCTCCAGATCCGGCTGGAGCTCCAGGTCCGCGGCCAGGGCCTTGAGCAGCGCGATGGACTCGGGGTCGAAGGCGCCGGGGTCCTGCCTGAACCGGGCCCGCAGGGCGTCGAGGCCCTGCCGGCATGCGCCCCGTTCTCCTCGTGCCAGCAGGCCCCTCAACAGGCCGATCTCCTCCGGGACTGGGGCCAATCAGCAGCCGCCGTCGAGGAGGGGCCCGGCTGCGGCCCAGAAGGCCCTCATTTCCTCGGGCTTCCCGAAGGTGATCCGGATGTGGTTCGGCAGGCCGTAGCCCTGCATGGGCCGCACGATCACGCCCCGGCGGAGCAGTTCGTTGAACAGCTCCACGGCGGGGAAGGCCGTCTCCATCAGCACGAAATTGCCCCCCGTGCCCGTGAGCTGGCAGCGATGCTTCCCCGCTTCGGCCAGGAAGGCCGCCCGGGCCTCGGTGTTCTTCTGCCGGGAGAAGGCCTCGAAGGCCAGGTCCTGCACGGCCACTTCCGCCGCGGCCTGGGCCAGATGGTTGGTATTGAAGGGACTGCGGACCCGCTCCAGGTAGCCCATCAGTTCCTTCGAACCTAGGCCATAGCCGATCCGCAGAGCGGCCAGGGCGTGGATCTTGGAAAACGTGTGCAGGACCAGCAGGTTCGGGCGCTCGTCGAGGTAGGCGGCGGCGTCCGGGTAGGTGGCGGGATCCTCGTACTCGGCATAGGCCTGGTCCACTACCAGGACGATGTCCTCCCGGAGGTTCCGCACCAGGCGTTCGAGGGCCGCCCGCTCCAGGCGCAGGCCCGTGGGGTTGTTAGGGTGCCCTAGGTAGACGAGCCGGGTGTCCTCGGCGACAGCGCGGAGGATGTCATCGGCGTCGAATTCCGTCGTGGAGGCCCTGGATTCGATGACGCGCCCCCCGCCGGTCTGCGTGGCGATGCCGTAGATGGCGAAGCTGTGCTTCGGGATGACGGCGCTGCCGCCCTCCAGGAAGGCGGCCTTGGCCACCATCTCCAGGATCTCGCTGCTGCCGTTGCCGAGGATCACCCGCTCCAGGGGCAGGCCCTTCCGTTCGGCGATGCGCTTGCGGAGGTAGTAGCCGTCGCTGACCGGGTAGAGGCCCAGGCCCTCGTCCTCGGAACCCGCGATCACGGCCGCCACGCGGGCCTTCACCGCCTCGGTGGGACCCCAGGGGTTCTCGTTGGAGGCGAGCTTGACGATCCGGGTGAGGCCCAGTTCACGCTGGACCTCCTGGATCGGCTTGCCGGGCACGTAGAGCGGGATGCCGGACAGGTGCTCGAAGGCCGGAAGGGTGGAGAGGCTTGCGTTCATCAGGCCGGCCGCTCGGAGAGGACCTTGTCCACGATGCCGTACTCGAGCGCTTCCTCGGCGCTCATGAAGAAGTCCCGGTCCATGTCCTTGACCACCTTCTTCAACGGCTGGCCCGTGTGCTTCGCGAAGGTGGCCGCCAGGTTGTCCTTCAGGCGCTGGATCTCCTTGAAGGTGATCTCGATCTCCGTGGCCTGGCCCTGGGCCCCTCCGCTGGGCTGGTGGATCATGATGCGGGCGTTCGGCAGGGCGAAGCGCTTCCCCTTGGTGCCGGCGGACAGCAGGTGGGCACCCATGGAGGCGCACTGGCCGATGCAGTAGGTGACGATGTCGTTCTTCACGAACTGCATGGTGTCGTAGATGGCCAGGCCCGCGGTGACGCTGCCCCCGGGGCTGTTGATGTAGATCTGGATGTCCTTGTCCGGGTCCTCGCTTTCGAGGAAGAGCATCTGGGCGACGATGGCATTGGCCACGCTGTCGTCGATGGCCGTGCCCAGGAAGATGATGTTGTCCTTCAGCAACCGCGAGTAGATGTCGTAGCTGCGCTCGCCGCGGGGCGTCTGCTCGATGACGATGGGGGGATAGTAGCTGCTGGGCATGGGCCCTCCGGCTGATCGATCAGGATAGCAAGAAGGCGCCTTTCGGCGCCTT
>CAIMBM010000176.1 GCA_903839205.1 uncultured Holophagaceae bacterium | reverse complement strand
GGGAGATGTCCTTGATGACGGGCTTGTTGTTGTAGATCTTGCTGACCCGCATCATCGAGTAGATGATCTCGGGCTGATCACTCTGGGGCTTGGCCATGGGGCATCCGACAAAAAGGCCGTGCGGTGGCACGGCCTTCTTAGGATAGCTGAAGAACAGCCCCTAGGGTTCCAGGGTCGCCTGGGCCGCCGCCAGGATGGCGATGGGCACGCGGTAGGGGCTGCAGCTGACGTAGTCCAGGCCCACCTTGTGGAAGAAGACCACGCTCCTGGGATCGCCGCCGTGCTCGCCACAGACTCCCAGCTTGATGCCGGGGCGCGCCGCGCGGCCCTTCTCGCAGGAGATGCGCACCAGCTCGCCGATGCCCTCCTGGTCGAGGCTCTGGAAGGGATCCTCTTCCAGGATCTTCTTCCCGACGTATTCCGGCAGGAACGAGCCCGCATCATCGCGGCTGAAGCCGAAGCCCATCTGGGTCAGATCATTGGTTCCGAAGCTGAAGAACTCGGCCTCCTGGGCGATGCGGTCCGAGGTGATGGCCGCCCGGGGGATCTCGATCATGGTGCCGATGGGGCAGGCGAACTGGGTGCCTCGCTCCTGGTTCACCTGGGCGATCTCATCGAGCATCTCCGTCTTGGTATAGGCCAGTTCCCGCACGGTACCGATGAGCGGCACCATGATCTCCGGGATGGCCCTGGTGCCCTTGGCGGCCACGTTCAGCGCGGCCTCGGCGATGGCTCGGACCTGCATGCGGATGATCTCGGGGAAGGTGATCCCGAGGCGGCAGCCCCGGTGGCCCATCATCGGATTGAACTCGTGCAGCTGAGCCACCCGGCGCTCCACGGTGCCCAGGTCCACACCCAGCACCTCGGCCATCTCCCTCTGGCCCGGCTCATCCTGGGGGAGGAATTCGTGGAGGGGTGGATCCAGCAGACGGATGTTCACGGGCAGGCCGTCCATAGCATTGAAGATGCCCTCGAAATCCTCCCGCTGCATGGGCAGCAGCTTGGCCAGGGCTTTCTTGCGACCCTCGGCATCGGTGGCGAGGATCATCTCGCGCACGGCGATGATGCGGTCGCCCTCGAAGAACATGTGCTCGGTCCGGCAGAGACCGATGCCCTCCGCGCCGAAGGCCCGGGCCACGGCCGCATCGTGGGGCGTGTCCGCATTGGTGCGGACCTTCATGCGCTTGGCATCGCGGCTCCAGGTCATGATCTTGGCGAAGCGCTGGTAGAGTTCGCTCTCCTCGGCCTTCAGGCGGTTGTCCACCAGTACCTGGTTGACTTCGGAGGGATGGGCGCTCAGCTTGCCGACGAACACCTCGCCGCTGGACCCGTCCATGGAAATCCAGTCCTGCCCCGCCTTGAGCTCGCAATCACCCACACGCACGATCCCGCGCTCCAGGTCGATCTGGATGGCCGATGCGCCGCACACGCAGGGCTTGCCCATGCCCCGGGCCACCACGGCCGCATGGCTGGTCATGCCGCCCCGGGCCGTCAGGATGCCCTGGGAGGCCACCATGCCCGAGATGTCCTCGGGGCTGGTCTCCACCCGCACCAGCACCACGGGGCCCTCCTGGGCCATCTTCTCGGCCTGGTCGGCGGTGAGGGCGATCCGGCCCGTGGCTGCGCCGGGGCCGGCGTTCAGGCCCTTCGTCAGCAGCTTGCCTTCCTTGCGGAGCCGGTCCTTCTCCTTGGGATCGAAGACCGGGGCCAGCAGCTGGGAGAGGCTGTCCGCATCGATGCGCTTGAGCGCCGTATGGCCGTCGATGAGGCCCTCGT
Organism: uncultured Holophagaceae bacterium; assembly: GCA_903839205.1. Lineage (GTDB taxonomy): Bacteria > Acidobacteriota > Holophagae > Holophagales > Holophagaceae > Geothrix. The sequence goes on along the minus strand of CAIMBM010000176.1, from coordinate 1,648 downwards.
CCACCAGGTCGATGGCGATCCGGATGCTGGCCATGGCCGTCCGCTTGCCATTGCGGGTCTGCAGCAGGAAGAGCTTCCCGCGCTCGATGGTGAACTCGATATCCTGCATGTCCTTGAAGTGCGTCTCCAGGCGCTGGCAGGTGGCGTCCAGTTCCGCGAAGGAACTGGGCATGGCCTCCTCGAGGCTCTTCAGCCCGGTGCCTTCGGCCTGGGCCCGGGTGATGGGCTGAGGCGTGCGGATGCCCGCGACCACGTCCTCGCCCTGGGCGTTGATGAGGTATTCCCCGTAGAACAGGCGCTCCCCGGTGGCCGGATCCCGCGTGAAGGCCACGCCGGTCCCGCAGTCATCGCCCATGTTGCCGAAGACCATGCTCTGCACGTTGACACCCGTGCCCCAGTCATCGGGAATGCGGTGGAGCCGGCGATAGGTGATGGCGCGCCCCGTGTTCCAGCTCTCGAAGACGGCGCGGATGGCCCCCCAGAGCTGCTCCATGGGATCCTGGGGAAAGGGTTGCCCCGTTTCCTCGCGCACGATGTCCTTGTAGGCCGTGACGACGACCTGCCAGTCCTCGGCGCTGAGCTGCGTGTCCAGGTGCTTGCCCAGCCGCTCCTTGGTCCTTTCGATCTCAGCTTCAAACAGGGAGTGCTCGACGCCGAGCACCACGTTGCTGTACATCGTGATGAAGCGCCGGTAGGAGTCCCAGGCGAAGCGGGGGTTCCCGCTGGCCCGCTCCAGGGCGGCCACGGTCTTGTCGTTGAGTCCCAGGTTGAGGACGGTGTCCATCATGCCCGGCATGGAGACCCGGGCACCGGAGCGAACCGAGAGCAGGAGGGGGTTTTCAGCGGCCCCGAAGCCACAGCCACGCACAGCCTCGAGCCACTTGAGCGCCTCAAGTATTTCGGTTTTCAGAGCATCGTTGAGCTGTCGCCCATTCGTGTAGTAGGCACCGCATTGTTCCGTGGTGAGCGTGAACCCGGGTGGCACCGGGATGCCCAGGCCGGCCATCTCGGCCAGGTTGCACCCCTTTCCTCCGAGCAGGTTGCGCATGCTGGCGCTTCCTTCGTTGCGGTTACCCCCGAAGGTGTAAACACCTTTGTTCATTCGTTCCTCCATGCGGAACATCCAGTGTATACGGCGCCGGAGCATAATTCCCCCACGGATACGCTCAGGCGGTACATAAAAAAACGGGCCACCACTGGGGTGACCCGTTCGTTTTAACGTCGCAGCGACCTACTTTCCCACTCCTGTTCAGAGCAGTATCATCGGCCCTCCAAGTCTTAACTGCCGTGTTCGGGATGGGAACGGGTGTGACACTTGGGGAAAAGCCACGACGAAGGCTTTAGAAGGGTTGAGAAGGGATTTGGCGAGGGCTCCGCGGAGCGTCTCTTGGGTGTTGGTCGGTAATTCAAGGCGTTCACCATTCCAGCCTCGGCTGTCGCCGGTCTGGCCTGGTTCACTTGACGGCTTTTCCTATCGGAAAAGCCTACTTGAATTGCACTTCAGTGTAATTGATTGATGAAAGGTCAAGTCTGTGGACCGATTAGTATCGCTCAGCTTAAGCCGTTACCGGCCTTACACATGCGACCTATCAACGTGGTGGTCTTCCACGGGTCTCATAGGGAGATCTCATCTTGAGGGGTGTTTCGC
>CAIMBM010000175.1 GCA_903839205.1 uncultured Holophagaceae bacterium | reverse complement strand
GGCCAGGCCGTCCACACCATTGGTGCGGCAGGCGTGGGCGGTGATGGGGGCGTCGAACCAACCGCAGCGCCGGGGGCGACCCGTGGTGGTGCCGAATTCGCGGCCCACCTCGCGGAGGCGGTCGCCGGTGGCATCCAGCAACTCGGCGGGGAAGGGGCCGGCGCCGACGCGGGTGGTGTAGGCCTTGGCGATGCCCAGGATCCTGTCAAGGGCCTTGGGGGGCATCCCCGTGCCGGTGAAGAGGCCGCCCAGGCTGCAGTTGCTGGAGGTGACGAAGGGGTAGGTGCCGTGGTCGATGTCCAGCAGGGTGGCCTGGGCGCCCTCGAAGAGGATGCTGTCGCCGCGCTTCCAGGCGGTCATCAGGTGGCCCTGGGCATCGCCGATGAAGGCAAGGAAGGGCTCGGCGGTGCGCAGCAGGCCCTCGACGATGGCCTCCAGAGTCGGCAGGCCTCCTTCGGAACCCAGGCGCAGGCGGACTTCGTCGTAGCCGGGTCGGATGCGCTCCGCCAGGGTCTCGGGATGGTGCAGGTCGCCCAGGCGCACGCCCATGCGGGCCGCCTTCATCTCGTAGGCGGGTCCGATGCCGCGGCCCGTGGTGCCGATCTTGGCGCCCACCTTGTCGGCCCTGACCTCGCGCCACTGGTCCAGGGCGATGTGGTGGGGCAGGATGATGTGGGCCTTCTCGGAGAGCAGGAGGCGGCCCTGGAGGTCGAACCCTCGCGCCTTGAGGCGGTCCAGTTCCTGCTGCAGGACCTCGAGGTTCAGCACCACGCCATTGCCGACCACCAGGAAGCAGCCGGGGTGCAGGGCGCCGCTGGGCACCTGGTGCAGGGCGATGCTCTGGCCATCGACCACCACCGTGTGCCCGGCGTTGTTCCCGCCCTGGAAGCGGACCACCTGGCGGAAATTGGGGCTGAGCAGGTCCACGACCTTGCCCTTGCCCTCGTCCCCCCACTGGAGGCCCAGGATCGCAAGATTGGTCCAAGCCAGGCTCATGTCGCCCTCCAAGCCTTCCAGGATAACGCCAGGCAGCGGTTCTGTCCCGGCCTCATGGGGTACGGACCGGGGCAGGACCGGGACAGGGCTGGCGGAAGGCGTTACCCTGGTAGACCGCGCAGGAACCATCCCGGTCCCGGCGCCATCCATGACCCGGAAGGGTGTCCTGTGTTCGAAAAATTCACTGAAAAAGCCCGTCGCGTGATGTTCTTCGCCCGCTATGAGGCGAGCCAGTTCGGTGCGGAAAGCATCCAGAGCGGCCACCTCCTGCTGGGGCTGCTCCGGGAGTCGGAGAAAACCAGCACCCAGCTCCTCGAGCGCATGGGCGTGCAGGTGAGCAGTCTGCGCGAGCGCCTGGTGGCGGCCCTCACCCCCAAAGACAAGAAGATCACCCCCAGCAGCACCAGCATCGACATACCGATGGAGGAGGAGGTCAAGCACATCCTCCAGCACGCCACGTCGGAGAGCGCCAAGCTCAACCACAAGCATGTGGGAGCCGAGCACCTCCTGCTGGGCATGCTGCGGGAGGAGGGCTGCCTGGCCGGGCGCCTCCTGAAGGAGTCGGGCGCGGACCTGATTGCCGCCAAGGAGATCCTGCTGGAGAGCAGCAAGGAAGAGAAGATCGCCAAAAAGAAGAAGGAACACCCCCTCCTGTCCGAGTTCGCCCGCAACCTCTCGGAGATGGCGGAGCGGGGCATCTTCGACAACCTCATCGGCCGGGACGCGGAGGTGGAGCGCATCGTCCAGATCCTCAGCCGCCGACGCAAGAACAACCCGATCCTCCTTGGCGAGGCCGGCGTGGGCAAGACCGCCATCGTGGAGGGCCTGGCCCAGAAGATCCACGAGGGCATCGTGCCCCCCAGCCTGGCGGACAAGCGGATCTATGCCCTGGATCTCAGCCTCGTGGTCGCCGGCACCAAGTACCGCGGGCAGTTCGAGGAGCGGCTGAAGTCCATCATCGCCGAGGCCAGCAAGGACACGAGCGTGGTGCTGTTCATCGATGAGATCCACTCCCTCATCGGCACGGGGGCCGCCGAGGGCAGTCTGGACGCGGCCAACATCCTCAAGCCGGCCCTCAGCCGTGGCGAGATCCAGTGCATCGGTGCCACCACCCACAAGGAATACGCCAAGTACATCGACAAGGACCGCAGCCTGGTCCGTCGCTTCCAGCCGGTCACCGTGAATCCGCCGGACGAGACCGAGAGCCTGCGGATCATCGAAGGCATCCGCAGCCGCTACGAACTGTTCCACCGGGTCCGGTACACGCAGAAGACCATGGAGGCCTCGGTCTACCTGTCCAACCGGTACATCACGGACCGCTTCCTGCCCGACAAGGCCATCGACCTCCTGGACGAGGCCGGGGCCCGGGTGAAGCTGCGGGTGGGGCCGGGCGGATCATCCTCGGAGGGGCAGACCCTCGAGGACGAGCTCCACCATGTCATCAACGAGATGAACGAGGCCGTACTCAGCCGGGACTTCGAGAAGGCCGTGCTCCTGCGCCAGAAGGAGCTGCAGCTTCGCGACGAGATCCAGAAGAACCGCTCGGACCTCACCGACGAGGACTACGCCCGGTTTCCGGAGGTCACGGAACAGGACATCGAGGATGTGGTGGCCAGCTGGACCGGCATTCCGGTCAAGGCCCTCAAGGGGGACGAGAAGGCCAACATGGTGAACATGGAGTCCAGGCTCAACGAGCGGGTCATCGGCCAGCCCGAGGCCGTGAGCGCCGTGGTAAGGGCCGTGCGCCGGGCACGGACGGGCCTCAAGAACCCCAACCGGCCCATGGGCTCGTTCTTCTTCCTCGGCCCCACTGGCGTGGGCAAGACCGAACTGGCCAAGACCCTCGCGGACTTCCTCTTCGGGGATGCCAAGAAGATGATCCGGTTCGACATGTCCGAGTACATGGAGAAGCACGAAGTCTCCAAGCTGCTTGGGGCCCCTCCGGGCTACGTGGGCTACGAAGAAGGGGGCATGCTGACGGACCGCATCCGGCGGAACCCTTACTGCGTGCTGCTCTTCGACGAGATCGAAAAAGCCCACCCCGACCTGATCAACATCCTGCTCCAGATCTTCGACGACGGTCAGGCTTCGGACGCCTTCGGGAACCTGGTGGACTTCAAGAACACCATCATCATCATGACCTCCAATGTGGGCAGCCGGGAGCTGCTGTCCGAGAAGAACCTCGGCTTCGTCGAGCAGGATGGCCGTCCAGACGCCAAGACCGGGGACGCGATGAAGGTCCTCAAGCGCACCTTCCCGCCCGAATTCCTGAACCGCATCGATGAAATCGTGGTGTTCAACCGCCTGGGCGACGAAGAGTTGCGCAAGATCGTCCGCCTCCTGGTGAAGGACCTCAACATCACCCTCCAGAAACACAACCTGGTCGTCTCCCTCACGGACGCGGCCTGCGACTGGCTGGTGAAGACGACCCTGCGCGATCGGGCCTACGGGGCCCGGCCCCTGCGCAGGGCCATCCAGAAGCAGGTGGAGGACCCCCTCGCCGAGCTGATGGTCGGACAGGAGACGGTGCCTTCCGGTTCAGTGAACTTTGATCTGGTGGACGAGAAATTGGTCCCCACCCTGTCTGATACCGGAGACGTGGCCGCAGGCCAGGAAACCCATCTGGTCGGAGCGCCTGAATGACGCAGCAAAGCATGGCTTGGAACCGGGTCCGGCCCCGGTTGTGGAGGGGCATGCTGCCCCTCGCCCTCGTGGCGCTCGTGGCCGGATCGGCCTCTCCCCTGAAGGGCCAGGACATCGAACCCATTGTCGCGATCCAGGTGCTGGGCGCCCAGAAGCAGACGGCGGAGACGGTCATCTTCAAGTCCGGCGTGAAGGTGGGCGACGACCTACGGAACCTCGACTTCACGGCGATTCTGGAGAAGCTCTGGGCCAGCGGATCCTTCGACGACATCAAGCTCGAACTGGAGGACGCCCCCGGCGGCAAGAAGCTGGTGATCCGGATCAAGGAGCGGCCCCTGGTCAAGGAGATCGACTACCGCGGCGGCACCGAGGTCGGGCTCACCAACATCAAGGACAAGGTCAAGGAGAAGAAGCTCACCATCAATCCGGACACGGTCTACGATCCCGAGGCTGCCAGGAAGATCAAGGACCTGATCATCGAGCAGGCCGGTGAGAAGGGGTTCCGGACCCCGGTGGTGGACATCTCCCTCGAGCCCATGGCGGGAGGCGTGGCCCGGCTGGTGTTCGACATCAAGGAGGGGGGCAAGGCCAAGATCTACATGGTGGCTTTCCGGGGCAACAAGGTCTTCAGCAGTTCCCAGCTCCGCAAGGTCATGAAGAAGACCCGGAAGCACTGGATGTTCAGCTGGCTGACGACCCACGACCTCCTCGTGGACAAGAACCTGGAAGAGGACCTCGAGAACCTCAAGAAGGCCTACTGGCGGAAGGGCTACAAGGATGTCTTCGTGGGCAAGCCCGTCATCGAGGTCGAGGACCGGACCACCGACAAGCAGAAGAAGAAGAACGAGCAGCGGGTCAAGGAGGCCAAGACACCCAAGTACGATCTCAGGGCCTCCCTGACCATTCCCATCCTGGAAGGAGAGCGGTACTTCGAGGGCAGCTTCACGGTGGAGGGCGGGAAGCTCTTCAAGCCCGAGTTCTACCTGGAGAAGTATGCGGAAGTGAAGCGGGACGACAGCTCCTTCCTCATGAAGATCTTCAACATCAAGCCCTCGCTAGAATCCCCCAAGCCCGGGGCCAAACCGGTGCCTTTCGACCTGGATGCGGTGAATCAGACCGTGGACAAGGTCAAGGAGGCCTATTCCAACCAGGCCTACATCCTGTTCCGGGCCGAAAAGAAATTCGACGTGCATGAAGAGGGCGGCGTCAAGAAGGTGGACACCACCCTGAAGCTGAACGAGGGTGAGCCCTACACCATCCGTAAGATCGAGTTCGAAGGCAACCTCACCACCAAGGACAAGGTGCTGCGCCGCAGCATGCTCATGCGGGAGGGTGACCTCTTCCAGACGGACCGGTTCAAGGACTCGCTGCTGAGCATTAGCCAGCTGAGCTTCTTCGACGTGAAGGGCTCCGAGCCCAAGGTGGATCTCGTACCGGACAAGTCCCAGGTGGACGTGGTGATCAAGGGGGAAGAGACCGGGGTGAACGAGGTGCTCTTCCAGGGCGGCTACGGCTCCCTGTTCGGGTTCTCCCTCGGCGTGAGCTTCTCCACCCGGAACCTGGGTGGCGGTGGCGAGACCCTGTCCGTGAGCGAGAACCTGGGGAAATACTCGAGAAGCACCACGCTGGGGTTCACCGAGCCCTTCGTGTTCGATCTCCCCTACTCCTTCTCGTCCAGCGTCTCCAACGGCATGGCGGACTACGATGCCTCCCGGGTGGGGATCGCGAACGCTTACAAGCAGTACACGCGCAGCCTGGGCCTCTCGGTCGGTGCCCGGCTCAGCAACTGGCTTCCGGACAAACCCTGGGCCTGGTTCACCACCTACTCCACGGGCTACACCTTCTCGCTCATCCGCATCCAGGGGGGGCAGAACTTTTACTTCCGGGACACTCCGGAAATTCTTTCCTCCTCCATCAGCCAAAGCATCACCTACAGCACCGTCAACCACCAGTTCAAGCCCACCGATGGAACCCGGGCCTCCTTCTCACTGGAGTACGGCGGGTGGCAGTTCGGCGGCGATGTGCCCTACCTCCGGGCCACCTGGGATGTGGCGAAGTTCGTGAGCTTCAGCGAACGGAACATCTTCGCCTTCAACGCTTCCTATGGGTACCTGCAGAACATGGGCATTGACCCCATTCCGCTCTACAACCTGTACCGGCCCGGGGGCGAGAACAGCATCCGGGGCTACCTGTACGGCCAGGTTGGCTCTGTCATGCTCGACAACAACCAGCACCCGGTGGTCGTGGGCGGCAACAAGCAGTTCATCCTGAACGCCGAGTACCAGTTCAAGATCGCGGACGAGTTCCGCCTGGTGTTCTTCTACGACGCGGGCAACGCCTGGTCCTCGGGCACGAAGATCTTCAGCCGCAATGAAGTGACCTACCTGGACCAGAACAACAATTCCTACTCCTACACCAATCCCACCCTGGTGCGGTCCGCCGGCCTGGAATTCCGCTTCTTCCTGCCCATCAGTCCCGCGCCCCTGCGGCTGATCTGGTCCAGGAAACTGAATCCCTATGCCTTCGACACCCAGAGCAAGACGGACTTCCAGTTCTCCATCGGAACCACCTTCTGACTTCTGCCGGGAATGCCCGCCATTCCACGCTATCATCCCCCCCTTGCTATGGAGTTTCCATGCGCCTGCTTGCTCCTTCCGCAGCCCTGTGCTTGTCCGCAGCCCTTGCCGCGCCCCTGGCGGCCCAGGAGGCACCCCGGTTCGCCTTCTTCAGCCTCAACCAGCTGGTGCATACGTCCAAGAAGGCCGGAGCCATCTTCTCTGAGCTCGAGATCACCGGGAAGAACCTGCAGGAGAAGCTGCAGGCCAAGGGCCAGGAGCTGCAGGCGCTCCAGCAGCAGCTGAACTCCCCGAGCCTGGACCCCGACAAGAAGGAGGTCCTGGCCAAGAAGTACCAGTTCGCCGAGTTGGAAGGCAAGAACATGCAGCAGGAAAGCCAGCAGGAATACCAGAAGGTGGAAAAGCGAGTGGGCGAAGCCATCACCAAGCTTGCGGCCCCCATCGTCGAGCAGCTGGCCAAGGAGCAGAAGCTCCAGCTGGTGCTGTCGGATCAGGCCATCCAGATCCTCTCGTGGGGGGACGAGGCCTGGCTGAAGGGCTTCACGGCTGAGATCTCCAAGCGCCTGGATGCCAGCGAGCCCGCCGCCGCCACCCCGGCAGGAACTTGGAAACCCTGCTCGCCCCAAACCATCGCCACCAATGG
>CAIMBM010000174.1 GCA_903839205.1 uncultured Holophagaceae bacterium | reverse complement strand
GCCGTGGGGTTTTGTTACGACCTCTTAGATTAGGCCAGCCTTTCATGCCCTCAACCGGCCCCTCAAGCAATTTCGTCTTCCCCCTCCCCATTCCTCCGGCATAAGGCTAGACTCACCGGATCATGTCCCCCCTGCTGATTCTTCGCGTCCACGCCGATCTGCGTCTCGGGCTGGGCCATGTGGCCCGGGCGCTCGCCATCCAGGAGGCCTGGCGCGCCCACGGTGGCCAGGCCTGCATCGCCATCTCCGGGGACGATCGGGCCCGCAGGGTGGGCGGTGGCACCCACCCCTTCCTGGAGGAGCCCCTGCCCTGCGAGGCCCGGTACCTCGGCGAAGAGCTCCACGCGGCCCTGCCCGAGGACCTCAAGACCCGGGCCTCAGTGGTGCTGGTGGATCAATGGGACTGCAGTGCTGCCCTGCTGCAGGCCCTGCGTCCCCTGAAGGTGGCCGTGCTGGAGGACGACACCGACGCCCACGAAACCGCCGACCTCCTCTTTCAGCCCTTCCTGGAGGGTGTCCGCTGGCCGGACCACCCCGTGAAGGTGGTGAACGGCTGCAAGGTGCGCCCCTTCGAAACGAGCTCCGGGGCCTGCCGGGTGCTGCGGGGATCCAGCTTCATCGTGGTGGACAAAATGGCCCTGGAGCTGCGCCCCAAGCGGATGCCCCTCCAGCCCCTGGCGGTCCACAAGCTGCTGGTCACCTTCGGCGGCAGCGATGGGCCGAACCTGGCCCAGAAGGCCTTCGACACCCTCGCCCGCCTCGCCGCCGCGGACCAGTGGCGCGGCGCCTGCACCATCCTCGCGCCCAACGGGATCCAGGGCCCGCTCTTCCCAGGCTGCACGGTGGTTCGCAGCATTCCCCAGCTCACCCGCCGCATCCCAGGGTTCGACGCCATCTGGTGCTCGGCCGGGGTCACCCTCGCCGAGGCCCTCTGCATGGGGATCCCTGCCACGGTGTGGGGCCAGAACGAGCGGCAGCATGGCATCCTCTCCGACCTGGCCATGGCCAATGGCTGCTTCGACCTGGGCGTGGGCCCCGAAGCCGACCTCGGCATCGTGCGGGAGGCCCTGGCCCAGTGGCTGGGGCCCGAGGGGCAGGACAACCGTCAGGAGCAGGTGCGGGACGGCATGCTGCTGGTGGACGGCCTGGCTGCCTCGCGCATCGCGCAGGAATTGTGGCGACTCGCAGGACACCCAGCCTAGGGCCTGCTTCCAAAGTGGGCTGTGGCTGCGCTCGGATACCAGGGCAGGCTCCTGGAAATCCCGGCTTGACCCTGCGGCCTCCCAACGATAAGCTTTCCCTTCTGTGAATTCGTCACCCCCGAGGTGGTGTCTTTGCAGCGCGACCGTGATACCGGAGTAGGCCATGAGCACGTACTTCCCGAAAGCCAATGAACTCAAGCGCCAGTGGTTCCTGGTAGATGCCACCGGCATCCCCGTGGGCCGCCTGAGCACTGCCGTGGCCGATGTCCTGTCCGGCAAGAACAAGCCGACCTGGACGCCCTTCCTCGACACCGGCGACCACGTCATCGTCATCAATGCCGAGAAGGCCCTGCTGACGGGCAAGAAGGGCGTGCAGAAGATCTACCGGCGCACGACCACCCAGCCCGGCTCCATGAAGGAGGTCCGCGCCGAGGTGCTGAAGACCACCTTCCCCGAACGCATCATCGAGAGCGCGGTCAAAGGCATGCTGCCCAAGGGCCCCCTCGGCCGGGCGATGTACCGCAAGCTCAAGGTCTACGCAGGTCCGGACCATGAGCAGTCCGCCCAGCAGCCCCTGATCATGACCATCCAGAAGTAAGAGGCGAGGACTCCATGGCCATCACCCAGAACTACGGAACCGGTCGTCGCAAGAGCGCGGCCGCGCGTGCCTTCCTGCGTCCCGGCACCGGCAAGATCACGGTCAACGGTCGCAGCCTGGAGAGCTACTTCCCCAACGCCGTGCTCCGGATGATGGTCCATCAGCCCCTGGTGCTGGCCGACCTCGACGGCAAGTTCGACATGATCATCAGCGTCACCGGCGGCGGTCCCGCTGGCCAGGCCTCAGCCATCCGCATGGGCATCTCCCGTGCGCTGCTGGGCTACAACGAGCAGCTCAAGTCCCTCCTGCGCGGCGCCGGCCTCCTGACCCGCGACCCCCGCATGAAGGAGCGCAAGAAGCCCGGTCGCGCAGCCGCCCGCCGGCGTTTCCAGTTCAGCAAGCGCTAAGTCTTTCTCTGGAAGGGGGATCCTCGGATCCCCCTTCTGTTTTTCCGGTCCGCCGCAAGCCCCTGCCTGGGGCGGACGATTCGGGCGAAGGGATCCAACCCGACGCCTT
>CAIMBM010000173.1 GCA_903839205.1 uncultured Holophagaceae bacterium | reverse complement strand
GCGGAGGTTCTCGACCTTGAACTCCTCCTTGCCGATGCCCGTGCCCAGGGCCTGGATCAGCACCCGCAGCTCGTTGTGGCTGAGGATCTTGTCGAAGCGGGCCTTCTCCACGTTCAGGACCTTGCCCTTGAGGGGCAGGATGGCCTGGGTGGCCCGGTGCCGCCCCTGCTTGGCGCTGCCGCCGGCGGAATCACCCTCCACCAGGAAGATCTCACTGAGGGCCGGATCCTTCTCCTGGCAGTCCGCCAGCTTGCCGGGCAGGCCGCCCCCATCGAGGGCCCCTTTGCGGCGGGTCAGCTCGCGGGCCTTCCGGGCCGCCTCGCGGGCCCTGGCGGCCTCGATGGCCTTTTCCAGGATGGCCTTGGCCTCCCTGGGGTTCTCTTCGAAGAAGCTGGAGAGCCGCTCGTAGACGATGGTCTGGACGATGCCCTTCACTTCGCTGGAGACGAGGCGGTCCTTGGTCTGGCTGGAAAATTTGGGATCAGGGACTTTGGCGCTTACGACCGCGGTCAGGCCCTCCCGCACATCTTCCCCCGACAGGGTCACCTTGGCGCTCTTGAGCAGGTTGTTCTTCTCGGCGTAGGTGTTGATGACCCGCGTCATGGCGGCCCGAAAGCCCTCCAGGTGGGCGCCGCCATCCCGGTTGCGGATGTTGTTGGTGAAGCAGTAGAGGGTCTCCTGGTAGGAGTCGTTCCACTGGAGGGCCACTTCCACCGTGGTGTCCTGCTTCTCGTCCTTGATGAGGATCGGGGGCTTGTGGAGGACCACTTTGTTGCGGTTCAGGTGCTCCACGAAGGCGCTGATGCCCCCCGCGTTCACGAAATCGTGGGTGTCGCCGGTGCGCTCGTCGGTGATGCAGATGTGGACGCCCTGGTTGAGGTAGCTCAGTTCCCGGAGCCGCTGGCTCAGGGTCTCGAAACTGAACTCCAGGATGTTGTTGAACACCTCGGGATCCGGCTGGAACTTTACCCGGGTGCCGCGCTTGGCGGTGGGGCCGACCAGCCTCAGGGGGGCATCCGCCTTGCCCTGGGAGAAGGTCATGGCGTATTCCTGGCCCTCCTTCCAGACCGTCAGCCAGAGTTTCGAGGAGAGCGCGTTCACACAGGACACACCCACGCCGTGCAGCCCGCCGGACACTTTGTAGGCGTTCTTTCCGTCGGTGCTGGTGTTGTCGAACTTCCCGCCGGCATGGAGCACCGTCATGATCACTTCGGCGGCGCTGCGGCCTTCTTCCTTGTGGATGTCCACAGGGATGCCGCGGCCGTCGTCCTCCACGGTGCAGCAGCCGTCCCCGTGCAGGATCACGTGCACCTTCTTGCAGAAGCCCGCCAGGGCCTCGTCGACAGAGTTGTCCACCACCTCGTAGACCATGTGGTGCAGGCCACTGCCATCGTCGGTATCGCCGATGTACATGCCGGGCCGCTTGCGGACGGCCTCGAGGTCCCTCAGCACCGTGATGTTGTCGGCCGTGTAGCTGTCGGTTTCCAGGGGGGTGTGGACATGTGCGGTAAGGACTTCGTCAGACATCAATTCTCACTGGGTTGGTTTTCGGTGGGGTGCGGTGTTCGAGTGCGGCTCAGGCCGTGGCGCTGTTGGCGAACCGGACGGGCATGAGGACGTAGCGGAAGCTGAAGTCCTCGAGACTGGGGGACATGAAGACCCCTTGGCCGACCTCATCCTTGAACTGGTAGACCACCTCCTCGCCAGGCAGCCGTTCCAGGAGCTCGGTGAGGTAGTCGATGTTGAAGGCCAGCTCGAAGGGGTGCTCCTCGCCCGTGAAGGGCAGTGTGGCCTGGTTCACACCCTCGTCGGGATGCTGGAACACTGTTCGCAGATTGGGAAACTCGAAGAACAGGCGCACGTTCTTGTTGTAGTCGTCCTTCTTTAGCCCCACGAACCGGAGGGTGCGGAGGAAGCTCTCCCGGTCCATGATCACCCGCTTGGGCAGTTCCGCCGGAAGCACCTTCTCGTAGGCCGGATAGTTGCCCGTTACGAGACGCGTGCTGAACTTCAAACCGGGCTGGTCCAGGTAGAGTGTGGTGCCATCCCAGCAGAGTTCGACTTCCCCCTCGTCGCCCAGGAGGGTCGGGATGAGGTCCAGGGCCCGCTTGGGCACGATGAGCCGCACATCGTCCTTCAGCTTCGTCTCACAGGGAACCTCGGCCACGGCCAACCGGAACCCGTCCGTGGAGACCACTCGGACATGCTGCTTGGATAAGTGCACGAGCACCGCGGAAAGTGTGGGCTTGGTGGCATCCTTGCTCACCGCAATGGACCCCAGCTGGATGGCCCTCTTGAACCGCAGCACCGGGATCTTCACGACCGGCAATTCCTTCCCTGGGCTCGGAAGCTCCGGGAACCCCTCGCCAGGCTGGATGTTGTGCTCCGAGTTCATTCCCTTGGCCCGCAGCCAGAGGCGGCTGCCCGCATCCGGGCACTCCAGGCTCAGGATCCCTTCCGGGAAAACACGCACCGTTTCAATGAATTTCTTCCCGGGAACAGCCATGGTCCACTGCCCCTGGCCCTCGCCCGGGACCGTGGCCTCGAAAGCCAGTTCCATGTCTGTGGCCTTCAGGACGACCTCTTTGGGGCGAACGTCCACCAGGATGTGCTGAAGGATGGGAAGGGTCACTCGGCGGTCGAGAGCATGCTTCAGGAGACCCAGGGTCCGGTCCAGACGATCCTTGGAAACATGTAATTGAAGAGTCATGAATCACCCTTGATGATGCTGAGGACCTGGGCAACCTGTGGAAAGCCGTGTCAAAGCTCTATCCTACCGGAGTTTCCCTGCCCGGGACAGGCTGTGGAGAAGCGCTCCAACCCTGCGGAAGGACCGGGAGAAACCCCGGTGGAAACCCCCGCCGAGCGGGTTTGTGGATACTCCCGACGCCAGCCCTGTGGATAAACACACAAGTGTAATTAAATTAATGAATACTGTTTAACAAGGCCTGCACCAACCTGTGGAATTCGGGATCCCGCTTCATGCGATCCCTCACGGAGTCTACGGCATTCATGACCGTGGAATGGTGCATATTGAAGGACCTCCCGATGTCGGTGAAGGGGGAGGAGGCGATCTCCCGCGCGAGGTACATGGCGACCTGGCGAGGAACGAGGATGGCTTGCTGGCGAGAGCGCTTCTTCATGAGGTCGACGAAGGACACGTTGAACGTCTCTGCCGTCATCCTGTAGATGCGATCTGGATGAACCGGGGCCGTGGGTTCTTCCCCGCTCTGCCCCTGGAAGGCCGCGTGGGCCACCTCGAGGGAGGGCGCAACCCCGATGAGGCTGGCCTGGAATATGACCCGCGTGAGGAAGCCCTCCAGGTCCCGCACGCTCCCCTTGGCCTTGTGGGCGATGAAGGTGAGAACGTCCTCTGGAATGGGCGGGACATGGTGAAAATCCACGTCCTCAAGCTTCTTCCGCAGAATCGCGATGCGGGTCTCGAAGTCCGGGGGCTGGATGTCGGCGGTGAGGCCCCATTTGAACCGCGTGATGAGCCGTTCATGGCAGCCCTCCAGACGCTGGGGCGGCTTGTCGGAGGTGATGACGATCTGCCGCCCATGCTGGAGCAGGTGTTCCAGGATGTGGAAGATCTCTTCCTGAGTGCGCTCCATTTTCCCGAGGGTCTGCACGTCGTCGAGCAGCAGCACGTCGTTTTGCTGGTACTTCTTCCGCATGGGTTCCGTGTTCTTCGCGCGGATGGCCACGGTGAGCTCGTTGAAGAAGTTGTCCACCTTGAGGTAGACCACGCGCAGCCTGGGGTCCCGCTCAAGCAGCCCCTTCCCGATGCCAACCATGAGGTGGGTCTTGCCGAGTCCGGCGCCGCCGTAGATGAAGAGGGGGTTCATGCTGAGGGGGGTCGCAGCCTTGCCGTAGTTGTCCACCACGGCCTTTGCGGCGGCGAAGGCCAGTTGGCTCCCAGGGCCGACCACGAAGCGGTCGAGGGTGTACCGGTTGAACAGGTAGGGGAATGAGATGGCGGCGGGCTCCGCGCCGGGGGTCGGGGAGGGTGACTTTTTGGGGCTGGACTTGGGTTCCACCGGTAAGGCCCCGCTGATGCGGAATTCCAGGCGCAGGTCGGCCAACCCCCCCTGGGCCAGCGCGTCGTTGAACTCCTCGGGTAGCTGTTGTTCGATCCAGAGCTTGGCGGCCGCGCTGGGGACCTGGATCCAGAGCACCCCATCCTTGACCTTCAGGGGCTCGCAAGGCGCGATCCACTCCTTGAAACTGGCCTCGGGCAGCTGCTTGGACAGTCCAAGGCGAATGGTGTCCCAGAGGGTTGTGGGATCGGTGGATCGCATGGGTTCACCAGCAGGGGTGTGACGGAGCGCGCACGCATCGTTGACGGGGGGCGCAACACACGCTCCGTCCACGCCGGGCTCGCGGGGGGGGAATCCAAATCTAGCATCACCGCGCCGAGATGGGAGGTTGGAAATCCCCTTGAGCCCATGGGGTCTCGCTGATACGCTCGAAGGTTCGCCCTCCTCCCCGGGAGGAGCCCCCCTAGGTGGAACCATGAAGCGCACTTTCCAGCCCAACAACCGTCGCCGCGCCAAGACCCACGGCTTCCTGAGCCGAATGAAGACGAAGAACGGCCGCCTGGTGCTCAAGCGGCGCCGAGCCAAGGGCCGCCACGTCCTGGCGCTCTAGCCTGCTCCCGTGATTTTCAGAGGCCGCTTCCGCACGGTGCGGCACAAAGACCACGCCGTACCCACGCCCCCGCCCCGGCCCCTGCTGGGGCAGTCGTCGTGGCTGGATATCCGGGCCTGGCAGCGGGAGGACGCCGCTGGACCCATGCTGCTGGTGACTTCGCCCCGAAAGACGGGTGGTGCGGTGCAGCGCAACCGGTTCCGCCGCCGCGCAAGGATGGCGTTCCTGGCGAAGTCCAGTGCCCTGCAGGGCCAGGCCTGGGTGGTGTGGATCCGCCCAGGTCGGACCGCCCCACCCCTCGACACAATCAGCTTCCGGGACATTGAAAGCCAGCTTCAGCTGGCCCTCCGTCGTCTTCCCGCCTTGGATACCCCATGAACAACCGCAACGTCTTCTTGTTCGTCATCGGCAGCATCATCCTGCTCGGGGGCCAGTTCTGGTTGTCGTCCCGGTATGCCAAGCCAGCCCCCCGCGCGGAGGCTCAGCAGTCGGCGCCGGTCGCGACCAGGCCCGCGGAAGTGCCCCCATCCGCGGCGGCGCCGGCGACTCCCCTCGCCGAAGCTCAACCCGTGGAAGCTGTGAAGGTGGCCGATTCCATGGCGGTCCATACACTCGCCACAGAGGAGCTCAGCCTGACCTGGCAAATTTCCACGGGAGCCCTCAAGCAGGTGATCTGGCGCCGGGACGGGACGCCCTTCTTCCCGGAGTCCTTCCTGGGAATCGGGGCCCTCAAGGGAGCTGGGTTTGCAACCGTGCGGGAGGCCCCCGTTGCCGGCGGCACCGATGTCATCTTCGAGAACACGGCCGGAGAGCGCCTCAGTTATTTCGTGCCCACCCAGGGTCACATCCTGAAGGTCGAGGCGGCCTCGCCCCGCAATGCGGCCCTGCAACTCATTGTGAATCCGACCACCGAGGAGCCCGTGAAGCACCTGGGCCGCGTCTTCACGCTGACCGACAAGGGGGTCGAGGCCGTGACCTGGACCGAGATGCTGCATGATCCCTTTTTCAGCTTCCTGGGTGCCAAGCGCAAGGTCCTGCCCCCCGCCGAAGAGCGTCTAGGACTCGATGCAGGCGTCGAAAGGGACTCGAAGAGCCAGCGCAACCACTACTTCGCGGCGCTGTGGGCGCTGCCCAGGCCTGCGGACCGGGATGCCACCCTGGGCTATGGCCTCCTGCCGCAGAACGGCCGCCTCGGGGCCTCGCTCTACCTCGGCCCCAAGCAGGCGGAACCCCTCCTGGCCTTCGGGAAGCCTTTCACCCAGGTGATCGACTACGGTTTCTTCGGCGCTGTGTCCCACCTGCTCTTCTGGATTCTGAAGAAGGTCCATGTCGTGGTCGGCAACTGGGGCTGGTCCATCGTGCTCTTCACGGTGATCATCCGCCTGGCCACCTGGCACCTGAACACCAAGCAGACCATCAACATGCTGCGAATGAAGGACTTCGAGCCGCACCAGAAGGCCCTCCAGGCCAAGTACGAGAAGTTTGGCAGCGACATGACCAAGAAGGCCGAGATGCAGAAGGAGCTCATGGCCCTGTATAAGAAGAACGGCCACAACCCCATGGGCGGCTGCCTGCCCATGCTGGTGCAGATGCCGATCTTCCTGGCCCTCTGGTCGATGCTGAACAACGTCTACGAGCTGCGTCACGCCCCCTTCATCGGGTGGATCACCGACCTCTCCGCCAAGGATCCCTACTACATTTTCCCGGTGCTCATGGGCGCCTCCATGTTCGTCCAGCAGGCCATCACCCCCGCCATGGGCGATCCAGCTCAGCGCAAGATGATGCTGGTGCTCATGCCGGCCATGATGACCTTCATGTTTGCGCAGAGCCCCGCCGGCGTGGCGATCTACTATTTCGTGTTCAACATGATCGGGCTCGCCCAGACCTGGTGGATCATGAGGACCTACCAGCCCCAGGCCATCACCGTGTAGGAGCCCGCCATGCGGAAAAGCGGCACCAGTCTGGAGACCGTCCCCGAACTCATCACCCGCTGGGGCGAGCAGTTGGGCCTGGCCCTGGAGGCCCGGTTCGCGCCCTCCGGCGACGAGGAGGCCTTCCCCAACCGGGTAGCCGTCTCGGGGCCCGACGCGTCGCTCCTGGGTGCGAACCGGGGCGTGGCCCTGGACGCGCTGCAGTTCCTGGTGCACGAGGCCCAGGGTGAGCGGGAGGACCAGAAACTGGCCTACCTCGACGTCAAGGGAGCCCGCCTCTTCCGCATGCACGAGGTCATGGCGATGGGCCAGTTTGCCGCCCAGAAGGCAAGGGAACTGGGCAGCCATACGCTGGGCGCCCTCAGCGCCCGCGAGCGGCGCTGGGTGCACCTGGTGGTCAGCCGGGAAGCGGGCCTGGGCACCGAAAGCGAAGGCACGGGCACCTTCAAGCCGGTGCGGGTCTTCCGGAAGTAGACTGGCTGGGTGCTTCCGCCTCCTGATCCCATCTGCGCACCCGCCACGCCCCTTCTGCCCGCCGCAGTGGCCCTGGTGCGGATCTCAGGGATGGGGCTCGCTCCCTTCCTGTCGTCCCTCGTGGCGCTGCCGGAGCCCCGGAGGGCGGCCCTTCGGGTCCTGAGGTGGGACGGGTTCCGGGAGCGCGCCCTGGTCCTGTTTTTCCCGGGGCCCCACAGCTACACCGGCGAGGATGTTGTCGAGTTCCAGACCCACGGCAACCCCCTCCTCGTGCGGCGCCTGCTCCGCCACCTTGGCACCCTGGGGATCCGATTGGCCGAACCCGGGGAGTTCACCCGCCGGGCCCTCCTGAACGGCAAGCAGGGACTGCTTGAGGTCGAGGCCCTCCGCGACCTGGTCGGGGCCGACACCGACACCCAGGTTCGCTTGGCCCAGGCCCGAGCCGGGGCCGAACCCGGCTGGATCACCGAGGCCCGTCTCCGGCTGAAGCCCTGGATGGCCCAGGCCGAGGCCGCCGTGGACTATGGGGAGGACGAAAGCATCTACTTAAATTTAGAAGATTTAATGTGTGACCTCGAACCGCTTCGGGCCTGGTTCCACGTGGAACATCGGCGCGCGCAGGCCGGCCAGCACCTGCGCGACGGCCTCCGCCTGGCCGTGGTGGGCCGTCCCAATGCCGGGAAGAGCACCCTGTTCAATGCCCTGGCGGGCGAGGAACGGGCCATCGTCACGGACATTCCCGGCACCACCCGGGACGTGCTGGAGGTGCGCTGCGAATGGCGCGGCCTGCCCCTGCGGCTCTTCGACACCGCGGGGATCAGGGACACCGAGAATCCCGTGGAACGCCTGGGCATGGCTCGAGTGGGCCCCGTCCTGGAGGCCGCGGATCTGGTCCTCCACCTGATTCCCGCAGGGGAGCAGGCCACCGAGTTGATCCAGACAACCCTCCTCCCGTTCCAAGGAAAGGTGTTGGAAGTGAGGACGTTCTCGGACAAGTCTCCGGCCCCGGGCGTGGCCGTGGCGGCCAATCTCGGGGACCTGGATGCCCTGGAGGCGGCCCTCCAGGAGCGCCTGCTGGGCGGGCTGGCGCCGGATGCCTGCCTGGGCGCCCTGGCCACGGACCGCCAGGTGGAACTGCTGGGCGAACTGGCACGGCAGATGGACCTTCTCCTCGACCTTCGGACGGACTGTCCCCCCGAACTGCCTGCATCCATGCTGCAGGGCGCCTGGGGCCTGCTTGCCAGGCTCACCGGAGAGGACCGGGCCGACGGTGCCCTGGACGCCCTTTTCAGTGGCTTCTGTCTCGGGAAGTAGGCCGATGCAACATAGAATGAGGCGGGAGCGGCGATGAATTCCGGGTACGAAGCGGTCATTGGTCTCGAGGTGCATGTTCAGCTCCAGACCCGGTCCAAGATGTTCTGCCCCTGTCGGAATGCCACGGGAGCCCCCCCCAACAGCCATACCTGCCCGATCTGCCTGGGGCTTCCCGGAACCCTGCCCGCGCTGAACGCGGAGGCCGTGCGCATGGCCCTCGCGCTGGGTCTAGCCATCGAGGCGACCATCCGAACCGAAAGCACCTTCTACCGAAAGCAGTACTTCTACCCCGACCTGCCCAAGGGGTACCAGATCACCCAGGGTCCAGTGCCCATCGTGGAGGGCGGGTTCCTGGACATCGCTGGAGATGTCCGGGCGCGGGGAACCGAGGGACGCATCCGGATCCGGGTGGAGCGGGCCCACCTGGAGGAGGATGCCGGAAAGAGCCACCATGACCTGGATGGGCAGTCCAGCCACGTGGATCTGAACCGGGCCGGGGTCCCCCTCCTGGAGGTCGTCGGGGCTCCGGACCTCCGCAGTGCCCAGGAAGCCTCCGACTACCTGAAATCGCTCCATCGGCTGGTGGTGGGCCTTGGTATCTGCGACGGGAACATGGAAGAGGGGAGTTTCCGCTGTGATGCCAACATCAGTGTCCGGCGGACCGGGGAGGCGCCCTTCGGCACGCGGGTCGAAGTGAAGAACCTCAACTCCTTCCGCTTCGTGCGTCAGGCCCTGGACCACGAGATCGCAAGGCACATCGCCCTTCTGGAGCGGGGCGAACCGGTCCAGATGGAAACCCGGGGCTGGGATGCCGCCGCGGGGGAGACCCGGGGCCAGCGGACCAAGGAAGCGGCCATGGATTACCGCTATTTCCCGGAGCCGGACCTCCCTGCGCTGCGAATCGCGCCCTCGGAAATCGAAGCGGCCCGCAGGGCCCTCCCGGAACTGCCTGATCGGCGGATCCAGCGCTGGTGCGATACCTATGGCCTGGGCCTGGAGGAAGCCCAGGCGCTGGCCCAGAGCCCTGCCTTCGCGGCCTACTTCGAGGCCGTGGCCGAAGGGAGTGGCTCCGGACGGGGGGCCGCGGCCTGGATGCTCGGCGAGGTCAGCCGCACCCTGAATGACCGGGGCATCGGAATCGAGGCCTTCCCCCTCACTGCGGAAGCCCTGGCCGGACTGGTGCGCCTGATCGAGACCCGGGTCCTGGGGTTCGGAACCGCCAAGGACCAGGTCTTTCCCGTGATGCTGGCGGGGGGGGGCAGCGCCGATTTCGTCGTGGCCCAGAGGGGACTGGCCCAGGTGAGCGATCGCCGGGTCATCGAGGCCGCCGTAGCCCGGGCGCTGTCCTCAAATCCCGGACCGGTGGCCCAGATCCGGGCCGGCAAGGATAGCCTCAAGGGTTTCCTGGTGGGCCAGGTCCTCAAGGATGGCCAGGGCAGGCTGGATGCCAAACTCGTGAACGAGGTGCTCTCCGAAGCGCTGGCCAAAGGCGGAACTTGACGCCATTCTGGGCTCATGACGAACGAGATCCCCACTTCCCTTGAGGCCTATCATCCCGGCGTGGTCCATATCTGCCAGGAATGCGGCTGCTCGGTGGTGGACGCGGTGGTGACCCCGGGCGAGCCCTTCCGCTGCCTGGATTGCCGGGGGCTGGTGCCGACGCCCGAAGACGAACTGACCCGCGCGGCCATGGCAGACCATGGGACCTACGATGCGCCGGACGGGAGGCCCACCGTCTGGCGGCTCATCGTGGTCATTGTTTTCGCCGTCGTGGCGCTGTCCATCGTGTTCTGGAAGCGATAGGCCGGACGGCCTTATTCTAGGGACTGGAGCCGCCGATGCCCAAACCCTGGGGACCCACCACCACCGCCATTCATGCCGGGAAGCACTTCAACCCGACCCGTGCTGTGACCACGCCGATCTTCCAGACCTCGGTGTTCCAGCTCCTGGAGAACCGTGAAGGTGCAGAATTTGCGGCCAGCGTCGAGCCCCCCTCCTTCTACACGCGCTGGGGCAATCCCAACGCCAGCGAGGTGGAGGCCGTGCTGGCGGAACTGGAGGAGGCCGAAAGAGCCCTGGTGACGGCCTCCGGCATGGCGGCCTTCGCCCTGGTCTTCGAGGCCTTCCTCCGGCCCGGCGACCACCTGGTGGCCCCCGCCGCCATCTACCTGGGCACGGAGCAACTCATTCGCCGCTGGGAGGCCGAGCGGGGCTTGATGGTCACCTGGGTGGCCGACACCCTGGACCTGCGGGAATGGGAGGCCGCGGTGCGGCCGGAGACCCGCATGATCTGGGTGGAGACCCCCTCCAACCCGACCCTCGCCCTGACGGATCTGGCGGGCGTGGCGGTCATCGGGAAGCGCCATGGCATCCGGACCGTGGCCGACAACACCTTTCCCAGCCCCATCCACACCCGGCCCCTGACCTTTGGCATCGACCTCAGCGTGGCTTCGGCCACCAAATACCTGGCGGGTCATTCGGACGTGGTGGCCGGTGTCATTGCGGGTCGGGAGGCGGACGTGGTGGCCTGCTGGCAACTCTCGAAACTCCTGGGTCCGACCCTGGACCCCATGGGAGCCTGGCTGCTGCATCGGGGCCTGAAGACCTTGGCGCTGCGCATGCGTCGCGCCTCGGACAACGCGCAGGCCCTGGCGCAATGGCTGTTGTGGCAACCCCACGTGGCCCGGGTGGACTATCCGGGACTGACCAGCCACCCGGGCCACGAGGTGGCCACGCGGCAGATGGAAAAGGGCTTCGGGGCCATGATCGGCTTTGAACTGAGGGCCGGACTCCTGGCGGGGCAGCGCTTCTGCGAGGCCCTGGAGGTGATCACCCGGGGGGTGAGCCTCGGCGGCGTGGAGAGCCTCATCCAGCATCCCGCCAGCATGAGCCACCTGAAGACCCCTCCCGAGGTGAAGGCCCGGCTGGGCATCAGCGACGGGCTGCTGCGCTTTTCGGTGGGCATCGAGGACGAGCGCGACCTCATTGCCGATCTGGAAAAGGGCTTCCAGGCAGCAGCGGCGGCCCGGTGAAGTTGCGGATCAATGGCGAATCCCGTGAAGCGCCGGACCACCTGGCCACGGTGGCCGATCTGGCCAACTGGCTCGATCTGCCCCCCTTTGGAAGTGCCATCGAGTTGAATGGAGAGGTCATCCGCCGCGCCGAGCATGCTGCCACGCCCCTAAAGGAGGACGATCACCTGGAGGTGGTGAGGCTGGTGGGGGGAGGGTGAACCCGGGAATCGGCTGGCATCCGGGGCCTTAACGCCAGGCTTCCCAGCGCCCCGTGGGCCATCGCGCGGCGGAGTCCAGGCGCCAGGCCGCCGGCAGGGGGAGTTCCAGGGGTGGTCCAAGGGCCGGGAGGTCGCTCTGGAAGCGATGGAACTCATCCACCAGGCCCTGGGCGAGGAAGCCGGCGGCCAGGGTGCCACCTCCCTCCACGAGCACGCGACCCACCCCCATGGCAGCCAGCTCGTAGAGCAGGTGCCGCAGACTGCAGCCCCGCCCCTCGGGCGGCAGGTGGAGGTCGGCCACGCCCCGCAACGGTACCGGGTCGCTGGTCACGGCCCGGAACACGGGCTGTCCGGCGACGGGGCCCCACACCCTTGCGGTGGGGGGGATGCGCCCGGCCTCATCCATGACCACCCGGGCAAAGCTGCGGTGGGGGGCGGTGGGTGCGGGCCACCGATCGGTCAGCTGGGGGTCATCCACCTCGATGGTGTGCCGGCCCACCACGAGGGCCTCCGAAGCCCGCCGCAGGGCATGGGCCAGGTGCTGGACCTCGGGTGGGGTCACCAGCGTCGTCCGGCCGGGCGGGCCGAGGCTGCCGTCGGACCCCAGGGCCAGCTTGAGGGTCACCCAGGGCAGCCCCGTCCGGATGTGCTTGAAAAAGGGGGCATGAAAACGGGCACAGGCCTCGCCCAGGACCCCCTCCTCCACGGCAATCCCCTGGGACCGGAGGATGGCCAGGCCGCCTCCGTCCACCCGGGGGTTGGGATCGCGCACGCCCACCACCACCCGGACGACCCCAGACTGGGCGAGGGCCACGGTGCAGGGGCCCGTGCGGCCATGGTGGCAGCAGGGCTCCAGCGTGACATAGGCCGTGGACCCCGCTGGATCCTCGTCCCTGGCCTCGGCATCACGCAGGGCCATGACTTCCCCGTGGGGGTCCCCGGCCCTCGTGTGGACACCGCTCCCGATGATCCGGCCCGCTTTCACCAGGACGCAGCCCACGGGAGGGTTGGGGCTGGCCAGGCCCACCCCCTTCAGCCCCTCCTGGAGCGCCATGGCCATGAAGTGCGCATCGCCCTCCTGGGCTGCCGGCTCAGGCCAGGGGCCTCCCGTGGCGAGGGCCCAGGCCACGTCGGGAGTGAGTTCCAGGTCAGACATCCAGCAACCCGTCCACGAAAGCCTCGGCATCGAAGGGAATGAGGTCGTCTACACCCTCGCCCACGCCCACAAAGGCGATGGGGAGTTTCAGCCGGTCCAGGATGGGCACCACCACGCCACCCTTGGCACTGCCATCCAGCTTGGTGAGGACCAGGTCCGTGACCCCGGCCGCCCGGGCGAAGGCCTCGGCCTGGGCCAGCCCGTTCTGCCCGGTGGTGGCATCCAGCACCAGCAGCACCCGGTGGGGGGCCTCGGGGATGACCTTCTGAAGGCTGCGCCGGATCTTATCCAGTTCCTTCATGAGGTGGTCCTTGGTGTGCAGCCGGCCGGCCGTGTCAATGAGCACCCAGGGGGTGCCCTTGGCCTTGGCGCTGGCAGCGCCATCGTAGGCGATGGCCGCCGGGTCCCCGCCCATCTGGTTCCGGATGACCGGGACGCCGGCCCGCTCAGCCCAGCGCTCCAGCTGATCGATGGCCGCGGCCCGGAAGGTGTCACCGGCCACGACCAGCACGGCCTCCCCCCTGGTCTTCAGGTGGGCCGCCAGCTTGCCCAGGGTGGTGGTCTTGCCGACTCCGTTGACGCCCACCAGCAGCACGACCTGGGTTCCCGCCGCCTCCAAGGGCCGGGCGGGGCTCTGGCCAAGAAGGCGCAGCAATTCTTCCTTGAGCACCTGCTTGGGATCGATGTCCGCCCCACTTCTAAGCTCGGTCCGGAGCCTTGCCATCAGCTGGTCCACGGCCTTCACGCCCAGGTCCGCCTGAAGGAGCAGATCTTCCAGCTGCTCCAGCTGAGCCTCATCAAGGCGATGGAGCCCGAGCAGGCGGCCCATGGGCGCCAGCACCAGGTCCTGCGTGCGCTTCAGCCCCTTCTTGAACTGGTTGAGCAGACCCCCGAGCAGACCCACGGACACCTCGCGAAGGTCAAGTCTACCGAAGGGATGGCCGTTCCCCGAGGCGGGATTCCGGAACGGCGCCGGCTTTCCTTTTTATAGATCGTCGAGGTGTTCCCTGATGGCGAGACGGTCCGTCTGTAGCCGGCGGGAGGGCCCCCGGGGGCCGGGACCAGCCGAGGAGGCGGCGCCCGAGGGGTGTTCCACGTGGAACCAGGCGGCCTCCCCGCGATGGAATGGGCGGCCTGTAGTTGGCCATGCCGCCTTAAAAATATTGTTAAATTAGACATGATTTGAGATAGCTGCAATACCGCAGGCGAGGATAGCTCGCCTGTCAGCGCCTGCCCGTGCTCCTGGGCCTGGGGGTCGGCCTGGCAGCCTCGGGCCGCACCCAGCCCACCAGGGCCTGCTCGAAGACCTCTTCCACGTGCTTCACGGGGTGGAAGCGCAGCTGCTTCCGCAGCTCTGGGTCGATTTCTTCGAGGTCCTTCTGGTTGGCGTGGGGGATGAGGATGTCCTTGATGCCCACCCGCAGGGCCGCCAGGGACTTCTCCTTGAGGCCGCCGATGGCCAGGGCCTCGCCCCGCAGGTCGATCTCCCCCGTCATGGCCAGGGTGTTCCGCACCGGGACGCCCTTCAGCACCGACAGCAGCACCGTGGCGATGGCCAGGCCGGCGCTGGGGCCGTCCTTGGGGATGGCCCCCTCGGGGAAGTGGACATGGATATCCTGCTTTTGGAATACTTCCGGGTCGATCTGGAAGGCCTCGCCCCGGCTCCGGATGTAGCTGAGGGCCGCCTGGGCGCTCTCCTTCATGACGTCGCCCAGCTGCCCCGTGAGGGTGAGCAGCCCCTTGCCGGGCATCTTGAGGGCCTCGACGAAGAGCACGTCCCCCCCCACCGCGGTCCAGGCCAGGCCCGTGACCACGCCCACCCGGGGGGCCTTCAGCCGCTCGTCCTGGAGGAATTTCACGGGACCCAGCAGGTCATGGATGCTGACTTCATCCAGGGTGAACTTCTTCTTCAATCGGTTTTCGGCCACCCGCCGGGCCACCTTGCGGCAGACGGCGCCGATCTCGCGCTCCAGCTGGCGCAGACCCGCCTCCCGCGTATAGCCCGTGATGATGGCTTTCAGGGCCTTCTTTGGAATCGCGACCTGCTTGCGTGTGACGCCGTGCTTTTCCAGCTGCTTGGGGATCAGGTGCTGCTCGGCGATGCCGATCTTTTCTTCCAGCGTGTAGCTGCTCAGGTAGATCACCTCCATGCGGTCCCGAAAGGCCGGATGGATGGGTTCCAGCTCGTTGGCGTTGGCCAGGAACAGCACCTGGGAGAGGTCCAAGGGCACGTTCAGGTAGTGGTCGCGGAAGGTATGGTTCTGCTCGGGATCCAGCACCTCGAGCAGGGCGGCGCTCGGATCTCCCCGCATGTCGCGCCCGATCTTGTCCACCTCGTCGAGCATGATCACGGGGTTCATGCTCTTGATCTGGTGCAGGGCCTGGACGATGCGGCCCGGCATGGCTCCCACATAGGTGCGACGGTGCCCGCGGATCTCGCTCTCGTCGTGGACGCCCCCCAGCGAGATGCGGGCGTACTTGCGGCCCAGGGCCCGGGCGATGGACTTGCCGAGGCTGGTCTTGCCCACTCCCGGCGGCCCCACGAAGCATAGGATGGTGCCGCGCAGGTCGGGCTTCAGCTTGCGAACGGCCAGGAACTCCAGCAGGCGGTCCTTGATCTTGGCCAACCCGAAATGGTCCTCATCCAGCACGGTCTGGGCCTGCTTGAGGTCAAGGTTGTCCTCGGTCTGGACGCCCCAGGGCAGCTCGGTCATCCACTCCAGGTAGGTCCGGGTCACCGCGGTCTCGCTGGAATCCGGATGCATGCGTTCCAGCTTCTTCAGGTTGCGGTCGATCTCGACCAGCGGCTCCTCGGGCACCTTCATCTTCGCCAGCTTGTCCCGGAACGCCGCGATCTCCTCGGCCAGTTCGGAGCCCTCGCCCAGTTCCTGCTGGATGGCCTTGAGCTGCTGGCGGAGGTAGTACTCCCGCTGGCTCTTGTCCATCTCCCCGCGGGCCTCCATGGTGATCTTCTGCTGGACCTCCAGCAGCTGGATCTCCCGCTGGAGCAGCTCGTTCACGCGCTTGAGCCGCAGGCCCGGATCGGCAATCTCCAGCACCTCCTGGGTCTGCTGGAGCTTGAGGTCCAGGTTGGAGGCCACCAGGTCGGCCAGGCGGCCGGGGTTGTCGAGGTTGCCCGCGATGACCAGCACCTCCTGGGGGAGGGTCTTGCCCAGGGCCACGGCCTTTTCCAGGGTCTGCTTGACGCTGCGCAGCAGGGCGTCCCGTTCCAGGTCGGGCGACTTCAGCTCCGGTTCGACCAGGGGTTCCACCCGGGCCTTGAAGAGGTTCTCGGTCTCGGTGAAGTACTCCACGCGGACCCGCTGGAGGCCCTGCACCAGTGCTCGAATGCGGCCGTCCGGCAGCTTCAGCACGCGCATGATCAGGGCCGCCGTGCCCACCTGGTAGAGGTCTTCGGGTCGGGGGTTGTCGATCTCCGTCTGCTTCTGGGAAAGCAGCAGGATCATCCGGTTCTCCACCAGGGCCGTGTCCACGGCCCGGATGGACTTCTCCCGGCTGATGCTGAGGGGCAGGATCACGTAGGGGTAGACGACCACATCACGCAGGGGCAACACCGGCAGTTCTTCCGGCAGCTTGGGCGTTTCGTCGGGCGGGGGGGGCAGGAGGATGTCGTCAGCCACGGAATAACCTCGACTCCCAGGATAGCGCTACTTCCTGCGTGGCCTCGGGAGCGGAGCCTCCGCCTCGCCCGGGAACAGGGCCTGGGCCACGGGTTTGACGGGTCCGGGCCCCGGCGCAAGTGGCTGGTTCTTTGAGGGAGGATCCGACCCCACGGAGGCCTCCTTGTGCATGAGGCCCTCCAGGGCCTTCACGAAATCGGGCAGGTCCTTGAAATCGCGGTAGACGCTGGCAAAACGTACATAGGCCACCTGGTCGAGGCCCTTCAACTCATCCATGATGAGTTCACCCAATTCCCGGCTGCGGATCTCGCGGTCGGGCCGCTCCATGAGGCGGGACTGGATGTCGCCCACCATCTCCTCGATGCGCGTCAGGGACACGGGCCGCTTCTGGCAGGCCAGCAGGAGCCCCTTCATGAGCTTCTGCCGGTCGAAAGGTTCGCGTCGGCCGTCCTTCTTGAGGATCACCAGGGGCACTTCCTCCACCCGCTCGTAGCTGGTGAAGCGGCGGGCACAGGACAGGCACTCCCGGCGGCGCCGGATGGAATCGCCCTCCCGGGACTCCCGGGAGTCCACCACCTTGTCCTCGAGGTGCCCGCAGAAGGGACAGCGCATGGATCTCCCGGGGCCTAGGCTTCCACCACGCGGGGGGCCAGCACCGCCTCGCAGGTGACGGAGTTGGCCACGAAGCAGTACTTGTGGGCTTTCTCGAACAGGTCCAGGACCTTGGCCATGCTGGTACCGCGGGCCACGCGGATGACGGGGCGGAGGTGGACCTGGGTGATGCGGGTGACTTTGTCCACGGTGTCCAGCACGGCCTCGGCCTGGTCTTTGTAGTCCACCACCTCGACCTTGGCCTTGGCGCAGAGGGCCAGGAAGGTGAGCATGTGGCAGGTAGAGAGGGCGGAGCCCAGCAGGTCTTCGGGATTCCACCGGGCGGGATCCCCCGCGTATTCCGGGGCGCTGCTTACGGATAGCGGGTGTTTGCCGGGGTTCGTGACGGTGCCGCTCCGGGAGTAGGTGGCGTCGAGGGTATTGCCGGTCCAGGAGAGGTGAAGGGGATAGCGGTGTGCCATGGGGGACTCCTTGGAAGGCCTGCGCCCAGGATGCCACAGCCCCGCGTGCTAGCCTGGGGCTTCATGCCCACGCCCGCCCGCATCCACGTCGCCCACGCCCTGCACGAAGTCTTCGGTGAAGGCGGTCGTGTGCCGGACATCTGGGACCGGGACCTGGGCGAGGATGCGCACCTGGCCCAGGCCCTGCTGGGTCTCTGCCTGCGCCGCTGGGGGCGCCTCCAGGCCTGGGTGAAACCCAAACTGAAGGACCCGGACCGGGGCGTGCCCCTGGGCACCCGGGTGGTGCTGGCCATGGGGCTGGCCCAGCTGGCCTGGCTGCCGGGCGTCAGCGACCACGCGGCCGTGAACGAATCCGTGGACCTGGCGGCGAACAGAGACCTGGGCTTCCTGCCCCACAAGGGGCTGGTGAACGCTCTGCTGCGCCGGGCAGCGAAGGACCGCCCCGCCCTGGCGGCCGAACTGGATGCCCTGCCCGCCGCCCTGGACCGCGGTCCCGCCGCCGACCGGGTCCTCCTGGCCGCCCTGGGTCCCCACGGGGCCGAGGCGGAGACCGAAGCTCTCTGGACGCGCCTCCAGCAGCCGCCGCGCCCGGACTTCCGCCTGTTGAAGGGGGATCCGCCCGAAGGCCTGGCGCCGGAGGCGGAGCTCCCCGGCTGTCTGTGCCTCCTGGAAGGGGCCCCCTTTCCCCGGGCCTGGCTGGAATCGGCGGGAGGCATGGTGCAGGACCGCAGCTCCCAGGCCCTGCTGGCCTACGACTGGGACCGGCCCGTGGCGCGCATCCTGGACGCCTGCGCCGCCCCGGGCGGCAAGACCACCACCCTGGCCCTGCGCCACCCCGGAGCTGCCATCACGGCGCTGGAGGTGCACCCCAAGCGCGCCACCCGCCTGCGCCAGACCCTGGAGCAGCGCGGCGTCGAGGCCCGGGTCATCCAGGCGGACGCGGCGGAATGGCTGGAGGGCAACGACGCCACCTTCGACCTCATCCTGCTGGACGCCCCCTGCAGCGGCAGCGGCACCCTGCAGAAGCATCCCGAGTGGCCCTGGCTCAAGCACGAGGACCAGTCCCGGCTCACGGGTCTCCAGCGCCGCCTGCTCGCGGCCGCCGCAGGCCGCCTGGCCCCCGGCGGTCTCATGATCTACGCGGTGTGTTCCTGGCTGCCGGAGGAGTGCGGTTCCCACCGGGAGTGGCTGGCGCAGGCCCGACCGGAATTGCGCCCGGCCGAGGTGTGGCCGGCGGCCATGGGCTCGGCCCAGGACGCCAACAAAGGCGCCACCGCCTTCTTCAGGCCCCATCCCCTGCGTTGGACGGGCGAGGGATTCCAGGGCTTTGCGGTTCGGCGGGGCTGATCCGCGCTTCAGGTGGTGCAGGCCAGGGCGTGGGCGGCACCATAGAGGCTCAGGTCGTAGTCGTGGACGAGGTAGACGGGTGTCGCCCGGGTGAGCTGGTCCAGGTGCCCGCGGTAGTTCCGCTCGAAGCGGGCCATGAACCGGCCGTTTGCGAGGATGACTTCGGTGTTCTTGGTGGCGATGCCGCCGGCGAGGAAGAGTCCGCCACTGGGGAGGAAGACGGCGCACAGCTCGGCGCAGACGCGGGCGTAGAGGTCCACGAACAGCTCCAAGGCCCGCCTGCAGGCTGGGTCGAGGGCGGCCTGGGCGGAAATGGCGGCGGGCTGGTCCGTATCGGGAAGGGACAGGATGGCGGTGGCAGCCGGGGTCCAGGGCACCCGCCGGGAGTCGAGCAGGAAGCGGAAGATCACCGTGAGCCCGTGACCGGATACCGCCATCTCGGCCCCGGGCGGACCCGGCAGGCCCTTTTGAAGGTGTCGCCAGAGGGCCAATGAATCCTCGTCGAACACGGGCAGACCGATGTGCCCGCCCTCGCTGGGGAAGGCTCGGGGACCTTGGGGGCCCCGCACCACGAAGCCCACGCCCAGTCCCGTGCCGGCCCCGATCACCAGGGCCAGGCCCTTGGGATTCACCGCCGGCAGGCTGCCATCGCCGTGGGGCACGGGTGTTACCGGGCCGGGGTCGCCCAGGTCGAGCTGGAGGACGCCGCAGGACAGAGCGGTGAAATCATTGACCAGCTGGACCGGAAACCCCAGTTCCCGTTCCAGGGCGGCGCCGTCGATGTCCCAGGGGGCGTTGGTGAGGTGGATTCGGCGCTCCAGGACCGGACCCGCCCCCGCGAAGCAGGCCCGCCCTGGATGGGGAGAGGGTCCGGCGGCGAGGAATTGCTGGATCGGACCCAGCAGGGACCGCTCAGCCTGGGTGCTGAAGCGGGCCTTGCGCAGCAGACGGAACCCGGAGCCCTCCGGCGCCAGGAGGGCCAGGGTGAGGTTGGTGCCGCCCACATCGGCGGTGAGGACCGGACTGTCGATGTGGGCGGGCACCTGGGTCATTTAGAGATGACCCGCACCATCTCCAGCACCTTGCTCGAGTAGCCCCACTCATTGTCGTACCAGGACACCACCTTGATGAAGCTGCCGTCCAGGGCCATGCCGGCCTCGGCATCGAAGACCGAGGTGCAGCTCTCGCCGCGGAAGTCCGTGGAGACGACCTTCTGGTCCGTGTAGGCAAGCACGCCCTTCATGGGGCCCTCGGAGGCAGCCTTCATGGCGGCGCAGATGGCCTCGTAGGTGGTGTCCGTGTTCAGTTCGACCGTGAGGTCCACCACGGAGACGTCGGAGGTGGGGACGCGGAAGGACATGCCCGTGAGCTTCTTGTTCAGCTCGGGGATGACCTTGCCCACGGCCTTGGCCGCGCCGGTGCTGCTGGGGATGATGTTCTCCAGGATGCCGCGCCCGCCCCGCCAGTCCTTGTTGCTG
>CAIMBM010000172.1 GCA_903839205.1 uncultured Holophagaceae bacterium | reverse complement strand
TGCCACGGCACTCGGGGGAACGACTTAGGGCTGCTTCTTCCGACCTGACCCGGTTCATCGCACCCCGATGCATGGGGCCCGGCTTGAATCCAGGCTAACCGGGATCTGATCCTAGGCGCCAACACCGGCACCGCCGCGCGGCCCGATCCCGCGAAAAGACACGGACTTCCAGCCCCTTTTCAGCGAGTGGGAAAATAGGGGCATCGGCCCTTGACACCCCCACATCTTGGGGGCATCCTTGGTTCCCGGCACAACCCCTAGAGGTAAGCTTCAAGCCCCCACCTCCCGGGGAGGGCTTCGTACGCTCGCCTTGACGCCGTGAATTTCGAATCGCCCCTCCCCACCCCTTGCCCAGGACTGTCACATGAAGATCGCCCGCCACTTCACGAAGGCAGGTCACGATCCCCTGGAGGGGATCCCGTTCGTGCCCAGGACCAGCCGCATCTCCAAGCTCGACGGCACCGTGGTCTTCGAGGCCAAGGACGTGCTGGTGCCCGAGACCTGGTCCCAGGTGGCCGTGGACATCCTGGCGCAGAAGTACTTCCGCCGGAAGGGAATCGACGACCAGAACAACGGGGAGAAGGACGCCCGGCAGGTGTTCCACCGGCTCGCGGGCTGCTGGCGGCACTGGGGCGACACCCACGGCTACTTCGAGGCCGAAGAGGACGCCCAGGCCTTCTACGACGAGCTCACCTACATGCTCGCCAACCAGATGTGCGCCCCCAACTCGCCCCAGTGGTTCAACACGGGCCTGCACTACGCCTATGGCATCAGCGGCCCGGCCCAGGGCCACAGCTTCGTCGATCCCCTCAGCGGCGAGATGAAGAAGTCCACCTCGGCCTACGAGCGCCCCCAGCCCCATGCCTGCTTCATCCAGAGCGTGGCCGACGACCTGGTGAACCCGGGCGGCATCATGGACCTGTGGACCCGCGAGGCCCGCATCT
The DNA here is from genome assembly GCA_903839205.1 of uncultured Holophagaceae bacterium. GTDB lineage: Bacteria > Acidobacteriota > Holophagae > Holophagales > Holophagaceae > Geothrix. The sequence goes on along the minus strand of CAIMBM010000172.1, from coordinate 1,452 downwards.
TCAAGTACGGGTCCGGCACCGGCACCAACTTCTCCAGGGTGCGCGGCTCCGAGGAGCCCCTGTCCGGCGGCGGCCGCAGCTCCGGCCTCATGAGCTTCCTGGCCGTGGGGGACCGGGCCGCGGGCGCCATCAAGAGCGGCGGCACCACACGCCGCGCCGCCAAGATGGTCTGCCTCGACCTGGACCACCCGGACATCGAAGCCTTCGTCGACTGGAAGGTGACCGAGGAGCGCAAGGTGGCCATGCTGGCCGCCGGCAGCGCCCTCGTGCGGCGCCACTGGGACGCCATCTGCAAGGCCGTGGAGGGCTCCACCAGCCGGGATGCCGATCCCCACACCAACGAGGTCCTGCGCAAGGCCCTGGCCCGCGCCAAGCGCGAGGGCGTGCCCCCTGCCTTCCTCACCCAGTGCCTGGGCCGCCTGGCCGAGGGCGATTTCTCCCGGGATCTGGCGGGCTACGACACTTCCTGGGACGGCGAGGGCTACCTCACCGTGGGCGGCATGAATTCCAACAACTCCGTGCGTGTGCCCGATCCTTTCATGCGCGCCCTGGAGATGGATGGCGACTGGGAGCTCAAGCGCCGCATCGACGGCAAGACCAGCAAGACCCTGCGGGCCCGCGACCTCTGGGAGAAGGTGAACCGCGCCGCCTGGGCCTGCGCCGACCCCGGGATCCAGTTCAACACAACCATCAACGACTGGCACACCTGCCCCGAGGATGGCCTCATCAACGCGAGCAACCCCTGCTCCGAGTACATGTTCCTGGACGACACGGCCTGCAACCTGGCCTCCCTGAACCTGTGCACCTTCCTCACCGAGGACGGCGGCTTCGACCTGGCGGGCTACCGCCACGCCATCCGCCTCTGGACCGTGGTGCTGGAAGTCAGCGTGCTCATGGCCCAGTTCCCCAGCGAAGCCATCGCCCAGCGCAGCTACGACTTCCGCACCCTGGGCCTGGGCTACGCCAACCTGGGCGCCATGCTCATGCGCATGGGCATCCCCTACGACAGCGTGGAGGGCACCCAGTGGTGCGCCGCCCTGACCGCCATCCTCACGGGCGACGCCTACGCCGCCAGCGCCGAAATGGCCCGGGAGCTGGGCCCCTTCCCCGGCTACCCGAAGAACGCCGCGGCCATGCTGCGGGTCATCCGCAACCACCGCCGCGCCGCCTACAACGCCCCGGCCTCCGAGTACGAGCAGCTCTCCATCCGCCCCCAGGGCCTGCACGGCGCCGGCGTGCCCAAGCGCATCGTCGAGGCCGCCCGGGAGAGCTGGGACACGGCTCTCACCTACGGCGAACAGTGGGGCTTCCGCAACGCCCAGGTATCCGTGCTGGCGCCCACGGGCACCATCGGCCTCCTCATGGACTGCGACACCACCGGCGTCGAGCCCGACTTCGCCCTGGTGAAGTTCAAGAAGCTCGCCGGCGGCGGCTACTTCAAGCTGGTGAACC
>CAIMBM010000171.1 GCA_903839205.1 uncultured Holophagaceae bacterium | reverse complement strand
GCCTGCGGCTTGCGCTCACGGGTCGGCACTGGCGTACGCTCCCAGTGGGTCCCCGCTCCGCAGAGCCCCCCGGCCCTGCTTCCCGACCCACTTAGGTCACACACATGGCAAGCCCGGCGCTCCTTTTGCGTCAAGTGCGTAGCGCGAGTCGGGCGCGGCTAATTGCCGCGTTTGACGGCAACAGGGAGGCTCCATGTCCACCAGCGGAGCGAGAAGGAGGCTCGCATTGCGAGCCGATCCATGGAGGACCGCAGCCCGCGAAACCGCGCAGCGGATGCGCGGTTGAGGAGATCGCGCGTCAGTGAGTGGCCGTTCGCGCGGCGCCCGCGCGACACACGGCGTAGAGTGGGCACTCCGCACAGGTAGGGCGTTTCCGCACCCCCGGGCAATCGCCGAGGATGCCGAGGTGGCTGAGGGCGAAGTCGTAGCGGAGGGGATCTGCGGGATCGAGGCGGCGCAGGGAATCCGTGACCTCGAGGGCCATCTTTCCGTCCGGGGTGGCCCGGTGGCTGAGGCCGATGTAGCGCGACACGCGAGCCACATGGGTATCGAGGGGGATGATGAGCCGGTCCGCGGGGTAGCGGGACCAGAGGCCCAGGTCGGGCCAGCCGGTCCGCACCATCCAGCGGAGGAACATCCGCCAGCGCTTGCAGGCAGCACCGTCCAGAGGGTCGGGCAGGGAAAAGCGGGATCCGTAGCTGGCCGGCAATTCGGTCCGCAGGCGCTGGACCAGGCGGGAGAGTGCCCCGTCGGGCGATTCGCCGGGGCCCGGCAGGAGGTGGGGTTCGAGCCCCTGGCCACTCTCCAGGTCGAGGCGCTTCCAGGCCAGCAGCCAGGCCACGAGGTCGGGGCCGGTGTGGAAGCGCCAGGCCCAGGGGGCCAGGGCGGCGGAGAGGGTCATCTGGGCCGCGGCCGGGGACCGCTCCCGGAGCCAGGTAGCGGGCCGGGCCCCCAGGGGGGCCAGGGCGGCCCGGACGGCGCGGATCATCGGGTCCACTCGCCCATAGGCCAGGTGGGCGGCCACGAAGGCGGCGACCTCGCGGTCCAGGGGCCCCTCATAGCCGAATAGGACACTCAGGGGGTCCCGGTCCAGCGCATCGGCGGTGTCGTAGCGCTCGCAGAGGCCCTCCAGGCGAGTCTTCAGGGCGGTGGTCGAGGTCCCCATGGGCCCAGTGTCCCAGGAGCCGCCCACTACAGCGGGTGAAAAAGGGCAGGCTGTGCCTAAAACCCCTATGTAAATGAAGGAGCTGCCGCTAGGCTAATCAGTGGTGGCCCGTGGCCCCTCTGGAGAAACAACCGCACATGATGACCCTGCGTGGCCTTGGAAACCTGGCGAAGATCCTCGAAGAAGCTGCAAAGCCCGATTCCGTGTTGCGGGAAGACCGCGAGAAGCCGAAGCCCAAGGTGCTCAAAAAGGGAGAGAAGGCCGGGAACCTCCGGATCATCGATCCCAAGCGGAAAGTTTGGTACGAGAAGCGCCTGAAGGAAATCACCGCGAAGTCGGTGGCTCCGGAAGAGCAGGCCTCGGGACCCGTCAGCGCGCCGCTCAATGCCGCGGCCCCGGCCCTGGCGAAGACTGTGGCTTCCAAGCTGGGGGGCTCCCTGCTGCAGACCCTGGCCGCCGCCAAGGACGCCAAGCCCAAGGCCGAGGGACAGAAGCGCTCCGAAGCATGGCGCCGCAAGCCCGGCGAATCGATCTTCTAGATCGGATCCGAATTCCTCAGGCCCCGGTGGAAACCGGGGCCTGAACTTTGTATTTCCGCCCGATCCAGGTGGCGGCCAGGGGGCGTTCGAGCTTGCCCCGGCGCAGGTCCCCGACGGTGAGCAGGGCCAGGTCCAGAACCGGCGTGGCACCATCCAGGGTGCCATCGGAAAGCCGCGCTTCGAGCTCGGACCTGCTGAGCGCGCGGATGCCGTCCGAGAGCCGCACCAGGACCGCCTGGGGATCCTCCAGGGCCAGCCCCAGCCCGGCGACGACCCGGGCCACGCCGCGCAGCATGCCGTCGATGGCACAGCCCGACGGCTGGGCAGCGAGGGAGGGTTCGGCGATGGCGAGGAGGCGGGGCTCAAGCAGGACCCAGGCTCCCCGGTACTGGATGCCCTTGTGCTGCCAGCGGCCTAGCAGGGCCTCCAGGTCCGGTGCCAGCGTGGAGGCCTCGACGGGTCGGGCCAGGGCGAACAGCCAGAGCCGGGCCTCATCGGGCAGGGCTTGGAGGGCGGACAGGGGCATGGGGACTCCAGGTGTCAGGACAGTCTATGGGATGCCGGCACTGGGACTTTCGTCTCCCGCCCCGCCCGGAGTTCCGTGATGAAGGTTCCATCCACTCTCGCGTAAGGTGGAAGACGATGCGAGACACGGCGATCCTGCTCCTCAACCTCGGCGGTCCGGTGAACCTGGACCAGGTGGAACCCTTCCTGGCGGCCCTCTTTGGTGACCGCGAGCTCATCCGGCTGCCCGGTCCCGCCTGGCTGCAGGGCCCCTTCTCGAAGCTCATCGCGAAACTGCGGGCCCCCGGTGCGAGGGAGCGCTATGCCCAGATCGGCGGCGGCTCGCCCCTCCTGCGTGAAAGCGCCTACCAGGCCACGGCGCTGCGGTCCGCCCTCCGCGCCGCCGGTCGCCAGGAGGCCGTGAAACTCTGCTTCCGCAGCGCCTCGCCGCGGGCTGCTGGGCTGCTGAGGGCCCTGAAGCGGGACGGCATCCGGAAGCTGGTGCCCGTGACCCTCTATCCCCACGACTGCCGGGCCACCACGGGGTCGAGCCTGCGGGAACTGGCGGTCGAGGCCGCCAAGGCCGGAATGGAGATCCTGCCGGGCGTGGAGCACTATGCCACGGACCCCGACTACCTCGACGCGCTGGAACGGCCCCTGCGCGCGGCGCTGAAGGACCTGCCGGAAGCCACGGTGATCTTCAGCGCCCACAGCCTGCCCGTGCGCCAGATCGAGGCAGGGGATCCCTATGAAAAGGAGATCCACGCCACCCGCGAGGCCCTCATGGCGCGCATTGGAGAGGTTCCAGGCGGGTACCTGCTGGCCTACCAGAGCCGCACGGGCCCCGTGCGCTGGCTGGAGCCGCCGCTGAAATCGGTGCTCGAAGCCATGGGCGGCAGGGACGTCATCATCGTGCCCTTGAGCTTCGTGAGCGAGCACATCGAGACCCTGCACGAGCTGGACATCGAATACCGCCACGTGGCCGACCGGGTCGGCATCCGCACCTACCGCCGGGTGGCCGCACCGGGCACCGATCCCGCCTACATCCGCTGCCTCACCCGGCGTGTCCTGGAGATCCTCCCATGAGCACCTTGATCCTCGGCGGCGGCGTGACGGGCCTCGCGGCGGCCTGGCACCTGCAGCAGCGCGGCGAGACCGTGGAAGTGTGGGAGGCTGGCGCCTCGGTGGGTGGATGGATGAAGACCCTGCCCTGGGAGGGCGGCCACTTCGAGACCGGCCCCCAGGGCGTGCTCTGGCAGAAGGGCACGGCCGTGGACCGCCTATTCAGTGCCATCGACCTGCCCTTCCGGTCGCCGGGCACCGGGGCCCGCTGGGTGGGGAAGGGCGGTCGGCTCATCCCGGTGCCCGCCTCGCCTCCGGGCCTGATGCTCTCCCCGCTGATGTCGGTGGGCGCCAAGCTCCGCATGATGGCTGAGCCCTTCATTCCCGTGCGCGGCGCGGAACCCGAGGAGGGCCTCTCGGCCTTCATCGCCCGGCGCCTGGGCAAGGGGGTCGCCACGGAGCTGCTGCCGGCCATGGTGGCGGGGGTGCTGGCGGCGCCGGCGGACATCCTATCTGTGGACGCCATCCCGAAGCTGCGCCAGTGGGAGGCCACGGGCAGCCTGGTGAACGGCATCCGCAAGGGCGGCGTGAGCCACATGGTGGTTCCGACGGGTGGCATGGGCCAGCTGCCCATCCGGCTGGCCACCCAGCTCGCCAGCGTCCGCACGGGGCTCCGGGCCGAGCGCCTGGAACCGCTGCCCGGCCAGCGCTGGCACGTGCGCGGCGGCGGCGAGGTGCGCGAGGCGGACCGCGTGGTGCTGGCCCTGCCGGCCTACGAGGCGGCCGCCCTGCTGGGCTCGGTGGCCCCCCAGAGCGCCGAAGCCCTGGGAGCCATCCCCTACACCTCGGTGGACCTCTGGCACAGCCGCCACACGCCCCTGCCGGCCCTCAAGGACAGCTTCGGCTTCCTCATCCATCCCCCGGAAGGACACGGGTACCTCGGTTCACTCGTGCCGTCCTGGATGGACCCGCAGAGCGCACCCGGGGACCTCATGCAGCTGCGCAGCTTCATCGGGGGCGCCTTCGGCAAGCCGGCCGACCTGGACGCCTGGGATGGAATCTTCGCCCGCCTCCGGTACTGGATTCCCAACCTCGAGGAGCCCGCGGCCTTCCGCCACGAGCGGGCCGAGCGCGCGATCCCCCGTCCCGAGCTGGGACACCGGGCCCGGGTGAAGGCCGCCGTGGAGGGCCTTCCTCCTGGCCTGGACTGGCTCAGCAACGCCCGCTTCGGACCGGGCGTGCGGGACATCCTGGAAGGGCTGGAAACCTGGACGTGAGCCCTGGCATCCGTTCCGATCGGGGGCCGTGACAGGCGTCGCCGACCGGCTCAGAATGGGCCCCAGTTCCCGAGGAGTTCCCATGCGCCCCCTCCTGCTCGCCGCCTTCCTGTTCCCGGCCATGCTCCTGGCCCAGCCCGCTCCCGCGGCTCCCACCGCCATCCGTCCCCACGCCGAGATGAAGACCGGCACCGGCGTGGAGAAGCTGGAGGTCGTGGGCGAGGCCTCTGAATTCAAGGTCGCCGCCGGCACCCGCATCTATGTCTGGGCCAAGGTCCTGGGCGCCGCCGACACCACGGTGACCTTCGTGTTCAGCAAGGGGGACAGGACCTCGAAACAGGAACTGAAGGTGCCCCGTTCCCCCTACCGCACCAATGCCTACCGTACCTTCCGCAAGGGGGACGAGGGCGAGTGGACCGTGAAGCTCATGGGCGACCAGGAAGCCGTCCTCGGATCGACCACGTTCAAGGTCGAGATCCAGTAATCGCCCGCAAGCCCCGCAGCCGCTGAGGTATCGCCGAGGATTGGCAAGGCCAGGCCGGGTTCGGGATTCGCCATGGAACCGTTCCTGCCCCAGAATCGCCAGGCAGGTCTTCGACTCAACCCAAGGCCCCCATCCCAAGGTGCGACCCATGAAACTCTACGAGCATCAGCCCCACCCGCACATCGAAGCCCGGAAGAAGCGTATCCCCAAGGCCAGACCCCCCAAGGAAGGCTCGCTGGCCCGTTTCAACGCCTTCCTGGGCGAGGGCATCACCAAGGGCGTGGGCACCATGTGGTGCGCCTATGCCTTTGCCATCATCGCCTTCATCAGCCTGCCGGATGCCATCCACACGGGCACCAGCGCCCTCATCTCCTGGATCGCCCAGACGTTCCTGCAACTGGTCCTGTTGTCCATCATCATGGTGGGTCAGAAGGTCGAGGGCGCGGCCGCCGATGCCAGGGCGGACGACACCTACAAGGACGCCGAGGCCATCCTGCATGAGGCCCTCGAGATCCAGAAGCACCTCGAGGCCCAGGACGCCTGCCTTCAGAAGCTCATCGAGGCCTACCAGAAGGATGCCAAGCCAGGATCTGGACCGTCCTGATCAATAAACCGTCGGGAAGGCTTGACGGAACGAATAAAAAGCGAATCATAGGGGCATGAGCCTTGGGCAGGAGCGAAGTGCCATGTTGACGACCATTCACCGTGGGCGAATGGGACACGCTGCAAAGCAGACGGCCTCGGAGGGGCGAGCGCCGATGGCACGAGTCAGGCCGAAGCCCGCAGGGCATGGCACAAGAGGTGCCGTGTGACTCCCCTGCCATTGCCCTCGGAACCGCCGCCGCTCTTCCAGGACCTGCTCGTGGAACCTGAGGAGGCCCGGTCGATCCTCCGCCCCCAGAAGGATGAGCGGTACGGGTTCGGCTTCGCCCTCAGCCCCTACCGCGGCTGCGGCCACGGCTGCCGCTACTGCTACGTCCGCGAGTACCCCAACGCGCTCCATGGGCCCGGCGACTGGGGGGGATGGGTGGCACCCAAGGTCAACGCGCCGGAGCTGCTCTGGTCCCAGCGCCACAAGCTCCACCAGGCCCGGGTGTTCATGGCCTCGGCCACGGATCCCTACCAGCCGCTGGAACGGCGGTACCGCCTGAGCCGGCGCTGCCTTGAGGTGCTGCTCCTCTGTCCGACCACGGAGGTGATCGTCCACACCCGCTCGCCCCTGGTGCTCCAGGACCTGGAGCTGCTGCGGGACTTCGGGGAGCGGCTCTCCGTGGGTCTTTCCATTCCCACCGACGACGACACCGTGCGCCAGATCGTGGAACCCCACGCCCCCGCCATCCCCAGCCGCTGGGCCGCGGTGGAGCGCCTGGCAGCGGCTGGCATCCGGGTCAGCATCGGAGTGGCGCCCCTCATGGCTGTGCATGATGCCAGGGTCTTTGCCCGGCGCGCCAGGACCAGCGGGGCCTCGAATGCCTGGGTGGGCGGCCTCCGGCTGCTGAAGCAGGACCCCTTCTACAAGGTGCTGGCGGACCATGGCTGGCTGAAGGTCCTGGCACCCGAGTACAAAGAGGGCATCCGGGCGGCCTTTCTTGAGGTATTCCCCCCGCCGAAGCACAAGCGCGAAGCGAGGGTGGAACCGGTGACCGCGCCCCCCGGTCCCATGGCCAGCCAGCCCGGGCTCTTCGACCGCGTGGGCTGAACCTGCCCCTTGCACCCTGACACCCCCCTTGCCTTGTGGGAGACTGAATTCCAGATGACGACCCTCGCTCTCAAATACCGTCCCCGCCTGCTGTCCGACCTCGTGGGGCAGGAGGGCAGCGTGAAGGCCCTGGCCAACGCCCTGAGGCGGGCCAAGGAAAGCGGGAAGATCCACCAGGCCTACCTGTTCGCAGGCGTCCGCGGCACGGGCAAGACCAGCACCGCCCGCATCCTGGCCCGGGCCCTGAACTGTGCCGAGGGGCCCACGGCCACGCCCTGCGGCGTCTGTGATCCCTGCCGCGCCGCGGAACAACCGGACAGCAGCCTGGACATCGTCGAGATCGATGCGGCCAGCCGGGCTTCCGTGGCCGACGCCCGGGCCCTGCGGGAGCAGGTCCAGACGCGCCCGGCCTTCTGCCGCTACCGCATCTACATTATCGACGAAGTGCACATGCTCAGCACCGAAGCCTTCAACGCCCTGCTGAAGGTCATCGAGGAGCCGCCGCCCCACGCCATCTTCGTCCTGGCCACCACGGAGTTGCAGGACGTCCCGGACACCATCAAGAGCCGGGTGCAGATCTTCCCGTTCCGCCTGATCCCCGTGGGCCTCATCGAGGGCCGCCTCAGGCACGTCTGCGAACAGGAGGGCGTCACCTTCGAGGGAGACAGCCTGCGCCTGGTGGCCGAGGCCGGGCAGGGCTCCATGCGTGATGCCCTCACCATCCTCGACCGCGTGATCTCCGCCGGTGACGGGCAGGTGCAGGAGGAGGCCGTCCGCGAGCAGCTCGGCATCGTCAGCGCCCACCTGGTGCAGGGCGTGATGTCGGCGCTGGCCATCGGCGATACGGCCGCCCTGGTGGAGGCCTGCCGGGAACTGGCTGAGCAGGGCGCCGATTGGGCCACCTTCTGGCGGGAGCTGGTACTCGCCTTCCGGGATCGCCTCGAGCAGGAGGCCCGCGAGGCCCGCGGCCCCCAGGAACTGCTACGGTGGGCCCGGATGCTGAACCTCCTGTTGGGTCGCGAGCGGGACCTGCGCGACAGCAGCCTGCCCCGGGTGGTGGTGGAGCTCGCCCTGATCACGGCCGCCCAGCTGCCCCACCTGGCGCCGCTGGATGCGCTCGTGTCCGGGACGGCCCCGGGCCTGCCGAGGCCCTCCGGTCCTGCGCTGGGCCCACCGCCGGTCCCTACCAAGGCCCCCCAGGCCGCGCCGGCGCCTGAGGGGTCCCGACGACCGGCTGCGGCGGCGCAGCCACCGGCACCCCGGTCCTCCGGGTCCGTGAGTGGGCCAGTTCCGGTCTCGCCGGATCAGCTCCGCGCGGCCTGCGGCGAGGCCCTGCGCGGGGTCCCGGGTCTGCGGGCGCTGGCCACGGCACCCCAGATGGCCACAGAACTGCGCTGGGACCCGCCGGTCCTCCGGTTCCGCTTCCCGGCCAATGTGCGGCAGACGCTCCAGGATTTCGAGCGGGAGCAGGCCAGTCCCCATCTGATGGCCGCCCTTGCAGGAGTGCTGCCGGGCCTCAAGGCCGTCGAACTCCGCTTCGATGATCCCGGGGGACCGGGAACCGAAGAGCCACCCGAAGACCGGCTGCGCCGGGAGCCGGCCTTCCAGGAACTGCTGCGCCTCAGCGGGGGCGAGGTGCTGGAGATCCGGCGGGGGATCTGATCAACCGCCCGAGACCGGCGGCATGAGGGCCACTTCGTCGCCGTCCGCCAGCGGCGCAGCTCGATCGACGAAGCACTGGTTCACGGCCAGGAGGGCCTCCTGGGGCAGGGGGGCCAGCCGCGGATCCCTCAACAGGTCGCCCAGGGTGGGAACGGCGGGCAGTTCCAGCTCGGTGAAGCCGAGCAGGGCGCGGTAGCGGGCGAAGCACTTCACGGTGATCATGTCTGGTCTCCTCCAGCCATCCACTGCCTAATTGGGGCTCCAGGTATGCCGGATCTCCCCTGAAAGCCCGGGCGCGACGTTGCCACCCTTGGTGACGCCCAGCTGCAGGATGAGGTTGCCAAAGCGCCATTCCACCTGGCCCGAGTCGATGCTCAACTCGCCGCTCTTCGTGTGGGTGACCACGACGGCGCTGCGCTGGCCGAACAGATTGATGCTCTTGCCCATGGTGAACTCGGTCTCGGAGGTGCCCAGGCTGGAGGTGCGGACCGCCACATTGACGCGGTCCACGCCCAGGGCCCGACGCAGCGTGTCCTGCACGGGCGCGAAGGCGAGGGTGGAGACCAGGCCGAAGGTCGCGCTGCCCAGCCCCGAGGTGATGGCTCCCTGGGTGGATCCGGAGGAGGCTCCGGCCGTGCCGACGTTGGCCACGTTGCCGGGGTTGATGAGGATGGACACGATCTCGTCCTGGCGCAGGCTGGGCGTGGAACTGGGCACGATGGTCAGGTCGCTCATGGTGCCGTGGATGTCGAGGTTCACCGTGTAGCCGGGGATGGACGTGACGCTGCCCCGGAGGTTGATCATGGGGTCCAGGGGTCGGGTCTCCGAGAAGGTGAGGGCGCCTCGTTCGACCACCATGTCACCGGCGGGGAAAATGTTCGTGATCCGGCCGCCGGGCTGGAACAGCAGTGTCCCCTTGGGCGCCGGGTGGGCGAGGGTGCCGAGCACCTGGAAGGGGCCATCGAGGCGGCCCTCCATCTTCAGGAGGTTGGTGTCGAAACTCCAGGGCGTGCGCAGCTCCAGGTCCAGGTCGAGCCGGATCCGTTCCAGGGGGTCGTCCAGGTCCAGGCCCGCGAGTCCGCCGGTGTCGCTGATGGCGCTGCGCAGGATCAAGTCGGACAGTTTCACTTCGGTCTGGTAGCCCAGGTGGTTCGCCTGGAGTTTCCCCTTGAGCACTCCGCCGTCCTCGGTGCCGATGAGGGTGGTGCGGAGGCTGCCCTGGAGATCCAGGCCGTTCGGCACGTCCCTCAACTCGAAGTTCGCCAGGGAGGCCTTGATGGCGTAGGTGTCCAGTCCTCCCAGGCGCCAGGTCGCCGTGCCGCTGGCCTTGAGCTGGCCGTGTGCCAGAGTGCCCTGCACGGGCCTGTCCTCGGAAACGGTCAGGGTCCGGTCCTTCAGCACCACTTCGGCCTGGAGGTCCTCGGCGCCCTGGTAGCCCCGGAGGTTCACCTGGCCATGGTCGAGCGAGAGGCTCCCGTCCAGCAGGGGATCGACATAGGTACCGTGAGCCAGGATGTCGAAGTGGCTGGTGCCCCGGACATTCAGCCCGGAGAGGAGGCTGTATTCGTCCACCTCCATGACCCGGTCCAGGATGGATTTCATGTGGGCGAGGTCCGCATCGCCCCGGGCCTGGATCGCCATGGCGGCCTGGTCCGAGAACGGGACCGAGCCCGACAGCTGCACGTGTGCCGCCTGGGCGCCGGCCTGGGCTGCCGACCCTCGGGCACCCCCCTGAAGGGCAATGTCGATGGCCGCGGCCAGGGCATTGCCCCGGAGTTCCGAAGCGCCGACCTGGTGCAACTCGAAGGCGCCGAATTGGGCCGCCAGCCGGTCCAGGGATCCTTTCCAGGCCAGATCGTGGCCGTTCTTCCATCGCCCCTGGACCGTGGCCGCTAGGCCCAGGTCCTCGAGCAGGTCATCGGTCAGGCTATGCGCCAGCAGTTCCGTGCGGGCGCTGTCCGGGGAGATGTCCAGGCTGAGTCGGCCGACAAGGTCTGCACCCTCCTGGCGAACCTGGACATCGAGCAGGGGAAGCTTCATGCCTTCCACGGCCAGTCGACCTTCCAATCGGCCCCGCTCCAGGCCGACCCGGCCCGTGAGACCTTCTACACTGGTCTGACCGAAGAAGATGCGGCCTTGGTTCAGGAGGACCCTTCCATCCGGCAGGTCAAACCCTCCGAAGGGGCTGGTGATGGGCCCGAGGAGCCGGGCCTCCACCTGGGATTGGATGCGAGGCCCTGGCAGCGCCAGCATCTGGGAGTCCAGGCGGCCCCGGAGGTCGACCCACCAGGTCCACTGCCCGAAATCCATGTCGGCCCGACCCAGGAGGGCCAGGGCACCCTCCGGCGGGAGGTCCCCGCGGCCGAGCAGACCGGGCCGTTCGGCGGCCCTCAGGTCCGTTAGCTTCAATCGCAGCGAGCTCAGATCCATCCAGAAATCGGAAGAGGTCGCTGGAATCTTGATTCCGTAAACCTCAGATGACTCGGCTTGGGCTGCACCAATCATCATCAAGTGATCATAGGGTCCCCAGATCCGCACCCAACCGCTCCCCGTGCCCTTGATTGGGAGGTCCTGGCCCTCGGCATCTTTCAGATCCGCCGCCCGCAGTCCCTCGGCCACCGGGAGCTGGGTGGCGGTGTAGCACATGTCGATCTGGGGCTGCCCGGGGAGGGTGTCGGCCCAGGTGAGCCAGAGGTTCCCAGCGCCCCGGCCCCCCTCCTTGCGGAGCTCTATGTCCTTGATCCAGAGGTCCGATCCACGGATTTCAACCGTCTTGGCCAGGACTTCGTCCGCCCGGGCCCCATGCCAGCGGGGATGGAGGACCTCGCCGGATCCGTCCAACTCAAGGCCAGCCTCCCGAGTCCAGCGGACCTTGGCCCGGGCGGTGGTCTGGCCCTCCATGTCCAGGTCGACCACCTTCCAGACAGACAGAGCCCGGGCCACCTGGCCGGCCCCCACCACGGTCTGGCCCTGTCCTTCCAGGCGCAGCAGGCCCCTGGGATCCAGGGTGGCCCACCCGGTGCCTTCCAGCTTGAGGTTGTCCAGATCCAGGTTCAGGTGGCCAAGGTCGACCCGGCCCTGGTCCAGGGTGGCCTCGATTCCGCCGGCCTCAGCGCCGTGCTGGAGGAGGGCGACCTTGAGAGAGGCCTGCCAGCGGTCGGGATGGCCGGCCGCTGCCCGCGTTCCCGGGACCTTGACCTCGGCCTGGAGGGTTCCGCGGACGCCCTGGAAGGTCTCCACCCGGAGCGCAAGCCCGAGGGGTTCCAGGTCGAGGTTCTTGCCCTGGAGGCTGGCCCAGGCTTTCTCCCGATCGGACCAGCCGCCCTGGATGGCCAGTTCTCCCTGCGGGGAAGTCCAGTGCAGGCGCTCCACCTTGCCATGATCCAGGCCGCCCCTGGCCTCGAGCTCCAAGTTGCCAGGCCGAATGGCCGCGGCTTCCGGGCACAGATCCCGGCCATCCGCGGTGAAGGTCCAGGTCGGGTGGGCCGTGGACCCCTGGAGCATGCCCGCCACATCCACGCGGCCGACGAGGGGGGGCCGGGAGGGGCCGCACCAGTGGAAGGCCTGGGCCAGGTCGAGCACGCCCGTCAGGTGGGCTTCGACCCGGTCGGTGGCTGGGACCGTCCCGGGCTCATAGCGGCCATGGAGCCGAATCTGGCTCTCGCCCAGCCGGAGGTAGCCTTCCTGGATAGCCCCCCCCTTCTCGGAGATCTCACCGTTCACATCCAGTCGCCCCCTTTCCCAGCCCCCGGGGCCCTTCACCGACAACTGGGTGCCCACCAGATCCACCCTGATCCGGTTGGGACCAGGTCCCGTGGCCTTCACCCCGAACTGGTATCGCAGTTCGGGCAGGCCCCGGAGGGGCACGGGCACCTGGACCTCGCCATTTATGATGCTGAGAAAATCCAGGCGGAATTGGGGCAAGGGCCCGCTTCTGGGCGGGCGGTCCTTGATTCTGATGGCGGCCAGGCCTGCCTCCGTCAGATGCACCAGTGGGGACTCGAGCCGCAGGGAGTGGATGTGGTGGGTGGAGCCCAGGAGCGACCAGAGCTCCGCCTGGACTTCGATCCGCTTCACGGTGAGCAGGTCCCCCCCCAGGTGGACATCACGCAGCACCAGCGAGCCGAAGGTGGGGTGGAACTCGACTTGACCGATGGAAAGGGAGAGGCCAGTCTCCTTCTGGACCAGGGTGTCGAGGCGGCCCAGGGCCCAGCGGAAAACCATGGGCCGGGTGATCAGCCAGGAGGTGACCGTGACGGTGCAGGCCCCGGCCACCAGGGTATAGGACACACGGCGGACCCACCTCCGGCCCCAGAGCCGATGTACCGCGTCCTTGGCGGGATGCCAAACCATCAGTTCTTTTCGCCGCAGTTCGGGCAGACCACGGCCATACGGGGCAGTTGCCGGTAGCAGAAGCGGCAAAGTCGCGACTGGGTGGCCGCCCGCAGGGTGGGGTGGGGGCCGGAGGCGGAGGAGGACAGCACCGCCGTGCCCAGGGGGCGCGTCTCCCTGGCGACATTCTCCTTGAGGCGGCGCAGAGCCTCCAGAAAGGCCTGAGCGGAGAGGTAGCGCTCGCCCAGATTCACGGCCAGGGCCTTCATCACCACTTCCGAGAAGGCCTTCGGCACGATCGGGTTCCGCAGGTGCGGCGCCACGATCTGCTGGCTGGTGAACGCCTGGGCGATCTTCAGCGGGTCCGCATCGTAGAAGGGCACCGTTCCCGTGAGCATCTCGTAGAAGGTGATGCCGAGCGACCAGAGGTCGGACTGGAACACGGCCCGCCCACGGAAATGCTCGGGCGCCATGTAGGGCGGCGAGCCGATCCGCGTGGGCGCATAGGGGACGTGCTGCATCTCCAGCACGCGGGAGGTGCCGAAGTCCGTGACCTTGGCCACCCCGTCCCGGTTCACGAGGATGTTGGCCGGGCGCAGGTCCCGGTGGAGGATCTGGTGGCCGTGGGCGAAGGCGATGGCACTGCAGACGTCCAGGCCGATCTCAAGGGCGCGCGTAGGCTGGAGGAACCGCTCGCGGCGGATGAGGCGATCGAGGCCTTCGCCTTCCACATATTCGAGCACCATGAAGAAGATGCCGTTCTTCCGCTCGACGGTGATGAGCTCCACGATGTTCGGATGCTTCAGGCCCGCCATGATGCGCGGCTCCTTCAGCAGGTCCACGATCTCCTCTTCCTGCTGATGGGGCACTTTCAGCGCGACCTTGCGGTTCACCCAGGTGTCCATGGCCAGGTACACGGCGCCGAAACCGCCTGAACCGAGGCGGTCCAGGATCTGGTATTTCCCCAGCGTCTGGTCCTTGGAAAGCACGGGTGAAGACTCCGAAGCGATGGCTTCAGCATGACCGAAACGGCGGAAGCAGCCTAGGAACCTGTCCAATTAATCAGGCTGATACTCCGCCTGCGAGCAGGGCTACTCGAAGATGCGATCGAGCAGCGATCCGCGGTCCTCCCAGGCGGCCACCATGTGGCGGATCCTGGGTCGTCCTTCGCTGCTCAAACCGTAGGCCCGGCGGAACACGGCCCGGTCCTCCATGGTGGCCCGGTGGTGCTGGCGCAGATGCTCACCCCAGCTGGAACTGAGGAAGCTCTCCGAGAATCGGAACAATCCCGGCTCGGGGGAGGAGAGGTCCTGGAACAGCGACCAGCGGACGGCGCCATCCCGGATGCGGATGCGGCGGACTCCGCGCATGGCCTCTTCGAAGGCCGGTTTGTGTCCCTCGGGCACCAGGTACTCCAGCACCGTGAGGATCGGGCCCTCATCGGGGTGGATGGGCTGGGGGGAATGGGGCTCCAGACGGTGGGGACTCAGGTCCAGGGGTTCCTCCAGGGCCTGAATCTTCAGGCGGGCCGTGAGGGCCAGCATCACCAGCATGCCGAGGCCCGCCGCGGCAAAGGCCACGTGGATGCCCCAGCGTTCTCCCACGAGGCCCCAGAAGGCCGCTCCGCTGGCCATGGCACCGCCCCAGACGGTGATGTAGACGCCGAGAGCCCGGGCCCGCACCCAGGAGGGGACCGACAGCTGGACGCCCGTGTTGCAGGTGCTCAGCACGGAGAGCCAGCCGGCGCCGCAGAAGAGGAGGGCCAGGGCCACCGGTAGCGTGTGGACCACGAAGGCCAGGACCAGCAGGCCTGCCGCAAAGACCGATGTCGCCCAGGCGAGCAGCGCATTGGGGCTGATGCGGGCCTTCATGGCGGGCAGGATCAGGGTGGCGCCCACCGCGCCGGTCCCGACACATCCGAGCAGGAGGCCGAAGCCGGTGGACCCCAACTGGAGGTGGTGGATGGCCAGGGTGGGCAGGAGCGAGAAGACCGGTCCTCCGAAGAACACGAAGCCGCCGCCGCGAAGGAGGATCACCTGGAGGACCTTGCGGTGTCGGGTGTAGCGCAGGCCCACCTTCATGGCGGCCGCAAACCGCTCCGCGGGGAGGTCCGTGGGGACTGGCCGGCGCTTCCACCCCTTCAGCACCACCAGCACGCCGATGAAGGAGACCGCGTTGAGGGCAAAGGCCCAGGTGGCCCCCAGCCAGCCCACCACGAGTCCGCCCAGGGCCGGGCCGATGGCCCGGCTCACGTTGAAACCGGCACTGTTGAGCGCCACGCCTGCGGCGATCTGGTTCTTCGGCACCAGATCGGGCACCGAGGCCTGCCAGGCCGGTGCATTCAGGGCGGCTCCCACCCCCAGCAGCAGGGACATGGCGATGAGGAGGCCGGGGGTCACCAGGTGCAGGGCCGAGAGGATGGCCATGGCCAGGGCGACCAGCAGCATCCAGGCCTGGGTGAGCAGGAGCAGCCGCCGCCGGTCCACGATGTCGGCGATGGCGCCGCCGGGCATGGACAAGATCAGCATGGGCAGGGTGGCCCCTGTTTCGATGAGGCTCATGAGCAGCGGCGACCGGGAGAGCTCCGACATGAGCCACTTTTCGCCCACGCTCTGGACCCAGGTGCCCACGTTCGAGGCCATGGCCGCGATCCAGATCGCCAGGAAGAGGCGGCTGCGCAACGGGGCGAAGGGGGACTTGGCGTCGGTCACAGGTTCAGGCTATCCAGAGTGTTCAACTAAAAAACTTCACCACCAAGACACCAAGGCTCCAAGAAAAGCAAAAAGAAATTCTTTTGTCATTCTTGGTGTCTTGGTGTCTTGGTGGCGGTCTTTGATCGCTTCTATCCCAAGAATGCCTTGAGAGTCTTCGAGTATCGGGGATGCCTGATTTTTCTCAAAGCCTTGGACTCGATCTGGCGGATGCGCTCGCGGGTCACGGCGAACTCGCTGCCGACCTCCTCCAGCGTGTGCTCGGAGCCGTCATCACCCACGCCGAAGCGCATGCGGAGGACGCGCTCCTCCCGCTCGCTGAGGGTGTTGAGCACGTTGCGGACGGTCTCCTTGAGGCGCTGCTGCACGACCTGCTCCACTGGGGAGACCACGGTCTTGTCCTCGATGAAATCGCCCAGGTGGGAATCCTCCTCCTCGCCGATGGGCGTCTCCAGGGAGATGGGCTCCTGGGCGATCTTCATCACCTTGCGCACCTTGCCCACGGGCATGTCCATGGCATGGGCGATCTCCTCGCTGGAGGGTTCCCGGCCCAGCTTCTGCACCAGCTCGCGCTGGGTGCGGATGAGCTTGTTGATGGTCTCGATCATGTGCACGGGAATGCGGATGGTACGGGCCTGGTCCGCGATGGCGCGGGTGATGGCCTGCCGGATCCACCAGGTGGCGTAGGTCGAGAACTTGAAGCCGCGGCTGTACTCGAACTTGTCCACGGCCTTCATGAGCCCGATGTTGCCCTCCTGGATCAGGTCCAGGAACTGCAGGCCGCGGTTGGTGTAGCGCTTGGCGATGGAGACTACGAGGCGGAGGTTGGCCTCGATGAGCTCGGCCTTGGCCGCGCGGCTGATGCTTTCCGCGCCCTTGAGACCGTTGAAGTCCTTGTGGAACTGCTCGCTGACGGTCTCGTACTTGATGAAGAACTCGGCCAGGGTCTTCTCGATGTGGGCCAGCTCGTCCTTGTACTTGTCCTTCAGCTTGGCAAAGGCGGGATTCTTGAGACGGTCCCGCAGCTCGCGGCACTTCCGCTCGCCGGCCATCACCTGGCTGTGCTGATGGGTGATGCGGTCGATGAGGCGCGTGACGGCCAGGCTGTTGAGGCCCAGCTTCCGGATCTGGCGGGAGAGCCGGGCCCGGGCCTGGAGGATCTCCTTGTCGAGCTTGCGGCGCTTGGGCAGGGTCTTGGTGCCGGCGTCCACCTGGACCTTGAGGGCCAGCAGGTCCTGCAGGGCCTGGTCGAAGACGAGCAGCTTCTCGAACTGGTGGTGCACGTGCTGGGTGGCGGACGTGCTCTCGGCATCCTCGTCGTCGTCGACCTCGTCGGAGAGGCCCACCACTTCGCGGATCTTGCCGGGATTCTCCTTCAGCATCCGGCCGATGTCGATGAGCAGGCTGGCGGCCAGGCGCGACCGGGAGAGGGCCCGCATGACGCTGCGGACGCCGATCTCGATGCGCTTGGCGATCTCGACTTCGTCCTCGCGCTTGAGGAGGGGCACCGTGCCCATCTCCTTGAGATACATCCGGACGGGATCATTGAACTTGTCGCTGTCGGGGCTGTCGATCTC
>CAIMBM010000170.1 GCA_903839205.1 uncultured Holophagaceae bacterium | reverse complement strand
GCAGAGCCTTTCAGGTACACCCATTGCACTCACTGGGGAGGAACGAAATTCCTCAACCACTTTCTCGCACCAGGAGGGCATATGGCAGCACCCCCAACAGAGGTAAAGAAGACGCTCGGGCTTACCGGGGTCACCGTGAATGCGATGGCCCTCATCGCCCCCGGGGCCTTCCTCTGGATCACGTTCCAGATCCAGGCGGGCAACAAGGGCGGCGATACGGACATGTGGACGGGCATCGTCGCGGCGCTCATCGTGGCCCTGCTCACGGCGGTCTCCTTCGCCGAGCTGGCGCGCAAGTATCCCGAGGCCGGGTCCGGCGGATCCTACTATTTCGCCGAGAAGGCCTTCTTGGATCGCGACAAGGCGGGCCATCAGCGCTTCGCCCGCATCTCCAAGTTCATCACCGGCTGGGCGGCCCACCTCTTCTACTGGGTCTACCCCGGCGTCATGGTGGCCTTCATGGCCACCCTGGTGGCCTACATCTTCAGCCAGTTCGGGGTCACGGTCTCCATTCCCTGGCAGATCGCCATCGCAGTCCTGTTTTCTGTCTTCGTGGGCTTCATCGCCGTCCGGGGCATCACCGGTAGCACGAACATCTCCATCGCCATCAACATCATCCAGCTGGTCTCCCTGGTGGGCTTCAGCATCCTCGCCATCATGTTCCGCCTCAAGAATCCCCTGGGTGCCACCCAGTGGGCCCATCCCTCGGGCTTCTCCATCACCTGGCCCCACAGCCTCTCCGCCATGCTGTTCCAGTCCACCATCGCCATCCTGATTCTCGTGGGCTTCGAGTCCTCCACCTCCCTCGCGGGTGAGGCGAAGAACCCCAAGCGGGACATCCCCCGGGGCGTGCTGCTCTCCCTCGTCATCCAGGGCCTCTTCGCCTACCTGCTGGAGTACTTCGCGGCCAACTACGCCGTGTGTGAGAAGCTCGTCAACGTCGCCGCGGATGGCACCAAGACCACCGGCATGGCCGCCGCGGCCGCCTCCAGCGCCCCCATCGGCGACATGGTGCGGCTCATCGGGGATGCCATGCTGGGCGGCAACGGCTTCGCCCTCATGCTGGTGATCGCCGTGACCGTGGGCCTCGCGGTGCTCGGCACCACCCTCGCCGCCATCAACACCGCCGTGCGCGTCAGTTTCGCCATGGCCCAGGACAGCGAAATGCCGGGCCCCCTCGGCGCCCTCCACGGCAAGCACGCCACGCCCCACGTGGGTGTCTGGATCCTGGTGGCCGTCTCCGCCGTCATCGGGGCCATCGGCGTCCTGAACACCACCATGCTGACCGCCGTCACCCTGGCCTCGAACATCGGCACCTTCATCCTCTACGGCCTGATCTGCTTCCTGACCTTCGTCGCCTTCTCGGGCCGGAAGGAATTCCACAGCGGCAAGCACGCCATCGTGCCCTTCCTTGGCCTGGTCGGAAACATCGGCATGCTCCTCGGGATCGTGGTCATCGGCCTCACGGCGGCCGATCCCGTCAGCAAGAACGCCACCCGATACGCCCTTTACTTCACCCTTGGCTGGGGGCTCGTGAGCGCCTTCTACCTCTGGTGGAACTCGAAGAAGACGGGCAAGGACATCCTGCCAGCCATGGCGACCTCCAGGGGTGCACGGTAACAGTCTTGAATCCTCCGGGATTCAGCGGGGAGCGGGGCGGTATCCAGCCCCCTCCCTGCACCTTTTTTCTGACCTGACCCGGGACCCATGATGGAATCGCCCCAACTCGAAATCCACGGCTTCAGCCACGTGGGGAAGGTCCGGGAAGAGAACCAGGACTCGATCCGGCTCTGTTCCAGGGAGGAACATCCCCTGGACGCCCTGGGCCACCTCTTTGGGATCGCCGACGGCATGGGGGGCTACGCGAACGGGGCCATGGCCAGCGACATGGCGCTCAAGGCGCTCTTCGATGCGGTCTACCAGGAATCCCGGGCGACCATGGCCCAGCGCCTGCGCCAGGGGGTCCAGAACGCCAATACCCAGATCATGCAGACCGCCATGAAGGAACACCTGCCGCCCATGGGCACCACGCTCACCGCGGTGCACCTGCACGGCCGCACCCTGCACCTGGCCCACGTGGGCGACTCCCGCGTCTACCTGGTGCGGGACAAGGTCGCGCGGTGCCTCACCAACGACCACACCCGGGTGGGCGAACTGGTGCGCATGAAGCTGCTCGCCCCCGAAAAGGCCCGCACGCACAACCAGAGGTCCGTCCTGAACCGGTGTGTGGGCCTCGAACTCTTCGTGCAACCCGATATCGAGGTCCTCACCGTTCAGGAGGGGGACCTCCTCATCCTCTGCACCGATGGGCTCTGGTCGGTGGTCCAGGACGAGGAGATTGGCCGGATGGCCCAGGAGGCCGAGAACCTCGAAGTGTTTGGACGGCACATCTTTGACCTCGCGATGGACCGGGATAGCGACGATAATCTCTCGGTGATCGCGCTCCGCCTTCATCAGCTCGACTCCAGTGTCCCCGCGCCGAAGAAGGGATTCAGTTTCAAGAACCTGAACCCCTTTCGGCGCAGTGGAAATCCCCTCGCTAACGGCAACTCTGCATAGACGGCCACCATGCTCCAGATCGGCGATCAATTCGACCACTACCGAATCCAGGGCCACATGGCCCAGGGAGGCATGAGCGACGTGTACCGGGCCTTCGACCTGCTGACCACCAAGGAGGTGGTCCTGAAGGTTCCGGACCGGACCAGCATCGGGGATCCCGCCCAGTACGAGCGGTTCCAGCGCGAGCTGGAGGTCATGGAGACCCTGTCCCATCCTGCCATCCAGAAGGGGCTGGGTTCCGGGCGCTTCAACAACACACCCTACCTCGTGACGGAACTCATCAGTGGCCAGTCCATGCGGGACTACATCACGGCCTCGGCCCCCCTCGACGCCGAGGCCGCCGTGGCCCTCATCGTCAAGATCGCCGACGGGATGGCCCATTGCCATGATCTGGGCATCGTCCACCGGGACCTCAAGCCCGAGAACATCCTGATCAAGGACAGCGGCCAGCCGGTCATCCTTGATTTCGGGCTGGCCCTGACAAAGACGGCCCACCGGGTGACCTACGCCAACCTGAGCAGCACCGCCGGCACCCCGGCCTACATGGCGCCCGAACAGGTGGAGGGACAGCGGGGCGACCAGCGGACGGACCTCTACTCGCTGGGGACCATGCTGTTCGAACTGCTGACGGGGCGCGTGCCCTTCGACGGCGACAACCACCTGGCCGTGATGGCCCAGCACCTCCGGGGGAGCGTCCCCCGCCTGGACCAGGAGGTGGCGGGTGTCACGCCTCAGCTTGCCGCGGTCGTAGCGAGGGCCCTCCAGCGCAGGCCCGAGGACCGCCATGCGGACCTCCGGACCTTCGTGCACGAACTGACCCACCTGGACGAGGTGGACACGACCATCCTCGAACAGAAGAACGAACCTTCCCGGTCCTCCAGGATCCTGAGCCTTCCGGCCATGGGACCCATCGCCATTGCAATCGTCTCGCTCCTGGGTATCGTAATCCTAGCCTTCGCCCTCCAGAAACTCCGCTGATGCCTTCGCCGCGAGTCCACCTCTCAGCTTCCGACCTGCTGGCGCTCGTGGAAGAGCGCGGGGTGAGGTTCATCGACTTGCAGTTCACCGATGTGGTGGGAGTGGTGAAGAACGTCACCCTTCCCAAGGAGGAACTCGCCTCCACCCTGAACCACGGAATCTGGTTTGATGGATCCTGCATCGAGGGGTTCGCCCGGGTGGCCGAGAGTGACATGTACCTGGTACCGGACATGTCGACCTTCGCCATTCTTCCCTGGGTCAGCGGCCGGGAGGCCACCGCCCGCCTCATCTGCAATGTGTTCACACCCGATGGCCAGCCCTTCCTGGGCGATCCCCGGGCAGTCCTGGCCAAGGTGATGCGCGAGGCTGAAGAGATGGGCTTCGTCTACAACGCCGGTCCCGAGCTGGAATTCTTCCTCTTGAAGGCCCAGGCGGACGATGGGCCGGCCCACCCGCAGCCCGCGGACAGCGCGAGCTATTTCGACGCCCCCACCGATCTGGTCGCCACGAGCCTGTGGCGCCACATGGCCGATACCCTGGCCGAGTTCGGGATCCAGGTGGAGACCATGCACCATGAGGTCGCCACGGGCCAGCATGAGATCGACTTCCGCTACTCCGACGCGCTGAATACGGCCGACAACATCGTCACCTTCCGGGTCCTCCTCAAGATCATGGCCCAGCAGCGGAACCTGATCGCCACCTTCATGCCCAAGCCCATCCGGGGAATCTCGGGCAACGGCATGCACGTCCACCAGAGCCTCAGCTACAAGGCCAATGGCACGAACGCCTTCGCCGACCCCGGCGACTCCCACGGGCTGTCCAGCATCGCCAAGCATTTTATCGCGGGCCAGCTCGCCCATGCCCGGGGCATGTGCGCCGTGCTGGCGCCCCTGGTGAACTCCTACAAGCGCCTGGTGCGAGGCTATGAAGCGCCCGTCCAAATCAGCTGGGGCCGGATCAACCGCTCCGCCCTCATCCGCATCCCCCGGGCCCACAGTGTGGATTCCACCCGGATCGAGCTGCGTTGTCCGGACCCCAGCTGCAACCCCTACCTCTCCTTCGCCGTCATGCTGGCGGCAGGTCTGGACGGCATCCGCCGCCAGCTGGCCATTCCCAGCGCCTCGGACGAGAACCTCTACCCGACCGCCACTTCGGAACCGGTGCTTGAACCCGACCTCCTGCCCCTGTCCCTTGGCCAGGCACTCGACGAGTTGGAGAGGGATCCGGTGATCCGCGCAGCTCTGGGCCCCCAGATCTACGAGACCTTCATCCTGGCCAAGCGGCTCGAGTGGGAGGACTACCGCCTGGAAGTCACCCCCTGGGAACTGGCCAAGTACCTCCCGATTTTCTGAAGCCCTGGGTTTTGGGGCTTTTCCGGGGTCCGTGAACCTGGGCCGTCGGATTCGCGCTTAGGCAACTCTACAAAATTGTCATATTCATAGGGTTGGCAGACAATTTTGGCGGTAATCTCACTTCCGCCGGCCCCACCGCCCACTCCCGCTCAATGCACAGGAGCAACATGCGACTCCCGGTCATGGCCTGGCTCATTTTCCTGGCGGCAGCCGTCCTTGAGGTGGGTGGGGACGCCGTCGTCCGGAAGGGCCTGCGTGGGGGCGGAGTAGCCTTCATGGCCCTCGGCTTCGTGATGCTCGGTACCTACGGCGTGGTGGTCAACCTCGTCCCCTGGGACTTCTCCAAACTGCTCGGGGTCTATGTCGCCATCTTTGCCGTGGTGAGCGTCCTGGTCGGGCGGTTCCTCTTTCAGGAGTCGGTGCCCCTGTCCACCTGGATCGGGATCGCCATCATCGTGATTGGGGGACTGGTCGTGCAATTCGGCCGTGCCGGCAGGGCCTAAGCGTCATGCCCCAGGCCTGAATCCCTGGGCGCCCCTGCAGGCACCAGCCTTCGGGGGGGGACGCGTCATCCCGGCTAGTTTGAAAAATTACAAAAATGTATTTTAGCATAATGGTTATTACAAAAATGTTGATCAAAAAAAAGCCATCTTGATCATTTGATGCCATTTAACATTAAACAATATAATGATTAAAAATTGATTCATCCCCTGGTTCCCGTGGGCACGCTTCCTGCTCCCTGGATTCTCAGGAGGGACCCCTGCAGGTCCCCCGGACTTGCAGAGGGGAGGCGAGCATGGCGGGCCAATCACAGCAAAAGCTCAGGGCCGTGTCCCTCACGGATCCCGAAATCGAGGGGTATCCCGGGAAGCGGCGGACCCTGCACCGGGCCCTCGCCGTGGCGGTGGCCATCGCGGCCATTTCTCCGCTCTTTGCCACACCCCCCGACAGGTGCGCCCCAGGGCGCGCACCTCATGGTTTAAGGCAACAGGCCCGCTCTTCCCATACCCCGGAACACCCGCACTCCTGAGCCCCTGAGGCTGCCCAGCCCACTCTTTTTCGGAGCATGTCATGCATCTTTCCAAGACCCTATTCGTGTTGGCGGCCCTGGCCGGCCCCCTGGTGGCCCAGAGCCCAGCCGCGCCTGCGCCTGCCCCCGCGCCTCCGGCCCCCCCCTCGATCCTAGGGTTCGCCCTGACCGGCTCCACCACCGTCGGTTCCCAGTACATCTTCCGCGGACTCACGCAGACGGACGGGAAGCCCACCGTCCAGGCTGAGCTGGACCTGGTGCACCCCACGGGCTTCTACCTCAGCACTGCCCTGAGCAACATCTCCTGGATCACCGACACCCCGCTCTCCGGGCCGGTCTCCGCCGGTGTGGAGCTGGACGTCTTCGGGGGCTACAAGTGGGCCTTCGCCAAGGACTGGACCCTGGACCTCGGGCTCTACCGCTATCTCTACCCTGGCGACTACAGCGGTGTCACCGGCGTCAACTTCAACACCACGGAGGCCTACCTGGGCCTCAGCTACAGTTGGGCCAGCCTCAAGTACTCGCGGGTGATCAGCGGGGGGGACTTCGGAATCGCCGATGCCGAGGGATCCAGCTACGTGGACCTCAGCCTGGCCTATCCCCTGGGGGACAGCGGCTGGACTGTGCTGGCCCACGGCGGCAAGACCACCTTCAACACGCCCTTCTCCGGGACCAATTCCCTGCTCGGCTACACGGACTACAAGCTCGGCATCGCGGTCGCGCTCAAGGACTGGACCTTGACCCTGGCGGGCACCAACGCGGACACCAAGGACCTCGGCTACGACAACCTCTTCGGACGGAACATCGGCAAGGGCCGCGTGACCTTCACCATCACCAAGGCCTTCTGATCCAGCCTCCATCCAGAAAAGCGAATCGAATCCGCAACCCACCAGTTCACCAAGGCACCACGACAACCCGAAGCCACCTGCGATCCAAACCTGATGGTCAGGGTTGTCCTGGTGCTGAATTGGTGAAGGGGCCGACCCGTCGGCCCCTCCTTTTTGCTGCCCGGCGGCGGGGACACCTGCTAGCTTTTTCCTATGTCCCTCGATCCTCGCCTTCTCGAGATTCTCTGCTGCCCCGACTGTCACGGCGACCTGGTCGAGAAGGCCGAAGGGCTGCACTGCCAGGGATGCGGCCTGCTGTTCCCCATCGAGGATGGGATCCCGGTGATGCTCGTGGATGCGGCGAAGAAGGTGGAGAAGTGAGACTGG
Organism: uncultured Holophagaceae bacterium; assembly: GCA_903839205.1. GTDB lineage: Bacteria > Acidobacteriota > Holophagae > Holophagales > Holophagaceae > Geothrix. The sequence continues at coordinate 37,896 of CAIMBM010000170.1, read as the reverse complement.
ATCGTTCCCAGGCCGAGGTCCTGCTCCAGCGCATGGAAGGCCGCAAGGTGGCCGTGCTGGGCGACGTGATGCTGGACGAGTACCTCTTCGGCGAAGTGAGCCGCATCTCTCCCGAAGCCCCGGTGCCCATCGTGCGGATCACCCGGGAACAGGCGGTGCTGGGCGGTGCCGCCAACGTGGCGGCCAACCTCAAGGCCCTTGGGGCCGAGCCGCTGCTGATCGGCACCCTCCAGAAGGACTCCGCAGGCGACCGGGTCCTGGGACTGCTGACGGGCCTAGGCGTGTCCATCTCGGGACTGGTGCTGGACACCTCGCGCCCCACCATCATCAAGACCCGCGTCGTCGGGCAGCAGCAGCAGATGCTTCGCATCGACCGGGAGGAGCCCGGCCCGCCGGACGCGGCCGTGCTCCTGGGGTTGAAGGACCGCCTGGAACGGGCCATCGCCACGGCTTCCGCGCTGATCGTCTCCGACTACGCCAAGGGCGCGGTCAGCGAGCCCGTCATGCAGGCGGTGCGGGACCTTTGCGCCGCCCGCAACGTGCCCTGGATCGTGGACCCCAAGCCGGCCCACAAGGCGCTGTACCGGGGCGCCACCCTGATGACACCCAACACCAAGGAGACCTCAGAACTGACCCTGCACAACGCGAGGTCGGACATGGAGGTGACCATTGCGGGCCGGGCCCTCATGGCCGAACTGGGCCTCAAGGGCCTGCTGGTGACGCGCAGTGAGCGGGGCATGGCGCTCTTCTCGGCGGATTCCGAGCAGGCGGCTCCCTGGATGATCCCCACGGAGGCCCGGGAAGTGTTCGACGTGAGCGGTGCGGGTGACACCGTCATCGCGGCCTTCAGTGCCGCCATCGCGGCCGGGGCCGATTGGCGCGAGGCCGCCATGCTGGCCAACGCCGCCGCGGGAGTGGTGGTGGCCAAGGTCGGCACGGCCACGGCCACCCCGGAAGAAATCCTCGCCCATTTCCGCGAGCAGGAAGCTAATTAATCCCGCAGTTCGATGGCCAGCAGGAACCTGTCGCCGAAGGCGAGGCGCTCCTTCACCTGGGTGAAGTTCAGGTCGAAGGTCTCGGTCTCCCCGGGTTCGACCGTGCCGAATTTGGTGCCGCCGGAGGCCACGCCGAGGAGGCGCCCATTCTTGTCGAGGACGGCCACGGCGAAGCCGGGGACCTTGGGTACCTTGCCCGTGTTGGTGACCTCGACCTGGGCCCTGGTCCCGAATTCAGCACCCTTGAAGATGTTGAAGAAGCCAGGTTCGAGCACCCGCTTGTTGAAGAAGATGCTGTTCACCTTGAGGCCGTCCAGGTTGATGGACAGGGGAATGGCCCGGTCCCAGGCATAGGGGAAGGTCTCGGAGAAGAAGCCGAGCGGGGCCACGGTAGCCGGGGGTGCGGCGCCTGCCACCGGTGGTGGAGGCACCGGGGCCTGAAGCTTGGGCGGCAGGGCTGGACCCGAGGACTGCACCGGGCCCTGGGCGGGAGGCGCGACCGGCGGGGGCGGGATCTGGAGCGGCGGTTCCTGGGCCAGGCCAAGGACAGCGACGGCGGCGAGGAGGAGGCTCTGCATCTCAGTTCTTCCCGAACAGCCCGCCGAAGAGGCTCTTCTTCTGGGACGAATCTCCAGGCCCCGGGTCCAGGCTGGACGCCACGCTGTTCCTCTCCCGGCGGAGGCGCTCGAAGGCGGGGCGAAGCCCCGGCACCTTGTGGGCTTCGAGCCAGTTCTCGCTGTGCTGCCGGGCCACCAGATGGTTTTCGAGGATGCGGCCCTCCTCTACCCAACCGATCAGCTGCGGCATGGTGAGACCGGTGTAGATCTCCTCGCCGATTTTCAGACGCAGCATCTCCTCGCTGGCTTCCGAGGATCCCGGAAGGGGCGCGAAGGCAGCCGCTGTCGCGGGTCGCGGGGACACTGGAGTGGGACTTGCAGGAACGGAAATGGGTGCGGTGTAGGAAGGGTGCGGCGGAGTGGCCGCGAGGGCGGCCAGGATGTCCTCCTGCGAGAGGCTCATGGTGGAGTTGGACGCTTCCGCCAGGCTGTCCTCGTTCCAGGCTGGGGCCGCAGGCCGGCTTCCCAGCGCCCCTTGGCTCCCTGCGTCAGGCGCGGGCTGGGAGGCTCCGAGGGTGTTTTCAAAGGCTGCCAAGGTCGCTTCAAGGTCCATCAGCTTGGTGTCGGGATTGAGCTTCAAGGCCAGATCGGTCTGGGGGGGAGGGCCGAACAGTTTGTCGATGGCATCCCTGGCGGAGGTGTAGCCCGAGAGGGTGGTATCCGTGATCTCGGGGGGGTAGGAGCCGGCTTCCTCGGCCTCTGCCTCGGCCTCCGGCGCGGAACCAGGAGCGGCCGCCAGGCTCGCCTCCAGGAGGCCCGGGTCGGTGTTCTCAAGGTCGCTGAGGCTGAGGGCCGGCGCTGAGTCCGAGGCCTGGGCCAGTTCCTCCTGCACCATTGCATCCATGGCGTCCATCGCGTCCAACCCATCCATGGGATGGGGCGCGAAGGGCCCGGCGAGTTCTTCTGCAGGGGGGGCGAGAAGCCTTTGCACGACTTCCTCGACCGGGAACTCGCCGCCGCAGGTGAAGCACTTGGCCCGGCGGATGGCCGGCTTCAGCCGCTCGGGGCGAAGGCGGTAGCGGGTGGTGCAGCTCGGGCAATGAATCGCTTCGGCCACCGGTTACTCCTGGTGTTTCGAGCAGGATAGCACCCTGTCCTGGACCTGTCGCCCGGCCCCTGCACTTCAGCCGGGCCGGGTATCCTCGAACCATGGAGGTCCCGTGCAGGGCGTGTTCATCACCATCGAGGGGGTGGAGGGCTCAGGCAAGTCCACCCAGCTGCTGCGCCTCTCCGAGCACCTGCGGCGTTTGGGCCTGCCGGTGGTGGTGTCCAAGGAGCCCGGGGGCACCGCCCTGGGGCGTGAACTGCGCCGCCTGCTGCTGGAGCGCCACGACAGCGGTGAGACCTGGTGCTCAGAAGCCGAGCTCCTCCTGTTCTACGCGGACCGGGCTCAGCACCTCGAAACCGTGATCCGGCCCTCCCTGGCCGGGGGGAAGGTCATCCTGGTGGATCGCTTCGAGGATTCCACCCGGGCCTACCAGGGGGCCAGCGGCGTGGCCGAAGCCACCCTTGACCGCCTCAGCGAGCTGGTGCTGCGAGGCCTGAGGCCCAACCTGACCGTCCTGCTGGACATGGATCCCGAAGTCTCCCTGCAGCGCGTGGAGGTGCGCAACCTGGCCCTGGGTGGCGAGTTTGCGGAGACGCGCTTCGACGAAGCCGAGCTGGACTTCCACCGGCGCGTGCGGAACCGCTTCCTCGTCATCGCCCAGAACCATCCCAACCGGGTGGCGCTCGTTCCGGCCCGGGATCCGGTGGATCAGGTCGAAACCGCCATCTGGGTCCGGGTGGCGCCCCTCCTGCGCAGCGCCGGGTTCGGGGTGGACTGATGTACAGCCCGGACATCGTGGGCCACCAGGCCATCCGGCAGCGCCTCCTGGAGCGGCTCCAGGGGGGCCGCATTCGGGGATCCCTGCTCTTCACGGGACCCGACGGCATCGGCAAGCGCAGGGTGGCCCTGGAGATGGCCCAGCGGGAGCTCTGCTTCCGGAGAACCGCCTGCGGCCAGTGCGAAGGCTGCCTCCTGTTCGCGGGCGGCGACCTGCCCTTTGAACTGCCGAACCTGCTGCGGATCACGCCGGAAGGCAAGTCCGGCGTCATCCGCATCGACCAGATCCGGGAAGGCCTGGACTCGAACAGCCAGCCACGGTTCAGCCGGGGGGTCATCGAGTGGGCGGCCCTGGCACCGCCCATGGGCTGCCACCGCTGGATCCTGGTGGAGGAGGCGCACCGCCTCAATGAATCCAGCGGCAACATCCTGCTCAAGACCCTCGAGGAGCCGCCGCCGGACACGCACTTCATCCTGGTCACCCACCGTCCCGAGGCCCTGCTGCAGACCATCCGCAGCCGCTGCGAGCGACTTGCCTTCGCGCCCCTCGCCCCCCGTGAGGCCTGGGCCGTGGCGCAGCAGAACGGCTGGAAGGACCCGGACCAGGAACGCTGGTCCGCCCTGGGGGAGGGCAGCCTGCGCTTCCTGGACGAGGGGGCCTTCCGCCGTGCCGAAGCCCAGGTGGAGGCCTGGATCGCCCTGATGGGGGGGCGTCCCTTCGGCGAGGCGGCCGGGCCTCTCCTGCCAGAGAAGGAGTCCACCCGCGCCCAGGGCGAACAGCTGCGGCAGCCCCTGGAACTGCTCCTCCGCCTCCTGGCGGACCTGGCCCGGATGGGCGCCGGGGAGACCCCGGCCCTGTCTCCCTGGCGGGAGGGCCTGGCACCCCTGGCCGCGCAGTCCCGGGACCTGAAGACTCCCCAGGAGGCCGCCCTCCAGGCCCTCCGGCACCTGCCCCGGAACCTCAGCCCCGAGCCCCTGCTCCGGGAAGTGGCGCTTTCTTTGGTGTCGTGACCGCCATCACCGCTCCTGGCGCTAGAATGAGTTCAGGAGCCTCGACTCCTGAATTGGAGCCCCCATGTCCGAACCCCTCTACGGCCACGACCTGCTGAGCCTGATTGTGGAGCAGGGCGGAGCCTGCCGCCTCGAGGACCTGCGCCTCGCGGCCAGCGCCGCCCACGGGGCCGAGGCCGTCTACTGCAACTGCGGCGGGGACACCTTCGACTTCGATGGCGTGATCGCCTTCCTGGGCAGCAAGGGCAAGCTCCGCGTGACCGAGGGCACCGTGACCCTGGGCATGGCCCCCGCCTGCCAGCACTGAGGATGGTTTAAGCTGGTCGGATGAAACTGCTCCGCATCAACCACCTGGGCATCGCGACGCCGGGCCTCGACGAGGCCATGGGGCGCATGGCGCGGCTCTTCGACATGGGGGCCGACCATACGGAGGAAGTGGCCGAGCAGAAGGTGAAGACGGCCTTCTTTCCCGTGGGCCCGAGCACCCTGGAATACCTGGAGAGCACCGATCCCGAAGGCCCCATCGGCAAGTTCCTGGCGAAGCGGGGGCCCGGCATCCACCATGTCTGCTTCGAGGTGGACGACATCGACGAGGCGGTGGCGACCCTGCTGGCCAGGGGCGTGCGCATGATCGACCAGGCCCCGCGCAACGGGGCGCACGGCTGCCGCGTGGCCTTCATCCACCCGGCGGAGACCGGTGGCGTGCTGATGGAGTTGAGCCAGCAGGGCTAAGCCGGCCCGGCTACCCGATCCATCCCAGGTAGCCCAGCCACAGGGCCCGGCCGAAGAAGACGACGATGGGCGTGGCCAGGGCCAGGAAGCAGCCGAAGGGCAGCATGGTCTGGCCGCTGGAGCGGCGCAGGAGCATGAGGGGCAGGCCCACGGCGGCGCCCAGGCCCGCCCCCAGGAAGAGGATCCCCAGCATGGGCCCCCAGCCCCAGAAGGCCCCGAGCCAGGCCAGCATCTTGAAGTCGCCCATGCCCAGGCCGTCGGTCTTGCGGATCCATTTGTAGAGCTGGTTCATCAGGGCCGGCACGCCATAACCCACGGCCAAGCCCAGGAGACTGGCCTGCCAGGTGACGGCGGGCTCGAAGCCATGGTACGAGGGGGATGGCTGGAGGCCGTTGTGGAAGGCCAGGGCCTGGAGCAGGTCGCCGGAACCGGTCCAGATCCGCGTCAGTGCCTCCGGTCGCAGGATCTGGGGCAGGGCCAGCAGGACCCCCAGGGCCATGAGGGGGAACTGGAGCACGTCCGGCAGCATCATCTCGGTGAAGTCCGTGAAGAACAGCACGATCAGGGCGAACCCGCAGACCAGGCCCTTGAACCAGATGAGCGTGCCGAAGGGGAAGATCCAGGGCGAGGCGGCGAACAGGATCCCCCCGAGCAGCTCCACCAGCGGGTAGCGCAACGGGATGCACCAGCCGCAGGCGGCGCAGCGGCCCCGTAGCCACAGCCATCCGAGCAGGGGCACGTTGTGCCAGGGCCTGATCCTGGCCTTGCAGCCGGGGCAGTGGCTGGCCTTGGTGATGACATTCCGCTCGGCCGGGTCCTCCAGGGGCAGGCGGTGGATGAGCACGTTCCCGAAAGAACCCACCACCAGGCCGAAGGGGGTGAGCAGTAGCGAGATCATCCAGGGAGTCAGGTCCAAATAGGGCATGCCACTACGATAACGGGAGCTTCCTCCCCATTCGCGGCAGAATGAAGGGTCCCCATCCGGAGTTACCGTGATCCGCGCCCTCCTCTGCTCCTTCGCTCTGATTCTCCCCTTGGCCGGGCAGCTCCCGACGGCCCTCCCTGCGGCTCCGCCCGCCGGGGTGCCCGCGCCCGCGGCCAAGCCCCGGGTGCAGCTGCTCACCAGCTACGGTCCCGTGGTGGTGGAGCTGGAGCCGGAGCTGGCCCCGAAGACCGTGGCCAACTTCCTGAAGTGCGTCCAGGATGGCCACTACAAGGGCACCATCTTCCACCGCGTGATCGAGGGCTTCATGATCCAGGGCGGCGGTCTCCTGGAGAACCTGGAAGAGAAGCCCAATGGCCCCCCGATCCCGAACGAGGCCCCCCAGACCTTCAAGGGGGGGCTGAAGAACACCCGGGGCACCATCGCCATGGCCCGCACCGGCGCCCCCCACAGCGCCACGTCCCAGTTCTACATCAACGTGATGGACAATCCCCGCCTGGACCACCGGGATCTGAGCGACGAAGGCTACGGCTACTGCGTCTTCGGCCGGGTGATCGCAGGCATGGACGCCGTGGACAAGATCGCGAAGGTCAAGACGGAGTGGCGCCGGGGCATGGGCGACGTCCCGCAGTTCGCGGTGCGCCTCAAGGATGCCGTGCTGCTGCCGCCCCAGCCCTGAGGCGCACCAGCCGGGTCAGGGGTTCACGACCTTGATGGTCGGTGGGGGCCCCTGGGGTCGCTGCCGGTCCTTGGGGATGAAGATCCCGTTGAGGATGGAGGAAATGAGGCTGGAGACCAGGGCCCCGAAGAAGCCGGCCCAGAAACCGCTCACCGTGAAATTCAGCCCCAGCCTCGAGGACAGCGCGCCCGCCAGCCAGAAGACCAGGCCGTTGATGACGAGGCTGAAGCAGCCGAAGGAGCAGGCCATGGGGACGAGGGCGATGAGCCTGAGGAAGGACCCCACGGTGGTGTTCAGGGCGGCCAGGAGCACGGCCACGATGAGCAGGTCCAGGAAGGAGCCATGCCCGAGTCCGGGGACGAAGGAGCAGGCCACCAGCAGGCCGATGGCGGAAAAGATGAATCGCAGGATCGTGCTCATCGGGCCACTCCCCCCTTCACGAGGGCATCCCATCCTTCTCGTTGGCCTGGGTGATGACGCTGCCCGGCGGCACGCTGCGGGTGAGCCACACGTTGCCGCCGATGGCGGATCCCCTGCCCAGCGTGATGCGGCCGAGGATGGTGGCGTTGGAGTAGACGATCACGTCATCCTCGACGACCGGGTGGCGGGGCACGCCCTTGATGGGATGGCCCTCGGCGTCGAGGGGGAAGCTCTTGGCGCCCAGCGTCACGCCCTGGTAGAGGCGCACGTTGCGGCCGATGATGCAGGTCTCGCCGATGACCACGCCGGTGCCATGGTCGATGAAGAACCGCTCGCCGATCTGGGCGCCGGGATGAATGTCGATGCCCGTGAGGCTGTGGGCGTGTTCGGTGATCATGCGGGGCAGCAGGGGCACGCCCAGCTTCAGCAGCTCGTGCGCCAAGCGCTGGCTGGTGACCGCCAGGAGTCCGGGATAGGACAGGAGGACCTCCTCCGGGCTGGTGGCGGCGGGGTCGCCCTCGAAACCCGCCTGGATATCGGTGGCCAGCAGGTGGCGCACGTCCGGCAGGCGGGCGAGGAAGGCCCGGGCGAGGATCTGGGAACGCTCACCGCAGTCTGCAGCAGTGGCATCCGAGGCCATCAGGCCCCTCTGGATCTGGATCGCGAGGCCGTGGGCCACCCGGTCCATGCAGGCGCCCAAGTGGTAGCGCAGGGTGTCCGCCCGCAGCTCGGAGGCCCCAAAATAGCCCGGGAACAGCAGGGCCCGCAGGTCTTCGACCAGGGCGGCCAGGGTCGTTCGCGAAGGGAAATCCCGCCGCCCCAGGGGCATCTCTGAAAGGGCGGTGGAGGCCTTCGCCAGGGCCTCGATGACGGCGTGGAGATCAGGCTCGGGCGTGGGTCGGGTCTTTGACATGCGAATGAGGATACTCCGATTAGTAGGTCCAACTCAGCGTGCATCCGGTTTCCCGGGCGAGTTTTTCCGCCAAATTGGGGTCGTGCTTCAGCCGCAGGTCGACCCCCGCCTTCACCCGGGCCGTGAGGCCCTCCTTGGACTGGTATTCAAAGGTGACGGGAAGGTCCCCCCGGTGCTCGGCGAGGATGGGCGCCAGGCGAGGCGGGCATTCCCCGGGGGGCAGGCGCACCAGGGCCCCGTTGAAGCCCTGCCCCTGGAAGCTCTCGAGCGGTTCCAGGAGCGTGGCGAAGACCTTGACCACGGTCTGTTCCTCTTCCTCCTCGGCATCGCCGATCCCATTCCCGCCGCCATTCCCGTTGCCCTGGATCGTCTCCACCCTCAGTTCGCCGGTGATGCGCAGCAGGGCCTCGGGCGCGGCCAGGTGACGGTAGCGCTCGAAGGGGCGCAGTCCCTGCTTCTTCGTGACCGGGTCCCACTTGCTGGCCATGAGCAGGACTTCCATCTTGCCGGTGAGGTCCTCGACCTGGAGGATGGCCCAGGGCTCCCCCTTCTGGTTGGTCTTGAAGGCCACGGTGGAGACCATGGCGCCAAGAGTGACCTCGTTGCGGTCCCGCAGGCGGCCCGACGTGGCGTCCTCCAGCACCTTGGCCAGGCTGCCGTGGGTGTGGACCTGGATGGCATCGGCGAACTCCTCCAGGGGATGGCCGCTCACGAAGAGACCCAGCACCTCGCGCTCGGCGGCGAGGCGGGTCTTGCGGTCCCAGGGGTCGATGTTTTCCGGCACCCGCCAGTCCTCGCTGAGGGTGGCCAGCTCGGCGTCATCGAAGAGGCTGGTCATGCCGGTGTCGCCGCCCCCGCGCGCGGCGGCGGACACTGCGTCCGGCAGGCCCTGCAGCAGGGCAGCCCGGTTGGGCTCCAGGCTGTCGAAGGCGCCAGCCTTGATGAGGGACTCCCATACCTTGCGATTGGCCTTCTGGAGGTCGGCGCTCTTCAGCGCGTGGAACAGATCCTTGAACCGCCCCTCGACCTGGCGGGCCTCGAGGATGGCCTGGAGTGCCGCCTCTCCGAGACCCTTTACCGCGGCAAATCCGAACCGGATCTGCCGGTCGGAGGTGGCGGTGAAATCCAGGGCCGACTCGTTGATGTCGGGACCCAGCACCTCGATGCCCCGCTCCCGGCAGTTCTGCACGTATTTGGCCACGTCCTCCGTGCGCCCGGACTTGGTGGAGAGCAGGCCGGCCATGAACTCCACGGGGTAGTTGGCCTTTAAATAGGCGGTCTCGTAGGCCACCATGGCGTAGGCCGCGCTGTGGCTCTTGTTGAACCCGTAGCCCGCGAAGAACTCGATGAGGTCGAAGAGTTCTGCCACCTTGGCCCGGTCGAACTTCCGCGCGACACCCTGCTCGATGAACTTGGATTTCTCCTTGGCCATCTTTTCCTTGTCCTTCTTGCCCATGGCCCTGCGCAGCATGTCCGCTTCGCCCAGGGAGTAGCCGGCGATGAGGCTGGCGATCTGCATCACCTGCTCCTGGTACAGGATCACGCCGTAGGTGGGGGCGAGGATGGGCTCCAGCTCTGGGAACAGGTAGGTCACGGGTTCGCGGCCGTGGCGGCGCTCCACGTAGGTGGTGCCCATGCCTGCGCCGAGCGGTCCGGGCCGGAAGAGGGCGTTGAGCGCGATGAGGTCGTCAAAGCGGTCCGGGCCCAGCTGGCGCAGCAGCTGCTTCATGCCGCCGGACTCGAACTGGAAGATGCCGTCCGTGTCGCCGGCGGCGAACAGGTCGAAGGTCTTCTTGTCGTCGAAGGTCCGGATGGTGGCCATGTCCTTGGGCTGTCCGTGGCGCCGGGTGATGACCTCCTGGGTCTTCGCGATCTGGGTGAGGGTCTCCAGGCCCAGGAAGTCCATCTTCAGCAGACCCGCCCGCTCGGCCTCCACCATGGTGTACTGCACCATCACCTTCTTGTCCTTGTCCACGCTGAGGGGGGCGAACTGGGTGAGCTCGTCCGGCGCGATGATGACCCCCGCCGCGTGTACGCCGGTGTTGCGGGACAACCCCTCGAGCCGGGCCGAGATGTCCAGGATGTTCTTCACTTCGGGATCAGCCTCGTAGAGCTCGCGCAGCTTGTCGCTCTTCTGCAGGGCCTCGCCGATGCTCATGGGCTTGCCCGGCTCCTGGGGCACCAGCTTGGTGAGGTTGTTGGCGAAGGCGAAGTCCTTCTCGAAGACCCGGGCCACATCCTTGATCACGGCCTTGGTCTTGAGCTGGTTGATGGTGATGATGTTGCACACCTTGTCCTGGCCGTACTTCTCGGTCACGTAGTCGATGACCTTCTGGCGGCCGTCCCGGCAGAAGTCGATGTCCACATCGGGCATGGACAGTCGTTCGGGATTCAGGAACCGTTCGAAGAGCAGGTCGTACTGCATGGGATCGATGTCCGTGATCCGCATGGACCACGCCACGATGCTGCCCGCCGCGGAACCGCGGCCGGGGCCCACGGGCACCCCCATGTCCCGGGCCTTGGAGATGAAGTCCCAGACCAGCAGGAAGTAGCCCGGGAAGCCCATCTTGAGGATCATGTCCAGCTCGAAGGCCAGGCGCTCCCGGTATTTCTCCTCCGCGTGCTTGAGGGCGCCAGCCTGCCACAGGGGCCGGCATTCGGCGAGCCTCTGCTCGAAGGTCTCCTTCGCGATATGCACGAAGTAGGACTCCAGGTCGTAGCCGGCGGGCACGGGAAAGCGCGGCGTGACGGGCTTGCGGGTGATGGGGAAGAGGTCCACCTTGGCGGCGATCTCCAGGGTGCGCTCCAGGTACTCGGGGTTTCCCGGGAACACGGCCCGCATCTCCTCGGGGGTCTTCACGAAGAACTGGTCCGTGGCGAAGCGCATGCGCTTCTCCTTGGCCTTGGTGGTCTTCGTGCCGATGCACAGCAGCGTGTCGTGCAGGTCGGCGTCCTCGTGGTTGAGGTAGTGGGCATCGTTGGTGGCCACCAGGGGGATGCCGAGCTTCTTCGCCAGGTCCATCTGGAAGGGGATGATCTCCTTCTCCTTGTCGAAGCCCTGATCCTGGATCTCCAGGTAGAAGTCCTCGCCGAAGATGTCCCGGAAGTCCCGGGACACGCGCTCCGCCTGGTCCAGGCGGTTCTGGAGGATGCGGGCCTGGACCTCGCCGCCCAGGCAGGCGGACATGGCAATGAGCCCTTCGCTGTGCTGGCGGAGGAGGTCCTTGTCCACCCGCGGCTTGTAGTAGAAACCCTCGGTGAAGCCCGCCGATACCAGCTTGGAGAGGTTCGTGAACCCCACGGAATTCTTCGCCAGCAGCACCAGGTGGTAGCCGGCATCCCGGGAACCGCTGGGATCCACGCAGTCCTCCAGGCCCTCTTCGCCGGTGGTGTTCTTCGCCTCGAGTTTCTTGTCGAAGCGGGTCTTGGGCGCCACGTAGACCTCGCAGCCCAGGATCGGCTTCACGGCCCAGTTCCCCTCCGCGTCCTTGGTCTTCTCGCAGGCGTCGAAGAGCTTCATCATCCCGAACATGTTCCCGTGGTCCGTGACCGCCACGGCGGGCATCCCCGAGGCGCGGCACTTCTTCACCAGCTCCGGAATCCGGGTGAGCCCGTCCAGAAGGGAGTGCTCGGTGTGCAGGTGGAGATGGGCGAAGCTCACGCGGCACCTCCGCCTATCGCATGCTGCGCGTGCTCCGGCGCGCTCCGCTTGCCGAGGCGGAGCCTCCCTGTGCCGCGCCCTTCGGGCTTCGGCTTTGCCAAAGTGGCTCTTCGCTCGTGCTTCATGCTCATGGGCCCATTCTCCGATGGATGCCGCGCTTTCGGGCAAGTGCCCCCGGTTCAGCCCGAAGCCGGGCCCGGGAGCCCATGCACAACCGCCGGAGAGGTGGGAGGATGGTGCCTAAGCCGAACGGGGTTCGTCTCGTAGCCGCCTTCGACCCAGAGATCGAACCCATCCGCTTGGAGACCCCGTTGATCGCCTTCGAGAACCTGGAAGTGCGCTACACCGCGATGGCGGCACCGGCCCTGAAGGGCCTGACCCTCTCCCTCGAGCGGGGCATCGTGGGCCTGCTGGGGCCCAACGGCGCCGGGAAGTCCACCCTGCTCAAGGCCCTGCTGGGCCTCCTGCCCCCTTCCGGGGGCTCGGGCACCGTCCTGGGAGTGCCCCTGGGGACGGCCGGATCCGCGAGGCTGCGTGCCCGGATCGGCTACATGCCCGAGTACGACGCCCTCATCGAGGACGCGTCGGCCTACGAACAGGTGGCCTTCTGGGGCGAACTGAGCGGCCTGGCTCCGGAGGCCGCCCGGGACCGGGCCCATGAGGTGCTCTACTTCGTAGGCCTGGATGAATCGCGCTACCGCCCCGTCAGCGGCTACTCCACGGGCATGCGGCAGCGGGTGAAGCTGGCCCAGGCCCTGGTCCACAGCCCCGACCTGATCTTCCTGGACGAGCCCACCAACGGCCTCGATCCCGACGGGCGGCGGCGCATGCTGGACCTGGTGCTGCGCGTGCACGCCGAACTGGACACCGGCGTCATCCTGGCCTCCCACCTGCTGGGGGATGTGGAGCGGGTGGCGGACCAGCTGGTGATCCTGGACCAGGGCCAGATCAAGGCGGCGGGCTCCATGGCCGGGCTACGCCGGGCCCTCGCGAAGCGCGTGGAGCTCCGCTTCCTGGATCCCCTGGACGGGGCCCAGGAGGCCGCCCTCGCGGGCCTGGGCACCGTCCTGGAGGCGCGGAACGGGCTCTACGATCTGGAGCTGGGCGAGGCGGATCCCGCGGGGATCTTCCGCTGGGCCGAGGCCCAGGGCGCCACCCTGGTGCAGGTCACGCCCCGGCATGACCGCCTCGACGAGGTGCTCCTGCGGGCCCTGCACGGGGATGCCGTGGCGGCCCGGGAGGAGTGCTGAGATGCCCATTTACGCCCCCACGCTCCCCCCCCCGCCCGACCTCCACCAGGGCCAGCCCCCGGCCCTGGTGCTCATGCGCTTCGACCTCGCCCGGCTCCTGCGGCAGAAGATCGGCCGCTTCTTCGGCTTCGCCTTCTTGTTGATGCTGCTCTGGAAGGTGGGGCGCATCTACGTGGATCACCTGCTCCAGACGAACCAGACCTTCCGGCCCGTGCAGGACTTCGCGAGGAGCGTCCTCACCCAGGGAGCGGATTTCCAGGCGGACCTGCTGAACCCCGCCGGCTACCTGCTCTGGTTCCTGGTGGCCCTGGTGGGCGGCGGGCTCGTGGCCCGGGACACGCTCTACCGGGTCCGCCCCCTGATGTACGCCCACCCCGTGGTGCCCAGGGACTACCTCCTCGCCAAGCTCGGCTTCGCCTCCGCCCTGCCCTTCGCCATCCTGCTGCCCTTCGCGCTCCTGCCCTGGCTGATGTCCCTGATGCTGGCGGGGACGGGCGGCCCCGTCTGGGTCACGACCCCCCTCCGGCTGCTCCCCGCCATGGCCCTCAGTTCGGTCCTCATGGGCGCTCTGGCCGTGGGTGCCTCCAGCCTGGCCGGCACGCCCCGGGCCGGCATCGGCTGGGTGCTGGGTCTGGTCCTGGGCACCGGAACCCTGGCCTCCATGGTCCATGGGCTGACCGGAAACGCCTCGGTGCAGGCCTGCAACCCCATCGTGCTGGCGGAGGCCTGGCCCCAGCTCTTCATGGGGGTCGAACGCCCCCTGGTGCCCTGGCTGCCGGCGATCCTTGGCACGGCCTTCCATCTCGGCCTCTGGACCTATGTGGCCGCCCGGCGGACCCGACCCTCCGAGACGGTGATCTGATGATGATCGCCCTGGACCGCGCCTCCCTCCGCTACGGCCCCATCCTGGGTCTGAGCCCCACCTCCTTCGAGCTGCCCGATGGCGGTGGCATCACGGGGCTGCTGGGACCGAACGGGGCTGGGAAGTCCTCGCTGCTGCAGCTGCTCTCGGGCCTGCTGCCCCCTTCCGGCGGGGAGGTGAGGGTCTTCGGCCAGGCCCCCTTCCGCAATCCCTCGGTGCTGGCGCGGCTGGGCCTGGTGCCCGAGGGGGACCGGCTGCCCGCGGGCCTGCGCGCCGATCGGTGGCTGCGCATGATGGGTGAACTTTCAGGCTTGTCCGGCCAGGGCCTGAAGGCGGCCGAGGGCAGGGTCCTCGAGGTCGTGGGCATGGCGGACCGGGGCCACCTCCCCTTCGGGCGGATGTCCAAGGGCATGCGGCAGCGCATCCGACTGGCCCAGTCCCTGTTGCACGAGCCGGAGCTGCTCATCCTCGACGAGCCTTTCAACGGCCTGGATCCCGAGGCCCGCCTCACGCTCATGGCCCTGCTGCGGGACCTGGCCGGGAGGGGCACCCGCATCCTGGTGTCGAGCCACATCCTGGGGGAGATCGCCCAGCTCACGGACCGCATCCTCCTGCTGTTCCGGGGCCGCCTCCTGGCGGAGGGCTCGGTGTCGGAGATCCGCCAGCTGCTGGATCGCCACCCGGTGGAGCTGCGCCTGTCCGGGGAGGCCCAGGCCCTGGCGCGCTGGGCCGTGGAGCAGCCCGAGCTGGCCGCCCTGCGGATCGAGGAACGGGCCGTGGTCATCTCCGTGCGCTCGCCACGGGACATCCTGCCCCGCCTCCAGAGGGCGGTGGTGGCGGGTGAGCTCCCCCTCCGCGCCATGGATCCCCTGGACCTCAATCTGGATGCCGTCTTCCAGTACTTGACGAAAGATCACGCATGAGCGCCGCGCCTTCCCCCCTGGCGACGATCCGCGCCACCGCGCGGGGCTATGCCCCCCGCGTGCTTCAGGGCCGGGGCTGGGTGCTGGCCGGCCTGGTGGTGGTGCCCGTGGGGCTCAGCCTCCTCATCTTGACCCTGGTCCGGATCAGGGGCGGAGAGGCCAGCCCCGCGGAGGCGGTCAAGGTCTTCCATGAGGTGCTCGTGAAGATGATGCTGCCCATCATGGCCCTGGTGGCGGCCCCGGCGGGCATCCGGGAGGACCTGGAGCAGCGCACCCTGCCGCTGCTGCTGGTCCGCCCCGCCCCGGCCTGGGCCCTGCCCCTGGGCAAGGGGCTGCCCTGGTTGGCCTGGGGCGCCCTCTGGCTCGGCGTCGGCGTCCTGGGTCTCCAGGTCCTCGGGGGCGACCCGGCCCTGCTGCCGGGCCGGATGGTGGCCCTGGTGGGCGCCTGGTGGGGGGAGTTGGCCCTGATGACCCTCGTGGGACTCCTCTTCAAACGGGGCACCCTCTGGGGGGCCCTCTACTTCTTCCTCTGGGAACCCCTGGTGCGGGTTCTGCCTCCCTCCCTCCAGCGCCTCACCTTCACCCACTACATCGAAAGCCTGGCCGGCAGCAGGGCCGCCGAGGTCCAGGCCAACCAGCTGCTGGCCCAGGAGCAGGTCACCACCCATCCAGCCTTGGCGATCCTCATCCTGCTCGCCTTCGGTGCCCTCTGCTGGGCCCTGGCCGGCTGGAAGCTCCAGCGGACGCCCATCGGGCTGGCCGGCAGCGAGGCGGAGGGGTAGGGGCGCTAGACTGTGGGGATGTCGCAGCCCCCCTTCCGCACCGTCACGCCCGCGGGCACCGAGATCCTCATCGAGCCGCTGCCTCACGTGCGGAGCTGCGCGGTGGGGTTCTGGGTGCGGCGGGGGTCCCGGCACGAGGGGCCGGCGGAGGAGGGGCTGGCCCACTTCCTGGAACATACAGTCTTCAAGGGCACGGAGGCCTACCCCACGCCCGACGAACTGGCGGAAGCCACGGACCGCCTGGGGGGCCATGTGGACGCCTTCACGGGCAAGGAGGTGGCCTGCTTCTACGGGAAGGTGCTGGCCGACCAGCTCCCGGAGCTGGTGCACCTCCTGGGCGAGCTGGTGACCGCGCCGCGCTTCGACGCCGAGGAGCTGGTCCGCGAACGGGGCGTCATCCTGGAGGAGATCGCCCAGAGCGAGGACCAGGCGGACGACTGGGTGAGCGAGATGTTCTACGGCGGCTTCTGGGCAGGCACGCCCCTGGCCCATCCCATCCTGGGTCGCCCCCAGCAGGTCTCCACCTACGGCCCCACCGAAGCCCGTGCCTTCTTCGACCACACCTACCGGGCCCCGAACCTGGTGGTGGCCGCCGCCGGCGCCATCGACCCGGAGCCCTTCCTGGCGCTCCTGCAGCCCATTCTGGATCGCCTGCCCCGGGGCCTCGTCCAGACGCCTGGTGTCGCCGCGCGGACGCGGCCCTTCCTGCTCAACGTGCCTCGCAAGGACCTCCAGCAGGCCAACCTCGTGATGGGCTTCCCCGCGCCGGGTCATCATTCGCCGGATCGCGCCGCAGCGCACCTCCTGAGCCATGTGCTCGGCGGCGGCATGGCCTCGCGGCTCTTCATGGAACTGCGGGAGCGGCGGGGGCTCTGCTACCAGGTGGGCAGCTACCTCAGCCCCTACGCCGACACCGGCGCCCTGCAGATCAGCGCCAGCTGCGCCCCGGCCCAGCTGCGGGAGCTGGTGAGCCGCACCATGGCCGAGTGCGCGCGGATCCGAGCGAAGGGCGTGGAGAGCGACGAGTTGGTGCGGGCCAAGCTCCAGGCGCGCACCAGCCTCGTGTTCAGCCAGGAGAGCAGCAGCAGCCGCATGTTCAGTCTCGCCCACCAGGCCATCCATACCAATGAGCTCCGCAGCCTCGATCAGCAGATGGAAGAGATCGAAGCGGTGACACCGGGGGATCTCATGCGCGTCGCCCAAAATCTGCTGGATCCTGCCCAGCTCGGCGTCAGCGCCCTGGGCACCCGGCGCGGCTGCGACATCCGTCCCCAGGACCTGGTGGCCTGAGGTCTTTCCCGGCAGAACCTCCCGGAGGACTCCGCATGAACGGTGACTTGAGCTTCCACCTGGACCGTCGGCCCGACGTGGAGGCGATCCGGGCCCTCTACGCCGCCTCGCCCCTGCGGCGGCCCATCCATGACCCCGAGCGCATCCGCCGCATGTTCGAGGGTTCGAACGTGGTGATCTCCGCCTACGCCGGCGACCGCCTGGTGGGGCTCCTGCGGGGCTGGACCGACTTCGCCTACGACGGCTACGTCTGCGACCTGGCCATCCACCCGGACTTCCAGAAGGGTGGGGTGGGCCTGCGTCTGCTGGACCTGGCCCAGGGGCTAGGCGCAGGCATCGAGTGGATCCTGCAGGCCTCGCCCCTCGCCAAGGACTACTACGCGCACCTCGGCTGGGAGAAGGTGGAGAACGGCTGGCGACTGCCCAGGAAGGGCTGGCGAGCGGGAACCACCGAAGCCTTCCAGGCCGAGCACGCGGTCCTCGCGGCCAGGGCCTGAGCGGGCCTCATGGCGGAGGCCCCGATCCAGCCCTGGGATCGCCCCGCTCCCGAGCGGGAGGGACGCCCGTGTGCCTGGTCGCTCCTTCCCGAGGATCTGGCGGAACTCGGCTGCCCCGGCAGCGCCCTGGAGACCTTCAAGCGCCTGCACCGCCCCTGGACCTGGAAGGACGGCGCCCCGGACCTGGGTCCTGCGATCCGCCGCTGGCTGGAAGGGGTGGCCGATCTTCGGCTGCCCGCCCTCGTCGACGGCCAGCCCTCGTCCGATGGGGCCACGAAGCTGGTCCTGGAGCTGGCGGACGGGAGGCGCATCGAGGCGGTCCACATGCCGAGGCCCGTGCGGAATCCGAGGGTGACCTACTGCCTCTCCAGCCAGGTGGGCTGCGCCATGGGTTGCACCTTCTGCGCCACGGGCAGTATGGGCATCCTCCGCAACCTGCAAGCCGGCGAGATCCTGGGCCAGGTGCTGACCCTCATGGCCGGGCTTGGGCCTGCTCGCGGGCACGAGCTGACGCTTGTCTTCATGGGCATGGGCGAGCCCCTGCACAACCTCGATCACCTGCACCGGGCCATCCGCCTCCTGTGCCACCCGGCGGGCCTGGGCCTGGGGAAGGGGCGCATCACCGTGAGCACCTCGGGCCTGGTGAGCGGCATCGAGCGGCTCTCGAAGCTGGAACCCCGCCCCCTGCTGGCCCTCAGCCTCAACGCCACGACGGACGCGGCGAGGAACCGCACCATGCCCGTGAACCGGGTCTGGAACCTGGCGCGGCTCCGCCGTGCGCTGGACGACTGGGGCCTGAAGCGGGGCGAGAAGTTCTGTTTCGAGTACGTGCTCCTGGCGGGCGAGAACGACACCGAGGCCGACGCCGACCGGCTGGCGGCCTGGCTGGGGGACCTGCGCCGGGCCCACAACCTGAACCTCATCCCCATGAACGAGCACGCCGCCAGCCCCTTCCGCCAGCCCGGCGAGGCGCGCGTGCAGCAGTTCGCCGAGTGGCTGAAGGTCCGGGGCTGCTTCGTCACCGTCCGCCGGAGCCGGGGACGGGATGTCCAGGGGGCCTGCGGGCAGCTGGTCAAGGGGAGCTGAGGCGCCAGGCCCGGGTGGGCGACCACCAGACCCGGGGAAGCCCTCAGGGCGTTTCTTCGGACCGCTTCCCCCGCAGCCGGAACCACTCGATGGCCCGGGGGGCGATGAACACGAGGCAGGCCGGCAGGCCGATCCAAAGGATCTCGGTGCCCAGGGAGAACAGCAGCCAATCGAGGAGCCTGCCGGACATGGGGATCGGAGACACGAAGATGGGCTGCCAGAGGCAGACGAACCGGGCCTTGGAAAAAGGTTCCAGGAACGCCACGCCTGTTCCGCCGAAGGTGCAGGCGTCCAGCAGGCCGTGGGAAAAGGCGGCCGAAAGCATGCAGGCCCAGTGGCGGGGACTCCGGAGCTGGGACCGGAATCCGATCAGCATGGCCAGTGCGGCGATGAGCAGCGCGGCCAGCAGGGAATGGCTCATGCCCCGGTGGGAGAGGCTGTGCCCATCCTGGATCCCGAACAGCCCGGTGAACCAGTCCAGATCCGGGGCCACCGCGCAGGCCACGGCCAGGACCCAGATCCGCCTCGGGGGGCGCCCCTGGGTGCAGGCCGCACTGATGGACAGGCCTGCCAGTGTGTGGCCGAGGATGGAGGGCATGGTGGATCCGGCGATGGCCCTGAGGGCGCCCGGTTCCGGGAACCGAACTTCCAGGGGAGTTGCACAGCCAATCCCGTTCCGGGCCAGCTGCCGATTGACAAAGCTTGCAAACCCTCATGCTAACAGCTGCCCGGGTGGGGTCGGCTCACTCCGTGACGGCGAAGACCACCTTGTCGTTCTTGAACCGCTGCATCGTGAGCAGTTCCACGATGGCGGTCTGCCGATCGGCGCTGATGGTCAGCTGGTAGTGCTCACCCGGGAGGTAGGACCCGGGGACCAGGCTCACCTTGTCGATCTGGCTCAGACCCAGGTCCCGGGCCCTGATGACCAGGCTGGCGCCGGCGCGGAGGTCCAGGTTGCGGGTGAAGACCGCATCCTTCCAGTTCCGGCCCGACTGGTCCCTGCCGAACAGGGGAACCTCGATGATGCCTTCCTTCTCCAGGGTCTCCCGCACCCCGACCAGATAGTGCAGGGAGTGGAGCCTGGCCAGCTGCGCCTCGTTCTCCCCCTGGAGCTGGTCGCGGCCTTCGAGGAAGCGCCTCCGTTCCGCCTGAATGGCGGCGATCTCACCCTCGATGCGCTGTTTCTGGTCGCCCAGGGTCCGCAGCTCCCGCTGGAGGCGCTGCCCATGGGCCACGGCCTCGTCCCGCTCGCGGGCCAAGGGGCTGGGGGGCCGGCCGTCGAGCTCCCAAGGGGAGACCGCGGCCCCGCCCTGGGAGACCCAGGTGCCGTACCTGCCGTCGCTGTAGAAGTGGTAGACCTCGAAACCCGGGGCGAGGCGTTCCGCGAGGACCACGCGGCTGATGGCGAGCCGGGCCTGGGCGTCCGTCAGGCCGCGGCCCTTGAGGAAGCGCAGGGCCAACCCGTAGTGGCTGTCGTTGGGTGCCGCAATCTCGGGAATGGGAAGGTCGGCCCTGAGACCCCGCAACCGGGCCTCCAGGGCCTGAAGTTCCCCGTCTTTGCCCAGGATCTCCACGAGAAGGCCCCGGCGGGACGTGTCCTTCTCGAGTCTGACCCGCGCCTCCAGGGCCCGTTTCTGGTTCTCCGTCAGTGCCATGGGCCCGGCGTCGATCCGGATACCCTTGACCCCGGCCAGGCTGAGCCGCTGGAACTGGGCACTCCAGGCCTCCCGGAGTTCCTGAGCCGCCTCATCGGCTTCGGCCGCCCGCTTCGTCAGGGCGCGGATCTGCGGATCCTCCTGCTTGCAGGCCAGGCAGGCCACCGCCAGGCAGGTCGTGGCCAGGAGCGGCCTGAGCCAGCTGCGGGCACGGCGCGCCATGTCACCCCCCTGGATGGATGCCCTGGATGTCCATGGGCGGAAGCTCGAGTGTAGGCAGGCCGGGGGCCCTTGAGTCGTGCGATTTTCCTTTGCGCCGCCAGGTCCTTCCGTCGACTCTTTTCAGATGCGCATCCCCGTCCACCAGCTTCCCCACGGCCTGGGCCTCGACCTCCCCGCCGCCGCCACGCCCCACGCCGCGGGCATGGACCTGCGGGCGGCCATCCCCGAGGGCGAGACCTGGGAGATCGCCCCCGGTCAGCGCCGGCTGGTGCCCACGGGCCTGGTGCTGGCCCTGCCGCGGGGCTTCGAGGGGCAGGTGCGCCCCCGCTCGGGCCTGGCCCTGCGCCATGGCCTCACGGTGCTCAATGCCCCCGGCACCATCGATGCCGACTACCGGGGCGAGGTGCAGGTCTTGCTCATCAACCATGGCGAAACCCCCTTCGGGCTGCGCCGGGGCGAGCGCGTCGCCCAGCTCCTCGTGGCCTCCGTGGAAAGCTGGACCTGGGTTCCCGAGCCCAGCCCGGAGGCCCTGGGCGACACGGAACGGGGCGGCGGGGGCTACGGCAGCACCGGGCGCTGACAAGGGACTGGAATTCGAGTTGGAACAGCTATAGGATCGGATTCCCATCCAGGAGGTCCCATGCGCGCCGCCGCCCTCGCCCTTTCCCTCGCCGCCCTCCCCATGCTCGCCGGTCAGCCCCTGACTTACGCCGATGGCGCCACGAAGCTCGCGGGCTACGTGGCCCGGCCCGCCACCGTTCAGGGCAAGGTGCCGGGCGTGGTGGTGGTCCATCAGTGGATGGGCCTCACGGATCACGAGCGGCATGTCTCGGATGAGCTGGCCCGCCTGGGCTACGTGGCCCTGGCGGCCGACATCTACGGCGAAGGGGTGCATCCCAAGGACACCGGCGAGGCAGGCAAGCTGGCCATGACCTACAAGGGGGACCGGGCCCTCTACCGGCGCCGCATCGCCGCGGCCCTTGAGACCCTCAAGGCGCAGAAGGGCGTCGACGGAAACCGCATCGCGGTCATCGGTTTCTGCTTCGGGGGCACCGGCGCCCTGGAGGCCGCCCGTGCCGGCTTGCCCGTGAAGGCCGTGGTCTCCTTCCACGGCGGCCTGGATGTGCCCGCGGGCTTCGTGCCGGGCCCCGTCTCGGCCAAGGTGCTGGTCTGCCACGGGGCCGACGATCCCTTCGTGCCCGCCAAGGATGTGGCCGCCTTCCAGGACGAGATGCGGAAGGCCAAGGCCGACTATGTCTTCGTGGCCTACAGCGGCGCCGTTCACGCTTTCACCCAGAAGGAGGCGGGGAACGACAACAGCAAGGGCGCGGCCTACAACGAGACCGCCCAGCGCCGCAGCTGGCAGCACATGAAGGACTTCTTCAAGGAAAATCTCTAAAGCTCTTAACGCGGCTCGGACTGCTTTAGCAGCCCCGCCAGGTCCCGGCTCCAGAGTGCGGCCAGGGTGTGGCTGCCGTGGCCGCGGGTCTGGGGGCTCAGGGGCAGCAGCACGGCCCTGCCACCGGGTACCCGCCTGATCTCCCGTTCCAGGATGCCCAGCTCGGGTGGATTGATGAGGTCGTCCGCCGAATTCACGGCCAGGAGGGGAGCCCGGATGCGCCCGAGCCCGGGCCCTGGATCGTAGTCCCAGGAGGCCTCCACGGCATACAGCACGTCGTTGACATCGGCGGTCTTTACATAAGCGTCCACGAACCGGTCGAGGTTGGCATCCGCCTTGGCCAGGGTAGGGGACTCCTCCTGGCGCAGGAGGGGGTTGCTTCCCATGAAGTAGAGCACCTGGGCGGCGGTCCGCAGGGAGGGGGGCTGGGCGGCATAGTCGCCGCCCGCCCACTGGGGATCGTGCCGGATCGCATCGATGATGGTGCGGCGCCAGACGCGGTTCCGCCCGGCGATCTGGGTGGGCAGGCTGGCCAGGGGCATCAGGGCGTCCATCATGTCCGGGTGGAGTTGGCCCCACAGCCAGGTGTGCATGCCGCCCATGGAGGTGCCCATGACCAGCCGGAGGTGGGTCACGCCAAAGGCTTCGGCAAGGAGGCGGCGCTGGGCCTCGACCATGTCGAGGTAGCCGTAGCGGGGGAACCGGGCGTGGAGGCCGTCGCTGGGCTTGCTGGAGTGCCCGTGGCCGATCCCATCGGGCAGGACGAGGAAATAGTGGTCGGCGTCCAGGGGCTGGCCTGGGCCGAAGAGGCAGCCCGAGAACTCGGGCCGGACGAACTGGGCTCCGCTGCCGGTGGTGCCGTGGAGGACGAGCACGGCGTTCCGCACCTGCCCCGATGCGTCCCGCCGGGGGGAACCATAGGTCCTGTAGTGGATCCTCAATTCCGCTGCGACTTCCCCCGACTTGAAGTGGAAGTCCCGGAGGAGAAAATCCCCGTCGACGGGTGTCTGCGCCCAAAGGAGTCCCGCCAACAGCATCGGCAGGACGAGCGACAGGAACCGCAAGGACTTCATGTCAGTACCCCGAACGGTTGGGGTAGGCGGGCTTGGGGGTGGCCACCACGGGATGCCGCTTGAGGGCAGCCTCCACCTCCTGGATGGCCCGGTCCAGCTGGGGGTCCTTGCCCTGGGCGAGGAGGGCGGGATCGTCCAGCACCTCGATGTCGGGGTCCACGCCGTGGCCCTCGACGATCCACTGGCCCTCCTTGGAGTAGATGCCGAAGGTGGGCACCGTCACGCTGCCCCCATCAACAAAGGGGGGCGCCCCGCTGATGCCGATGAGGCCGCCCCAGGTGCGCTGGCCGATGAGCGGTCCCAGGCCCGCCTGCTTGAAGAGGAAGGGGAAGCAGTCCCCGCCGGAGCCGCTCCAGCCATTGATGAGCATGGCCATGGGACCGTCATGGGCGATGGCGGGCCACTGCCAGTCCTGGCCGTCACGCACCCCATAGTAGTTGAGGGTCTTCCGCCCGAGCAGCTCGACGAAGCGGTCGGGGATCTGGCCGCCGCTGTTGAAGCGTTCATCGATGATCAGGCCGGCCTTGTCCCACTGGCCGCGGAACTGGCGGACCAGATCCGTTTGTCCCGCGAGGCCCGTGTCCGGCACGTAGACATACCCGATGCGACCCTGGGTGGCCTTCGCCACATAGGCCCGCTTGGCCTCGACCCAGGCCGCATAGCGGAGCGGGTACTCGCTGGGCACGGTGTCCACGAGGACATCCCAGGCACCCTCCAGGGTGGGCTTGTCATTGACCGTGAGGAGGAGGACGGTCTTGCCGGCCAGTCCCTGGAAGGCGGCCCAGGGGTCCTGGCGGGTGTCGAGGGGGATGCGGTTCACCGCGAGGAGGTAGTCGCCCTCCTTCACCCTCAGTCCAGGCTGGGCCAGGGGGGCCCTGGCCTGGGCATCCCACACGGCCCCGCGCAGGATGGTTTTGATGCGGAAGGCGCCGTGGTCCAGGGAGAAGTCCGCCCCCAGCAGGCCGGTGGCCCCCTTCAAGGGCACCTCCAGGTCGCCGCCGCTGCGGTAGGTGTGGGAGGAGTTCAGCTCAGCGATGAGCTCACCGATGACGAAGTTCACGTCCTCGCGGGTGACGCAGTCCTTGAGCAGCTTGCCGTAGCGGGCCCTCATGGCCTTCCAGTCCACGCCGTGCATGCCGGGGTCATAGAACATGTCCCGCTCCAGGCGCCAGGCATCGTTGTAGATCTGCTGCCATTCCGCCGGTGGATCCACGGTCATCATCAGCTCGCCCGTGGGCAGCTTCTTGTCGAATTTCTGGTCGGGCTTGAGGTCGATGAGGGCGAAGTCGAGCTTCCGGTTCACGAGTACTTTGTTCCCGTCCCCGCTGAGGAGGGCGCCATCCAGATCCGCCAGGACGGCCTTCTCCTCCCGCTCCTCGAAGTCATAGACATAGAGGGTGGCCTTGGTCTCGCCATCGCGGTTCAGCTGAGCGGCCCGGCGGTAGGCCAGCTTCCCCTTGGCGGCGGCCAGGTCCATGTAGTAGCCAGCTGCGGGGGGCAGCAGCACCATGCGGGCCTCGATCCCGTCTAGGTCGATCTCGACGGGCCTGGCCTCCTGCTTTTCACCGCCTTCCTTTTTCTCGCCTTCGGCCTTCTTCTCGGCCTTCGCCTTCTCGTCCTTGGCGGCATCCGCATCGTTGCGGGGAGCCAGCGGAGACGCGCCATCCTTCCGCAGGGGGAGTGCGGCGAGACGGGTGGTGGCCGCATAGATCCAGGTATTGTCGAGGTCGCTGTAGGTGGGGCTGAACTGCTGGCCAGTGGTGAGGAACAGGTACTTTCCTTCGGGATCGAAGACAGGGGAGCCGGCGTCGAAGAAGGGGGAGGTCAGGTCATGGTGCTGGTGGGACGTCGTGTCGTAGAGGGCGATCACGCTGTTCCGGTTGGCGGTGTCCCGGGAGTAGGCGAACCAGCGGCTGTCCGGTGACCAGCTGGCGCGGAACTCCTCCAGGGCCCCTTCGAAGAGGTGCAGGCCCCGGTCCACCTCCCGGACCTGGCCAGTCTCCAGGTCGCAGAGGCTGATGCGCATGGCCTGATCGGCGAAGACGGCCTGCTTGCCATCGGGGGACCAGCTGATGTGGTAGCGGAATCCCGGTCCCAGGTGGGTGACCTGCCGTTCCTCACCGGAGCCGTCCGCGGGCCTCACGCACAACTCGTACTCGCCGCTGCGGTCGCTGAAGTAGGCCACCTGCTTCCCGTCCGGAGACAGGGCAGGGAACCGTTCAGCGGCACCCGGGGTCCGGGTCAGGTTGAGGACATAGCCCTTTTCCGCGGGTACGGAGAAGAGCTCCCCCCGCGCCTCGAAGACGGCCCGCTTGCCCTGGGGAGAGAGGTCGGCATTCCTGATCAGTTTGCTGGCGTTCTCCTCCCGGGGCTTCAGGGTGGCCCGGTCGGTCACCACTTCCACCTTCACCTCCACCACCTTCTCGGCGGGCAGCTCGATGCGGTACAGGTGGCCGCCGGCCTCGAGCACGATGTCGGCGGGGCCGATGGCGGGGAAGTGGGCGTCGAACTCCTTGAAGAAGGTGATCTGCCTGAAGGCCCCGCTGGCCAGGTCGTAGGACCAGATGTTGCTTCGCTTCACCCCATCCCGGTCCGAGAGGAAGTAGACCTTCCCGCCGTACCACATGGGCATGGAATCATTGGATCCCTCGGCGCTGGGCAGACGGCTCGCGGTCCCCTTCTCCAGGTCGAAGAACCAGATCTCCGAGGCCATGCCCCCTCGGTACCGCTTCCAGGTCCGGAACTCCCGGCTGATGGGCTGGTAGGCGAGGATGCGGCCGTCCGGAGAAAGGGCCCCGAACTCCGCGTAGGGCAAGGGCAGGGCCTCGGGGAGGCCGCCCCCCTTGGGAACACGGAACAGCTTGTTGAACCGGTTCTTGCCGGACGCCATGCCGGAGGCAAAGAGCAGCGACTTCCCGTCGGGGGTCCAGTCCACCATGCGGTTGGCCATCGGGTGGTGGGTGACCCGGGTGGGGACGCCGCCCGTCACGGGCAGGACGTAGATGTCCAGGTTGCCGTCGTAATCGCCGCTGAAGGCCAGCTCCTTCCCATCGGGAGAGAAGCGGGCGAAGGATTCCTCCCCCTTGGGCGTGGACAGTCGCTGGGCCACCCCCCCGGCTTTGGGGACGAGCCAGATGTCATTGGCGTAGGTGAAGGCGATCTGGGTGGCCGACACGTCGGGATAGCGCATCAGCCGGGCATCGATCTGCGCCACGGCACAGAGGGAAACCGACAGGATCACTGCAAATGTCATGAAGGGAGGAATTCGCATGCCGCTCTCCGGGCTCAGGGGGGTCCAGGAAGCATACGCTTCCGGGTTCGGGCGGGTTGAGCCCGATTTTCGGTGGGCGCCCCCGTCCCCCGGAACCTGGTCAGTGCTCGCCGGACACTTCCGACCGCATCGTGAGGGAAGGGTTCAGCCTGCGGGAACCCGAGCCCAGCGCAGCTTCGCGCTGGTGGAGCGGGGATTGGATCGCCGTTCCTCCGGGGAGGCCCGGATGGGTTCCGGCACCACCTCGGCATAGATCCCATCCCGAAGTCCCTGCTGGAAGGCCTTCTTCACGCGGCGGTCCTCGCCGGAGTGGAAGGTGAGGATGGCCACGCGGCCCCCGGGGTTCAGGCAGTCCGGCAGCAGCGAGAGGAACTGGTCCAGCACGGTGAATTCGTCGTTCACGGCGATGCGCAGGGCCTGAAAGGTGCGCTGGAGGGCCTTCTTGGCCTCGTCCGCATCGCGTCGCTCGGCGTGCAGGGCGGCCCGCACGCAGTCCGCCAGTTGGCGGGTGGTCCGGATCGCCTGGCCGTGGATCGCCCGCGCGATGGCCGCCGAGTGGGGCTCGTCCGAGTTCTCCAGGAGCAGCTCCGCCAGGGACCCTTCATCGAGGGTGGCCAGCAGGTCCGCGGCGGAGCGCCCGCGCTGGGGGTTGAGCCGCAGGTCCAGGGGGCCTTCGGCCTTCCAGGTGAAGCCCCGGGCGGGATTGTCGATCTGCATGGAGGAGACCCCGAGATCCGCCAGCACCAGGTCGAAGCCGCCGGATTCCGCCTTCAGGCGGGGCAGCCCCGCGAAGTTCATGCGGCGCACGACGAGCGCGTCCTCCCCGAAACCCAGGCTTCGCAGGCGGGCCTCGGTCCGGGGCAGCTCCAGGGGGTCCACGTCCACGCCGAAGAGCCGCCCGCCGGGCAACAGCCGCGGCAGGAGTTCCCGGGCGTGACCCCCGTAGCCCAGGGTGGCGTCCAGGGCCAGTTCCCCCGGCCTCGGATTCAGCGCTTCCAGGATCTCCGCCACCATGATCGGGCGATGGGTCCCCGCCGGGGTGTGGCCCCGGGCCATGACCTTCTCCAGTTCGCCGGCGTGCCGGGCCGGAGCGAGTTCCTTGTACTTCTCCTCGTAGCGCCGCGGGTGCGTGCCTTTGTAGCGGACCCGGCGCGGGGGGGCAGAATCGTCTTGAGTCATGCTCGCATGGTAGGAGTTCGGACCATCCTTTGGGAAAGGGTTTGGGGCCGGTATTCCCCGCGGCCGAAATCCCTTGGATCGCCTCCAGGGCGCTACCCTTCCCCCATGGACCTCGCCGGCTTCACCTACCAGCCCATCGGCTTCGTGCGCACGCCCTATGCGCGGCGCATCGACGCCCCCCACCAGCCCACGGTGGTGGAGGGCACGGCGGGGGGGGGCCCGGCCGAAGGCAGGCTGGAGCTGGATGCCTCCCTGCCGGAAGCTGTCCTGCAGGACCTGGAGGGTTTCCAGCGCATCTGGCTCATCTTCGCCTTCCACCGCAGCGAGGGCTGGGCTCCCCGCGTTCAGCCGCCGCGGGGACCCCGCGGCAAACGGGGGGTGCTGGCCACGCGATCCCCCCACCGTCCCAATGCCATCGGCCTATCGGCCGTGGAACTGGTCTCCATCGAAGGTCGTGTCCTGCATCTGCGCGGGGTGGACCTGCTGGACGGCACGCCGGTGCTGGACCTGAAGCCCTACGTGCCCTACGCCGATGCCTTCCCGGGCAGCCGGGCCGGGTGGATCGACGCCGTGGACGCCGCCACCGGGGAGCGCTCCGCGCCGGGGCCACGCAAACCCAGGAAGGACTGAGCCGGAGTTGCCACGGCCCCTTGACCGGGTTTATCGGGAAACCCACCCTACCCTGGCCCCTGAACCAAACCCCTACTGAAAAGGAGTCGCCATGATCCCCGTCACGCTCACGCAACTCTGGCTTCCCATCCTCCTGTCCGCGATGTGCGTCTTCGCGGCCAGCAGCCTCATCCACATGGTGGTGAAGTGGCACGCCTCGGACTACAACGCGCTGCCCAACGAGGAGGAGGTGCGGGCCGCGGTCCGCAAAGGGGCCCCGGCGCCAGGTCAGTACGTGCTGCCCCACTGCGCTGACATGAAGGACATGGGGAAGCCGGAGATGGCGCAGAAGTACAAGGACGGTCCGGTGGGCTTCCTCGTGATCACGCCCAGCGGCCCCCCTGCCATGGGTGCCTTTCTGGCCAAGTGGTTCGCCTTCACGGTGCTTGTGGCCATCGTGGCTGCCTACCTCACCAGCCGAACCCTTGCTCCCGGAACCCACTACCTTCAGGTCTTCCGCGTTGCGGGGGCCGTCTCCTTCGTGGCCTATGGATTTGGCGCCATCCCCAACGCCATCTGGATGGGCAAGCCCTGGGGCAGCGCCCTGAAGGACTTGGCCGATGCCCTCATTTACGGGCTGCTCAGCGCGGGGGTGTTCGGCTGGCTGTGGCCGAGGTAGGTGTGGAGCCCCAGCCTGATTCCTACGGCCGCATCGCCTACCGCGACCTCATCGCCTGGCCCGAGCGCCTCCGGCGGGAGGCGCCGCTCCTCCAGCGCGCCCTGGCGCCGGCGCCCTCTCCCAGGGTGCTCGACCTGGGCTGTGGCAGCGGCGAGCACACGCGATTCCTGAATTCCATGGGCTTCGAGGCCACTGGCGTGGATGCTTCGCCCTCCCAGGTGGATTCCGCCCGGGGGAGCGATCCGGGGGGGCGGTACCTCCTGGCCGGGCTCACGGAATTGAAGGGGGTCCTCGAAGCGGGGCAGGGCGGGGCGATCTGCCTGGGGAACACTCTGCCGCACCTCTGTGAGGAGGCCGAGGTCCGCGCCTTCTTCACCGGCCTGGCCAGCCTCCTCCTCCCGGGAGCGCCCTTCCTCATTCAGTTGCTCAATTACGACCGCATCCTGGACTGCGGGGAGCGGACCTTCCCGGTGGTCCTTCGCCCTGGCGAGGCGGAGGGCGAAACCAAGGTCTTCCTGCGGCTCATGACCCATCACGGCGGGGGTCGCATCACCTTCACGCCGGCGCATCTGGTCTTCCGGCCCGGCAGTGCCTCCCCCCTCGAAGTGTCGGCCGCCCACGATGTTCCCCTTCGGGGCTGGCGCCGGGCCGAGGTCGAAGCCCTGCTCCGGGACGCCGGTTTTCTGTGCGCTGAAGTCCTGGGCTCCATGACCGGCGAAGCCTGGTCCCCCGCGTCATCGGACCTGGTGGTGCTGGCCCGGCGCCCCCTGCCAGGTTCATGAGCCAGTCCAAGGGATGTGGGAGGGTCCCGTTCCGATGAATCGAATCTGGGAAATGGGGTCCGGGATTTCTGGCTGGTCCCTCGCCTACCTGCTTGGAACCGCTGCGATGCTCTGGCTCATGAACCAGGCCAGGCGCTCCTTCTGGCTGTTCTCGCTGCTGGTCCTCCCGGGCACCCTCTGCCACGAGTTCTGCCACTGGATGGTGGGCAAGCTGCTCAACGCCCGCCCCGTCCGGTTCACCGTGGTTCCCCGGCGCGCGGGGGGAAGCCTGGTGCTCGGCTCGGTGGCCTTTTCGAATCTTCGCTGGTACAACACGTTCTTCATCGGGGTTGCCCCCCTCCTGCTGCTGGCCGCAGCCTACGGCCTGTTTGCGTGGAGGCTGGGGGGACATCCCGTGCTCGGGTGGAGGGAGGGCGGGGCGGTGTTCTTCCTGGCAAACCTGCTCTTTGGTGCGGTTCCTTCCTGGCAGGACCTCCGGATCGCGGCCCGATCGCCCGTCGGATGGCTGCTCCTGGCCGGAACCCTCGCCTACGGATGGCTGAGGTACGGAAAGCCACGCCCGGTACTTTTGTCCCGAATCCAGGTCATCCGGTCACAAATCCCTTTCTCTTGATAGCTGTGTGTAGTAAACCGATTACGACGCTCTCGGCATGTATGGTTTCCGCATAAGCAAGGCCCTTCGGGTTCAATTCAGCTGAACATCTCACTTTCTCGTCAACGCCACCGGAACCTTCGGGCCGCTGGCATCCCACACAATCCACTCAGGAGGCAAGTCCATGCGTAAACCTCTTTCCCTCTTCGCGCCGACCCTTGCGACGCTTGTCCTCCTGCTGGCGGCAGGTTGCGACAAGGAAAACAAGACCATCAAGATCGCCACCCAGAGTCCGCTGTCCGGCGCCATGTCGGTCATCGGCAGCGACATCAAGAGCGGCACCCAGCTCGCCATCGACCAGCTGGGCGGCCCCCTCACCAAGATGGGCTACAAGGTCGAACTCGCCCCCTTTGATGACCAGGGCAACCCGGACACCGGCGTGGCCAACGCCAAGAACATCGTCTCCGACCCGGCCGTGCTCGGCGTCGTGGGCCACTACAACTCCGGCGTCCGGATCCCCTCCTCCGAGGAATACCACGCCGCCAACCTCTGCAATGTGTCCCCCGCCAACACCAACCCCAAGGTGACCGAGCGCGGCTACGCCGAGATCAACCGCGTCTGCGGCCGCGACGACGTGCAGGGTGCGGTGGGTGCCCAGTTCGCCAAGAGCAAGGGCATCAAGACCGCCTATGTGCTGCATGACAAGACCGCCTACGGCCAGGGCATCGCCGAATACTTCAAGAAGGAGGCCGAGACCCAGGGCATGAAGGTGGTGGGCTTCGCCGGGACCGAAGAAAAGGCCAATTTCGACGCCATCCTCTCCCCCATCATCGCGGCCAAGCCCGAGTGCATCTACTTCGGCGGCATGTTCGACCAGGCGGCCGTGCTCTACAAGCAGGCCCGCCAGAAGGGCTTCAAGGGCATGTGCCTGTCCGATGACGGCTTCGATTCCCCCGATGCCGCCAAGATCGCCGGGGACGCGCTGATGCAGGGTGCCGGCACCTACTTCTCCACCGTGTCCGGGCCGGCCAGCGTCTATCCCGACGCCGCCAAGTTCGTGACCGACTTCAAGGCCAAGTTCAACAACAATCCCCAGCCCTTCGCGGCCCAGTCCTACGACTGCACGGCCATCCTCCTGAAGGCCATCGAGAATGCCATCACGGCCAATGGCGGCAAGCTGCCCGCCCGCGCCGACGTGGGCAAGGCCGTGCGCGCCCTCCAGAACTTCAAGGGCGTCACCGGCACCTACACCTTCAATGCCAAGGGCGACCCGACCACGGGCAAGTATTTCGTCATCCAGGTCACGTCCCCGGATCCCGCCTCGTGGGCCACGAACAAGATCGACCAGACCCTCAGCATCGCTCCTCCTAAGTAGACTGTCGGATATAACGCCCCCCCCCTCCGGCTCGCCGGAGGGGGGGTTTTCAGGAGACCCTATGCGTCATTTCATGGGATCGGTAAACCTCCGCCAAATATTGATGCCGATCGGCCAGATGGCGATATTCGTGACGGGCGCAGGGTTGCTCTGCTCAGCGGTGATGCTGGTCCTCGCCTTGCTCTTCCGGGGTTCCGGAGCCGACCAGGTCCTTCAGGCCACCCAGGGCGTGGGCATCCTGACCTACACCTTGAACAGCCTGCCCCAGGTGCTCATCGACGGCGTCACCATCGGCTTCGTCTATGCCGCCATCGCCCTGGGCTACACCATGGTCTATGGCGTCCTCCAGTTCATCAACTTCGCCCACAGCGAGATCTTCGCCATCGGGGCCTTCTGCGGCGTCGAGTCGCTCATCGCCCTCAACGGGCTCGGGGTCCTGGCGAAAGCCTCAGCCATGGGGTCCTTCCTCTACCTGGGGCTCGCCCTGGTCATCGGCATGGCCGCCTCGGGCGGCATGGCCGTCCTCGTCGAGCGGGTGGCCTACCGGCCCCTGCGCAGCTCCCCCACCCTGATCGCGCTCATCTCGGCCATCGGCGTGTCCTTCGCCCTGCAGGACATCATCCGGCTGGTCGAAAGCATGACCAGCGGCCAGTTCTACCGGGTGATCCCCACCTTCGGCAATTTCGACGAGCGCATCACCCTCTTCCGGATCGGCTCCAAGATCATCGACATCCAGGTCAAGTCCGTGGTGGTCATCCTGGCCGCGGTGGTCATGCTGGTGGCGCTGAACTACCTGGTGGGCTCCACCAAGGTCGGCAAGGCCATCCGGGCCGTGTCCCAGGACAAGAACACCGCCGCCCTCATGGGCATCAACGTCAACGCCATGATCTCGCTCACCTTCCTGGTGGGGGGCTCCCTGGGTGGCGCCGCCGGGGTCCTCTACGCCCTCAAGTTCACCCGCATCGATCCCTTTGTCGGGTTCATGCCGGGCATCAAGGCCTTCGCCGCCGCCGTGCTGGGAGGCATCGGGAACCTGACCGGCGCCCTGCTGGGCGGAATGGTGCTCGGGATGATCGAGAGCTTCGCCGGGGCCTACCTCGGCACCTACACGATGGGCTCCTTCGGCGCCGAGTACAAGGACATGGTGGCCTTCCTCATCCTCATCCTGGTGATCGTGTTCCGGCCCAATGGCCTGCTGGGCGAGCAAGTCTCGCAGAAGGCGTAGGAGGATTCCCATGAAAGAATCCCTCAAGAGCCGCTTCCAGGACCTGCTGGTCCTCCTCAATCGGGGCCGCACGCCCTACTTCGCGAGCATCGGTCTCATCATCCTGGGCTTCGCCCTGGTCTACCTGAGCCCCCGCTCCATCCCCGGCTTCCTGGTGTTCGGGTTCGCGGCCAGTTCGATCTACTGGCTCAAGATGAACCGGGCCGTCCAACTGGGTCTGGCGGTCTTCCTCGCCGTGGTCCTGGTGCCCATCCTGGGGGCCCGGAACGTGTTCTATCTGGAAGTCATCTTCCAGATCGCCGTGTTCTCCGCCCTGGCCCTGGGCCTCAACATCGTGGTGGGTTTTTCGGGTCTGCTCAACTTCGGCTACATGGCCTTCTACGCGGTGGGCGCCTACCTCTGGGCCTTCTTCGGGTCCCAGCAGCCCTACCTGCTCCACTCCACGGTCACCACCAAGGCCCTGAACACCCCCTTCTTCCTGGCCCCGGACTACTTCTACCTGTTCATCTTCCTGGGCGTGATCGTCGCCGCCATCCTGGGCCTGATCCTGGGCCTGCCGGTGCTCCGGGTCCGGGGGGACTACCTGGCGGTCATCACCCTGGCCTTCGGCGAGATCGTGCGCCAGCTGGCCAACAACCTGGACAAGCCCCTGAACTTCACCAACGGACCCCAGGGCATCACCCCCATCCAGCGGCCTACCATGCCGGAGGGGGTGCTGAAGCTGTTCAACCAGGTCATCCAGCCCGTGGTCGGTCATCGGGTCACGGACAACCAGGCCTACAACATCCTGTTCTATCTGATCGCCCTGCTGGTGGTGGTCGCGGTCATCGTGATCACCTACCGCCTGGACGATTCCAAGGTGGGCCGGGCCTGGACCGCGATCCGGGAGGATGAGCTCTCGGCCGGCGCCATGGGCATCAACGCCAACAAGCTGAAGCTCGGCGCCTTTGCCGTGGGCGCCTCCTTCGCGGGGGCCATGGGCGTGCTCTTTGCCGCGAGCCGCACCTTCGTGAGCCCGGAGACCTTCACCTTCCTGCAGTCCGTGGGGGTGCTCACCATGGTCATCCTGGGCGGGATCGGTAGCATCACCGGCGTGGTGGTCGGCGCCACTGTGGTCACCCTGCTGAACATCCAGGTGCTCCAGAGCTTCTCCCTCTACCTGTCCCAACTGCGGCAGAGCGACGCGGTGCTCCTCGGCTTCCACTGGAAGAACCTCTCCAACCAGCTGGATCCGACCAAGTACCAGCGTCTGATCTTCGGGATCGTCCTGGTCATCATGATGATCTACCGCCCCGCCGGGCTTCTCCCCGCCGCGCGGAGGAAGCGCGAACTGGGAGGCGCCCCTGAAGGCAATGACCTCGACGAGAAAGGGGTTTAGCGTGGCTGACGACAAGCACATTCTCACCACCCGGGATGTCACCAAGCGCTTCGGCGGGCTCACCGCGGTCAACAAGATGTCCGTGAACATCGAGCGGGGGCGGATCTTCAGCATCATCGGGCCCAACGGCGCCGGGAAGACCACCTTCTTCAACGCGATCTCGGGGCTCTACCACTGCGACGAGGGCGCCATCGAATTCGAGGGCCAGCGCATCGAGACGCTCCATCCCTACCAGATCACGGACCTCCGGATGGCCCGCACCTTCCAGAACATCCGCCTGTTCGGGGGCATGACCGTGGTGGAGAACATCATGGTCGGCGCCTACACCCGGCTCAAGCAGAATCCGATCCAGGCCGTGTTCCGCACGGCCTCCTTCCGGAAGGAGGAGGCCGAGACCCAGGCCCGGGCCGAGGAGCTCATGGCCTACGTGGGCCTGAAGGGGGTGGGCAATGAACTGGCGCACAACCTCCCCTACGGCGCCCAGCGCCGGGTGGAGATCGCCCGGGCCCTGGCCTCCCAGCCCCGGCTGCTGCTCCTGGACGAACCCGCCGCAGGCATGAATCCCTCCGAGAGCGAAGACGCCCTCCGCCTCTTCCGGCGGATCCGGGACGAACTCGGCATCACGATCCTGCTCATCGAGCACGACATGAAGGTGGTCATGAACATCTCCGAACATATCTACGTCATGGACCACGGCGAACAGATCGCCGAGGGCAAGCCGGCGGACATCGCCTCCAACCCCCAGGTCATCGAAGCCTACCTGGGCAAGGGCGCCGCAGCCTCCCACACGGCCTGAGGAGGAACCCATGAGCCTTCTCGAACTGAAAGACGTCCACTCCTACTACGGCAACATCCATGCACTGATGGGGGTCTCGCTCAAGGTCGAAGAGGGCGAGATCGTCGCCCTCATCGGCGCCAACGGGGCAGGCAAGACCACCACCCTCCGCTCCATCTCGGGACTGCTACACCCCCGCAGTGGATCGGTGACCCTGGAAGGCAAGGAGATCCACCATCTCCCCCCGCACATCGTTCACCACCAGGGTCTGGGGTTGGTTCCCGAGGGGCGGGGCGTGTTCCCCAACCTGACGGTGACCGAGAACCTGGAGATGGGCGCCTACATCCTGGATGACAAGAAGCAGATCGAGGAGAACCTGGAGAATGCCTTCACCCTGTTCCCTCGGCTGAAGGAGCGGGCCCAGCAGAAGGGCGGCACCCTGTCCGGGGGCGAGCAGCAGATGCTCGCCACCGCCCGGGGGCTCATGTCCAACCCCAAGATCCTGCTCATGGACGAGCCCTCCATGGGGCTTGCTCCGGTCCTGGTGGACCAGATCTTCGACATCATCCGGGAGCTGAACGCCCGGGGCACCACCATCCTCCTGGTGGAGCAGAACGCCCTGATGGCCCTGTCCATCGCCCATCGCGGGTACGTCCTGCAGACTGGGCAGATCGTCCTCACCGACACCGGTCCGAACCTCAAGGCCAACGACATGGTCCGCAAGGCCTACCTGGGGGCCTAGCCTCCGACCACCCAGCGGTAGAGGAAGAACACCAGCAGGCCTCCCGTGATGGAGGCCAGCAGGTGGTTGAAGCGCCAGGCGATCAGTCCGGTGACCAGCGCCCCCAGCAGCCAGGCATTGTGCCAGTCGAGCTGCCAGTGGGCGCCATCCGGGAGCAGGACCATGGGCGCGACGATGGCGGTGAGCACGGCCACCGGCACGTAGCGCAGGGCCCGGTGGGCCAGGGGCGGGAAGGCGAGCCGGTCGCCCAGGGCGAAGAACGCGTACCGGACCAGGAAGGTCACGGCCGTCATGCCGGCGATCAGCGCCACTTCATGGCCGCGCATGGGCCTCCCTCAGCTCTTCCAGGACCACGCCCACCACGACCCCGGCCAGCGCCGCCAGCACGAGGCCCAGCTTGTAGGGAAGCCCGCGGGCGGCCAGGGCCACGGCCGCCGCCGCCAGCGCGGCTCCGAGCATCGGCAGGTTCCTGAGCATCGGCACCACGATGCCGGTGAAGGTGGCCGCCATGGCGAACTCCAGGCCCAGGTGCTCCAGCCCCGGGATGGAGCGCCCGAGCACCACCCCGACCAGGGTGCAGAGGAACCAGTTGCCGTACATGGCCAGGCAGGATCCCAGGTAGTACCAGTGCTTGTGGGGGGAGAGGTCGGGAGCGGCATAGCGCAGCTGCACCACGGCAAAGGTCTCGTCCGTGAGCCAGAAGGCCAGCGGGATCCGCCACCGCTGCCGGAGACCCGCCACGTGGGGCAGCAGGGTGGCCGAATAGAGGGCATGGCGCAGGTTGACCACGAAGGTGGTGAGCAGGATGACCGGCAGGGCCGCCCCGCCCGCCAGCAGGTTGAGGGCGATGAACTGCGAGGACCCGGCGAAGACGAACAGGGACATGGCCAGGGCACCCAGGGCTGAGAGTCCACTGGGGACGGCCAGGGTGCCGAAGATGATGCCGAAGGGGGCGGCGCCCAGCAGCATCGGCAGGGAGTCCCGCGCGCCGACCCAGATCTCGAAGCGGCGACGGGGGTGGGGGGCGTGCGGCATGCGGGGCTCCGGGCTTCACCCAGGATAGGAGCGGCCTCCCCTTTCAAGAAGCGGGGGCCGCCTTCGGCAACGTGGATGGGGCCGGCTCAGACGCCCAGATAGGCCTCACGGACCCGTGGATCCGCCGCGATCTCCTTGGAGGGACCGGAAATGGTGCTGTAGCCCACTTCCAGGACATAGGCGAAATCGGAGATCTCCAGGGCCTCGAAGGCATTCTGCTCCACCAGGAGGACCGTCGTGCCCCGCTTGTTGATGGCCACGATCTTGTCGAAGATCTCGTCCACCAGGACCGGGGCGAGTCCCATGCTGGGCTCGTCCAGGAGCAGGATGTCCCCTCCCGTGATCATGGCGCGGGCCACCGCAAGCATCTGCTGCTCGCCGCCGGAAAGGGTCCCCCCCAGCTGTGCGATGCGGTCCTTGATGCGGGGGAACATCTCGAAGACTTCCTCCATGCGGCGACTCACCTCCGCCTTGTCCTTGAGGGTCCAGGCGGCCAGTTCGAGGTTCTCCTTCACGGTGAGGACCGGGAAGATCCGCCGGCCCTCGGGCACGTGGGAGATGCCCATGCCCACCAGCTTGTGGGCCGGGGTGCTGGTGATGTCCTGGCCCTTGAAGGTCACCGTCCCGCCCGAGGGGGCCACGAGGCCACTGACCGCCCGCAGGGTGGTGGTCTTCCCGGCCCCATTCGCCCCGATGAGGCTCACGATCTTGCCCTCGGGCACTTCGAAGGACACATCCGAGATGGCGGCGATGTTGCCGTAGGTGACTTTGAGGTTCTTGACGCTCAGCATACGACCGCCTTCCGTCCGAGATAGGCCTCCAGGACCTTGGGCTCCTTGACGACATCCTCCGGGCGGCCTTCGGCGATGGTGGTCCCGAAATCGATCACCTTCACGCGCTCGCAGATGCCCGTCACGAATTTCATGTGGTGTTCGATGAGGAAGATCGTGACCTTGAACTCGTCCCGCACGCGCAGGATGAGCTTCATGAGGTCCTCGGTCTCCTTGGGGTTCATGCCGGCGGCGGGCTCATCCAGCAGGATGAGCTTGGGCTTGGTGGCCAGGGCCCGGGCGATCTCCAGCCGGCGCAGCTCCCCGTAGGGCAGGTTCTTGGCCAGCTCCGTGGCGCGGTGGGAGAGGTTCATCAGGTCGATGAGGCCCATGGCCTCCTCGCGGACCTTGGCCTCCTCCTCGCGGAAGCTGGGAAGGCGCAGGAAGGTCTGGAAGACGCCGGACTTCGTGGTGAAGTGGCGGGCCACCCGGATGTTGTCGATGACCGTGAGGTTGTTGAAGATCCGGAGGTTCTGGAAGGTGCGGGCGATGCCCTTGTGGACGATGCGGAAAGGCTTCAGCCCGTTGATCTCTTCGCCATTGAAGAGGATCTTCCCGGCGGTGGGGGTGTAGATGCCCGTGATGAGGT
>CAIMBM010000169.1 GCA_903839205.1 uncultured Holophagaceae bacterium | reverse complement strand
TCCCAGCAGGTGCTGATCCAGAGCTATGCCCGCTGGAAGCTGGCGCCGGAAGCGCGGAAGGCCCAGTTGCGGCCCTGGCTCAGGCATCCGGACTGGGCCTGCCGCTGGGAGGCCTACCAGGCCCTGCTGAAACTGGATCCCCAGACGCCCTGGCCCGCCGCGCCAAAGCCCACCAGGACTGACCGAGCCATGCTGAAGGAGGCGGTCCACCTCGCCGAAAGGGCCAAGCCCGTGCGCCTTCGCATCACCTTCAGCGGAAGCCGGAGGGTAACGCTGCGCCTCGATCCCACCCTGGCCCCCATGAACGTGGCCAACCTGGTGCTGCTGGCGCGGAAGGGCTACTTCGATGGCCGGCTGGTTCCGCGTGTGGTGCCCGACTTCGTGGTCCAGATGGGCTCCCCCTGCGACACCATGGACGGCGGGCCGGGCTACACGGTGCGCTGCGAGGACTCCCTGACCTGGTTCGGCCCCGGAAGCGTGGGCATGGCCCTCTCGGGCAAGGACACGGGCGGCAGCCAATTCTTCATCACCACCAACGCCACACCCCACCTCACGGGCCGGTACACGCGCCTGGGCGAGGTTGAGGACTTCGCCCGGACCATGGCGATTCTCGATGACCTCGAGCTGGGTGCGAAGATCCTCTCCATCAAGGTGCTGGAGCCGTGAAGGCGCCTGGCCTCCGGGCCTTCTCGATCGGCCTCGCCGCAGGACTCTTTGCCTCCGCCCAGGCGCCCCTCCTCCAGGATGGGGCCACCGCCCTCCGCCAGGCGCGGCTGGACTGGACCTTGGGCGAAGCGCCCCTCCCGCCCTCGTCCATGCCCTCCTTGGAGGTGGGGGTCGGCGGTGCGGATTCCGGGGGCGTCTATACGCCGCTCACGGACGGGGAAGGCCTCGGTCACGGCGCCAGGGGCTGGGGACTGGGCCTTCAGGGCCGCTACGTCCAGGGGGGATGGTCCCTCTCCGCAACGGCGCTGGCCCTGCGGGACCAGGGCCGAACCCTGGGCATCCTCCAGCGGGCCACCCTCGCCTACCAGACAGAAGCGGGCTGGCGCGGGGCCCTGGAACAGGCCCCCTTCGCCTGGGGAGCGGGGCTCAACGGCGGCGACTTGCTGGGGGACGCGGCAAGGTCCTTCCCGCGCCTGACTCTGTCCACGCCCGAAACCACCCTGGCCCTGGGCCGCTGGCAGGCCGAGGCCTTCGCGGGGCGCCTGGAACGGGATAGGCCCCTCCCCGAATGGATGCCGGATCAGGTTGAGCTGAGTGCGGCCCGGGCCATGGGCCTGGATCTCCAGGGCCCCCACCTCTGGGGCGGGCGCCTGCGGGCCGCCTTCGGTCCCCTGGTGGAGGCCAGCCTCGGTGCCCTGACCCTGACAGGCGGCCAGGATGACCTGGGCCACCCGGCCCCGGCCTCCTCCGCTCGCACCGAATCCCTGGCGGAGCTGCGGATCCGGATGCCCTTCCTGGCCCGCCTGGTCCAGGCGCGGGGCGCTTCCATCTACTTCAGCCGAAGCGCCGCCCCCGACAGCGGGGCCATGACCCTGCTTCCCGCCCGGGACCTGGGAGGGCTCCAACTGGTCTGGGAGGGCTGGGACCTCGGCCTCGAGTACGCGGGCGCGGCCCCCGGGGCCGCAGGGCCGTCCTCCTCCCGGCCCACCTACCTGGCCGGGTTTTCCACCTACGGCGATCCGTTGGGAGCGGCCTTCGGGCGGGCGTGCATCACCCGCACCGTGGAACTGGGCGTGCCTCTCTTCCTGGAAGGCAGGGGACGGCTCAAGGCCCTGCGCACCACGGCGGGCCAGGGGGATCCCTCCGGCATCGGATCCTGGTTCTTCCAGGCCGACGTCCAGTGGCGGACCATGACCGGTCGCATCGGGGCTTCCCTGGCCTCGCGGCGGGAGGAGTTCCCGGCGCCGTCCGCACGCTGGGGCTGGGCCTGCAGCTTCTTCCAGGCGTTCCGCGTGTTCTGAAGGGCTGGGCTATCCTGGAGGCCCCGAGGCCCGCATGACGCTCTCCCTCCAGCCGTTCATCCGCATCCTGGCCGCCAGCCCGCTCCTGGTGCTCCTGGCCTGCAACGCCCCCGGGCAGGCCCTTCCGGCCAAGCCCGCCGAGCCCTTCCTCCCCACCCTGAGCCTCCGCCCGGTCTCGGTCAGCCTGGGCGCCGGGGCCACCCAGACCTTCCAGGCCGAGATCAACCTCCAGAAGGGGATCCGCCTTCCGGGAAACCCCGTGGGCTGGCGGGTCGTGGAGCCTGGGGGCGGGACCATCACCCCCGCCGGCCTCTACACCGCCCCCCCCACGCCCGGGCTCTACCACGTCGAAGTGCGGCGCGAGGATCACAAGGAGGTCACCGCCATGGCCACCGTGGTGGTGAAGTGATGGATCTCTACGGGGCGCTCCGCCCGCTGCTCTTCCGCCTCGACCCTGAAACCGCCCACAACCTGGCCTTCTGGCTGGGGGAGCGGGCCTGCGCCTGGCCACGCCTCCCGGACCCGGCGCTTCCGCTGGGGCTGCGCCGCCGGGCCTTCGGCCTGGAATTCCCGACCCCCCTGGGGCTGGCCGCGGGCCTCGACAAGGGCGCGACCCTGCTGCCCCTCTGGAAGGCCCTGGGCTTCGGCCATGTGGAGATCGGGACCGTCACCCCCCGGCCCCAGCCAGGCAATCCCAGGCCGCGCCTGTTCCGCTTCCCCCAGGCGGGCCTGATCCTCAACCGCATGGGCTTCAACAGCGAAGGGGCCGCGGTGGTGGCCGGACGCCTGCGGCACCGGCCGCCGGGCCTCCTCGTGGGCGGCAACCTGGGCAAGAACAAGGAGACGCCCGAGGCCCTGGCCCTGGACGATTACCGGGCCGCCTACCGCCTCATCGCCCCGCAGGTGGACTACATCGCCCTCAACGTGAGCAGTCCCAATACGCCCGGACTACGGAACTTGCAGGCCCCCGAGGCCCTGAAGCCCCTCCTGGCGGGCATGCTCACCCTGCGGCGGGAACTGGGCCTGGAGCGCCAGCCCCTGCTGCTGAAGCTGGCGCCGGATCTGGCTCCGGAAGACCTGGACGCCATCGTCGAGGTGGCGGTGGCCTCGGGGATCTCGGGACTCATCGCCACCAACACCACCCTGGACCGCGGGGTGGTGGATGAGCCCTTGCGCGCCTTCGTGGAGACCAAGGGCGCCGGGGGCCTCAGCGGCGAGCCGCTTAAGGTCAAGGCCAGGGAGGTACGCCGTCGCATCCTAGCGGCCCTGCGCGGTCGCCTGCCCCTGGTGGCCTGCGGCGGGCTCGGATCCCCCGAGGACGTGCAGGGGGCCCTGGACGATGGCGCCGCCCTGGCCCAGATCTACAGTGCCCTGATCTTCCAGGGGCCCGGCCTCGTGGCAGCCGTCCACCAGCATCTGACCACGACTCCGGCCAGGGCGTGAGCGGCCTGCCCCTGCCTCCCCGCCTCCCTGTTCCAGCCAGTCCCAGGCCTATACTGGGTCGGATGCGCCAGGAAGCCACGACCGAATCTGCGACCCAGGGAGGGAAGAGCCTGCTGCCGGCTGCCCTCCTCGGGGCGGCACTGGTTGGCACGGCAGCCCAGTTCGGCCTTCGAGGCCAGACCCAGACCCTGGTCATCCACCTGGGCCTCGTGGCCCTGATCGGGACGGCCTTGGCGGCGGCGGTGCTGCGCTCCCGCCAGTCGGCCCGCGAGGCCTCGGGCTGGCGGCTCCTTTCAGCCTCGCTGTTCATCACCGGCCTTATCCAGGCCTCGCGGCTTCCCACCTTCCTGGGTCACCCCCTTCCGGGCCAGCTCCGGGAGGTCTCGATCGCCCTGCAGGTGCTCAGCTCCCTGCTCCCGGTCGGGACCCTCCTGTCCTGGCACCTGAATCCGGTCACCCGTTTCGACCGGGTCCGCCATGGACTGGACGGCCTCCTCTTCGCTCTGGCGGTGTTCTTCATCCTCTGGGCCCTGGTGCTGGGTCCGGCCTTCTTCAACGACCGCTTTCCCCTGGCCGAGCGCCTGACCTGGCTCGGCACCTTCCTCGTCTACGACCTGCTGCTGGGTCTCGCGATCTACTTCGGCCTCGCCCAACCCTCCCGCTTCCGTGGCCCCCTGGGCTGGCTCGCCCTCGCCTTCCTCCTCGCCAGCATTCACAACTTCAAGTGGCTCATGGATGTGCTCACGGGCACGACCCTCTTCCACCTGCCCACCGGGGCCCTGATCTACCTGGTGCCCCTGAGCTATCTGGCCGCGGCCCTTTCGCCCCGGCCCGTGGATGCCCAGGACACCCACCTGGAACGGGCCCGGTTCCTGCACTTGCTGCCCTACGTTCCGGTACTCGGCGCCACAGCCCTCGGAATCTGGATGCTCGCGACCGGGACTGGGCCCGGCCACAAACTCATCCTGGTCTGGCTCGCCCTGAGCCTGCTGATCCTGCTGCTGGTGCGGCAGTACTTCGCCCTGCGGGATTTCTTCCACCTGTCGCAGCATCTGGAGCTCCGCGTCGCCGAGCGGACCCAGGCGCTGGAGACGGCCCAGGCGATGCTCCTGCGCACCGAACGCATGAACGCCATGGCCACCCTGGGAGCCGGCCTCGCCCACGACATGAACAACCTCCTGGGCGCGATCCAGAACCGGGCGGACCTGGTGCTCACGAACATGGATCAAGGCCTCCTGCCCACCAGGAAGGACATGGTTCGGGTCCTGGAGGCCACCCAGACCGTGGCGTCCATGAGCAGCCGCCTGATGGCCATGGGACGGCAGGAGCCCCTGCCCCCCCAGGAGCTGGACCTGTCCAAGGAACTCCACGCCCTCCAGCCCCTGTTGCTGCTGCTGCTGTCACCGGGCCAGACCCTGCACCTGGAAGCCATGCCAGGGCCCATGCCCTTCCTGGGCACGCGCGGCATGCTGGAGCAGATCCTGGTGAACCTGGTGAGCAACGCGCGGGACGCCATGCCCGAGGGTGGATCGGTCACGATCCGGGCCCGCCCCCCCC
This sequence comes from uncultured Holophagaceae bacterium, assembly GCA_903839205.1. GTDB lineage: Bacteria > Acidobacteriota > Holophagae > Holophagales > Holophagaceae > Geothrix. The sequence continues at coordinate 10,755 of CAIMBM010000169.1, read as the reverse complement.
GACCGGACGAGGAGGGGTGCGGCCCCCTGCTGGAGATCGAGGACACCGGCACCGGCATTCCCCTCGACCTCCAGGATCGGGTGTTCCAGCCCTTCTTCACCACGAAAACCTCGGGCATCGGCACCGGCATCGGCCTGGCCTCCGTCAAGTCCCTGCTGGAGAAGACCGGAGGATCCATCCAGTTCCTCAGCCAGGACGGGCAGGGCACCGCCTTCCAGGTCCGCCTGCCCCGCCTGCCGTGATTCCCGGCGGCAGGACGCTACACTGGGGACCGAGGTTTCGATGTTGTCACTTCATTCGAGAATCCGCGATCCCCGCCTCCACCCCCTGGCGGACAAGGTGCTGCGCGGAGAGCGCCTGAGCTTCGACGAGGGCCTCCTGCTCTACGAGACCTCCGACCTCACGGGCGTGGGTGCCATGGCCCACCACCTCCGGCTGAAAAGGCACGGCAAGGCCGCCTACTACGTGGTGAGCCGGCGCCTGTCCTACACCAATGTCTGCTACACCCACTGCCAGTTCTGCGCCTTCCAGGCGAAACCCGGCGATCCACGGGCCTATGCCCTGTCGGCCGAGGACATCATCGCGGAACTGGAGAAGCCCGAGAACCTGGGGGTCCGGGAACTGCACATGACCTCCGGCCACAACCCGAAGCTGAAGGTCGACTACTTCGAGGACCTGTTCGGCAGGATCAAGGCGCGCTTCCCATCCATCCACCTCAAGGTCTTCACCATGATCGAGATGGACTACTACGCCCGCATCTCGGGCCTCTCCACCGAGGCCTTCCTGGACCGCTGCATGGCCGCGGGTCTGGAGAGCTGCCCCGGCGGCGGCGCCGAGATCTTCGACGAAGCGCTGCGCGAGCAGATCTGCATCGGCAAGAAGGACGCCCAGGTCTGGCTGGACACGGCCGAACTCTGCCACCGCAAGGGCCTGCCCACCAACTGCACCATGCTCTATGGGCACATCGAGGAGGCCCGGCACCGGGTGGACCACCTGCTGCGCCTGCGGGCCCTCCAGGACCGCTCCCTGGCGGCCGGCTACCCGGGCTTCCTGGCCTACATCCCCCTGGCCTACCAGAACGAGGACAACGAGCTGAGCGCCACCCACGTGATCCACGAGACCACGGGCACCCAGGACCTGCGGGAGATCGCGGTGGCCCGCCTGCTGCTCGACAACATCCCGCACATCAAGGCCTACTGGGTGATGATCTCGCCGGGCCTGGCCCAGGCGGGGCTCAGCTACGGCGCCGATGACCTGGACGGCACCGTCATCGCCGAGGAGATCGCCCACCTGGCCGGCGCCAAGAGCCCCCAGGGGCTCCAGCAGGGCGAGCTGGTGCGCCTCATCCGGGAGGCCGGTTTCGAGGCCCTGGAGCGGGACAACCTCTACAACGTGTACGAGCCTGTCTAATCCACCTTGCGTTTCTCGTAGACCTTCAGCGGCTCCAGGGCAAAGGCGTAGGGGCTGGTCCAGAGGCGGTCGAAGATCCCCGCGGCCTGGGGGGCCAGGGGCGAGTCGCGGAAGACCAGCTCGACGTTCCGGGACGCCATGAAGTAGCTCTCCTCCCAGTTGCTTGTGCCCAGGGCCAGCTGGGTTCCGTCCACCACCAGGTACTTGCTGTGGATGGTGCGGGCGAAGGGGATGTGGCCTTCCTTCGCCTCGGGAATGGACACCACCTTCACCTCCAGGTTGGGGATCAGGGTGAGCGCCTTCAGGTGGGGCAGCGCCCGTCCCCCCAGCACCCAATCCGATACCATCAACTGCACCTTCACACCCCGCACCGCCGCGGCCCGAAGGGCATTGTCCAGCCGGGGCCAGTATTGGTCCTGGCCCGTGATGGGTGAATAGGTCAGCATCTGGACTCGCACGGTCTGCTTGGCCTGGCCCAGCAGGTCCACCAGCGCCTCGAGGGCCGGCCGGACGTCCTTCGGCGTCAGGAATGGCGGGCTGGCCACCAGTTCCACTGCGGGTCGCGCGGCCGGGAGCGACCGCGGGGGCAGGTCCGGCAGCCTCCCGGTCTGGGCGAAGCGCCAGTCAAGGGCGAAGAGCTCCGCCAAGGGCGACACGATCCTCGGGTCCGTGGTCCGCACACCCAGCTCATGGATGTGCTCCAGGGCCCGCCAGTCGAAGTTCTGGCTGCCCAGGAAGGCCTCCCGGCCGTCCACCACGAAGTACTTGGCGTGGAGGATGCCCTTGGACACGCCCGTCAGATCTAAGCTCCTCACCTCGGCCCCGGGAATGCGGCGAATCCTAGCCACGGAGCCGGGGTCCTGATCCAGCATCTTCGACGACAACAGGAAACGAACCTTCACACCGCGGGTACCGGCCTTCTCGAGTTCGACCAGCACCGGCTCCAGGGCCCCGCCCGGTCGGCTGGTGACGTAGAACTCCGCCGCGTCCACGCTGACCTCCGCCTCCCGGATCATCGCCACCCACACATCCTTGGCGAAGGGAAGCGCGGGGTCCGCGAGCCCGGTCTCCGCGGGGATCGACTGCACCAGTTGAGTGGCGGACCCCTGACGCTGGATCCCGGTCTGCGCATGGGCCGACCGGGGGGCGTTGAAACCAAGACAGGCTGCGAGCAGCAGCATCAGGAAACGGGGCTTCATGGTTGTTCTCCTGGGCTGAGGATACTCCGTTGACGGGGAGGTTCCGGCTCTGCTGAGGTGGAGAGGTGGAACCAAAGTCCGTGCTTCGCGACCAGCTGAAGGCCCGCCGGGACGCCCTGCCAGCGGACTCGCGCGGAACCTGGTCGAGGGCCGTCGCGGACCACCTCGACCGCCTCTGCCGGGACCGGCGACTCAGCCGCATCGGCGCCTTCTGGCCCATCGGCTCGGAGATCGACCTGCGCCCCGCCGTGGCCGCCCATCCTGACTGGCTCTGGTTCTTTCCCCGTGTGGTCTCGACCCATCCGCCGCGGCTGGCCTGGGGCACGGAGCCATTGGAACAGGGGCCCTGGGGCCTTCAGGAGCCTGTCCTGGCCCAGCACTTCCTGCCCCCCGTGCAACTGCTCCTGGTGCCGGGCCTGGCCTTCGATGACGACGGCCACCGCCTTGGCTACGGCCGGGGATTCTACGATGCCCTGCTGGCCCGGCTGCCGGAGGAGCTGCTCACCGTGGGCGTGGGGTTCGAGGCCCAGATGCACCTCGATGTCCCGGTGGATCCCCACGACTGGCCCGTCGTGTCCCTGCTCAGCGAGCGGGGCCTGCGGCGATTGGGGGCCGAGGGCTGAGCCCCTTCAGCCGCCCTTGCCCACCCTCAGGATGCTCGAGCCGTCCGCGTAGTCCTCCGTCGGTGTCTCCCGCATCTTCTGCAGCACCTGCACCAGGGCCCGGATGCGGTCCACCATCTCGCCGATCTTCCCGAGCTTCCCCTCTTCCGGGTACTTCCGCTGCAGCATCTCGACCTGCATGGAGATGATCGCCAGGGGATTGTTGATCTCGTGCTTGAGGGTGCCTGCCATCTGGCGGAAGGACTCGAGCCGCTCCGTGGCCAGGGCCCGCTGCTGGAGCTCGGTGTGACCGCGGAGCACCTGGAGGCGGTGGTGGAGGGCTTCCCAGCGGAAGCCCTCGGCCAGCCAGTCCGTGGCGCCCGCTTCGATGAGCCTCGGAGTCTCGTCCTCGGTGCAGCGCACCACCAGGATGGGCGTCGTGGCGAAGGAGGGATGGTGGCGGTAGGCGCGGATGCAGGCCTCCAGCTCCCGGGTTCCCCGGGCGTCCACCACCAGGAACCGGAACTTGGGGAGGGGCGGCGGGGGTGGTTCCTGCTCCAGGGGATGCAGCCAGAGGTTTCCCGCCTCGGCCACGGTCTGGAAAAGGCCCATCAGGTCCAGTTCCTCACTCACCAGGCCCAGGAGGGGCCTGGCCGGTTCTTCGGGCATGGTGTCGGGGCCCTCGGGAAGAAACAGGTCCAGGGTCTGGTCGGCCCAGTGCCAGCGCGCTCCCGCGTCCTGGAGCATGCGCTGGGTCCAGGGATCTGGCATGGGGGTGTGCAAGCCGACCGGAAGGGTCAGCCGCAGCACCCTGAAGCCCCGTTCCTGGTCCCAGCGAAGGGTGACGGTGTCCCCCTGGGGGAGCTGCATGAGCATGGGTTCCACCAGGCCGGCGATGGCCACCACGAGGGGGCCCCCTGCCATCCAGACCGAGGCGGGCGGGGCCTCCGAAAAGCTCAGCCGTGCCTTGCGCAGGCGGAGCAGGGACTCCCAGCGCTGGACCAGTTCCTCCTGCAGCGCCGCGACCAGCTGGGTATGTCCGGCACTGGGTGCCTCGACGGCCTGCCCTTCCCGGCTGCCGTGCTCGACCAGGGCCGCCAGTTGATCGAGTTGGGACCTGATGGCCCCCCCGGTGACATCCGGAAGCCCCTCGGCCCAGCTTTGAACCCGCCTGAGCGGTCCGGCCATGGCCGCCAGCAGCTCGCCGTGCCCGTCGGCTTCCCGCTGCCGCTCGGTGCGCAGCCGGAGCAGCTCACCCTGCTGCTCGGCCTGGCCCAGGGCCCGCCGGTTCAGCAGGGCCTGGCGGAAGGCCATGGAGCCCAGCCGCACGAAGGCCTGGAACACCGCCAGGTCGAAGCGGCTGAAGGGACGCCCCTCGGATTCCCGATCGAGGTAGAGGGCCCCATGGATGTCATCCTCATCCACCATGGGTGCGCACAGAAGGGAGCCCCGGTGGAGCTCCACCAGGCTCACCCCTCCGAAGCGCGGGTCGGCCAGAGGCCGATTGGACATGATCGCGGTGCGCTCCCGCGCCACGTAGTCCAGTACCGATCGGGAGAGACCGATGCCTTCCTGCACATCCCCCACACGATGGGCCGTTCGCCACCCCCCCTCCTTCGATCGCATCACGAGGAAGCCGCGGTCCCCGCTCAGGAGCAGGAGGGACTCGTCCAGGAGCCCCTTCAGCATGGCGTCGGCATCGACCTGCTGCAGCAGCTTCTCGGTGGAGCGCTGGAGCAGCTCGATGCTGCGGATCAGCACCATGGCCTGGGCCGGCTCCGGGCGTACTTCCTGGAAGAGGTCCCCCACCCGCTCAGCGAAGGTGGTGCCATCCAGGCCCGGGAAACCCTCGGTGAAGGTCAGGTGCCAGCCGCCCATCACCAGCTCGTCCCCGTCCTGGAGGGCATTGCCCTGGGGATGGTGGAGCGGCTGGTCGTTCAGGCAGGTGCCGTTGGCGGAGTCCAGGTCCCGCACCCACCAGATTCCGCCGATCCGATCGATGCTGGCGTGGACCCTGGACAGCCCGACGAGGTTCGGCTGGGCCAGGGGGCAGACCAGCGGATCCCGACCCACCTGGCATGCCTCGGGAACGGCATACCGCATGAGTTGGCTCCCCTCCATCCAGGACAGGTAGGGCATCGAACCTCCACCCTCCGTTTCGGCGGACGACCCCGATCCCTAAATCATGGCAAAGGGAATCTCGTGTCGTGGGTGCGGCTGGGCCGGAAGAACAGCATCGTGTGGCCGATGGTCCAGACATGCTCCAGGCCGGGAATGGCGGCACACAGGGCCTTGGCGGCCGAGTCCTCGTCCTCGAAGCTGTTGGGGTTGATCTTGACCTTCACCAGTTCCAGGCTGTCGATCATCACATCGAGTTCTGCCGCCTGGGCCGGCGTTACCCCCCCCTTGCCCACGTGCAGGACGGGCTTGAGCGCATGGGCCCGGGCCTTGAGGAACTGGCGTTGCTTGGCGTTGAGCATCGGATCTCCGCGGGACCAGTTTATCGTGGAAGCCGAGGTGCACCCATGCTTCGTCTCGCCTTCCGTCCCCTGCTGCTTTCCCTCGCGGCCCTGGCCTGCCTGGCCGCCCCGCCCCGCACCCTGCGCGTGGATTACGGCCATACGGGGGATGCCGCCTCCGAACACTTCGGCCTGGACCGGGTGGTGCTGGAGCCCCTGCCCTGGCCCGGGGACCTCGCCAAGGCCATCGACACCAGCAACCTCGGGAAGTACTGCTTCGAAGTGGCGGACCTGGCCTCCGGCAGGGTGCTCTATTCCCGGGGCTTCGCCAGCATCTTTGGCGAATGGGAGACCACGGACGAGGCCAAGGCCCTGAACCGCTCCTTCTCCGAGTCCCTGCGCTTCCCCCGGCCCGAGGGGCCTGTGCGCATCCTCCTGAAAAAGCGCGATGCCCGGAACGCCTTCAAGGTCCTGTGGAGCTTCGACCTCGATCCCCGGGACCCCCTCATCGAGCAGGCCCCCTCCCCGGAGGCGGGCGGCCTCATCGCCCTGCAAAAGAGCGGGGAACCCGCCGACAAGGTCGACGTCCTCATCCTGGGCGATGGCTATACCGCCGCCGAACGGGGCAAGTTCGAACGGCAGGCCCGGATGGTGATGGAAAGGCTCTTCGAGCAGTCCCCCTTCAAGGAGCACCGGCAGGACTTCAACATCTGGGCCCTCTGCCCGCCTTCGGCGGAAAGCGGCGTCTCCAGGCCCTCCACCGGCGTGCACAAACGCACGCCCCTGGGCACCACCTTCGACGCCTTCGGCAGCGAGCGCTACGTCCTCACCTTCGACAATCGCGCCTTCCGCGACATCGCCGCCCAGGCCCCCTACGAGTTCGTGGAGATCCTGGTGAACGCCGAGACCTACGGCGGCGGCGGCATCCACAACCTCTACAGCACGGCGGCGGCGGGCAACAGCACCGTCGGCTACCTCTTCGTCCACGAGTTCGGCCACCACTTCGCGGGCCTGGCCGACGAGTACTACACCTCCGATGTGGCCGTCACCAACAGCCCCTCCCGCCCCGAGCCCTGGGAGCCCAACGCCACCGCCGACCCCAGGAACCCCAAATGGAAGGGCCTGCTCAGTCCCGGCGTGCCCCTGCCCACGCCCTGGAAGAAGGACGAGTTCGAGGCCCACAGCCTCGCCTACCAGAAGGAGCGCCGTGCCATCCGGGCCGCGAACCGGCCCGAAGCCGAGATGGACGCCCTCTTCGCCAGGGAGAAGGTGTTCGATACCAACCTCCTGGGCACGGACACCTATGGCAAGCAGGTGGGTGCCTTCGAGGGCGCCAACTACGAGGCCAAGGGCTATTTCCGCAGCCAGGAGGACTGCATCATGTTCAGCCGCGACGACGGGGGCTTCTGCGCCGCCTGCCGGGCCGCCATCGAACGAGTGATCCGGCAGTACGCGAAATAGGCGCCGGCACCCCCCAGGGGCGGGCGGGCCTTCAAGCCACGCCCGCCCGGATGGCGAGGGCCGCCAGGGCCGCGGCATTGTGCTGGTCGAGTTTCTCCATGATGTTCTGCCGGTGGGCGCTGACGGTCTTGGGGCTGAGGTCCAAGGCCACGGCGATGTCCTTGGTGACCATCCCCTGGCCGATGAGCGACAGTACTTCCAGCTCCCGCTCCGTCAACCGCTCTTTCAATTGTCGCTGGAGGGAACTGGTCTGGGGGTGAGCACTGCTCCCCTGCTCCAGGCGTTGAAGGCGGCTCTCCACGGTCTGGATCAGCTCTTCTGCGGAGAAGGGCTTGGTCAGGTAGTCATCGGCACCCGAGAACATGCCCTTCCGCACGCTGGACCGGTCGTCCTGGGCGCTGATGAGAATCAGGGGCAGGGCCGCCAGGTAGGGATCCGATCGAACCTGTGCCAGCAGGGCCAGCCCATCCATGGCTGGCATCTGGACATCGGTGATGAGGAGGTCCACATGCTGGGATTTGAGCAGCCGCATGGCCTCCACGCCATCGCTGGCGGTCTCGATCTCCCAGTCCGGCCGTTGGACCTGCAGGGCGCGGGTGAGGGAAACCAGGAGCAATCGCTCATCGTCGACCAGCAGCACTCGCATGGGCCTTGGGATCCTCCCACGACCATCCTACTTCAGGTCATCGGATGGATTGCTCGTTCAATCCTCTCTCACCCAGGTCTGGGTGCGGCCCAGGAGCGAGATCCCGATGAACCCGCGAACCAGCAGCCGGCGGCCGCCCTCCTCCACCCTCAGCTTGGCCCTGTAGACCTTGCCGTTGTCCGGGTCGAGGATGAACCCACCCTTGAATTCCTCCCCCTGCCGGGTCAGCCCCCACAGGAACACCATGCCCAGGACCGGCTGGCCCTTCCGTTCCCCTTCGCAGAGGTCGCAGGTGGGATTGGGCTTCAGCGGGTCGTAGGACTTCAGGATCCGGCCCTTCAGCACCCCCGCCTCCTCGGTGATCTCCACCAGGCCGTGGAGAGCCCCGGTCTTGTCATCGTAGGTCTTCCAGTGCCCGACCGGGCCCATGGGCGTCGCCGCAAGGGCCGAGGCTGCGAGAAGAACCGTTAGGAGGGCGGTACGGAGGGTCATGGCGACTCCTGCTTCAAGCTTGAGGTAGAGCTTCCTGGGGCACCGCCGGCAGGCGGATTTCGGCCACCGTGCCCTTGCCCGGGGCACTGGAGAGGACCAGGGTTCCGCCCAATCCCTCCACGATGCGCCGCGACAGGGGGAGGCCGAGGCCCGTGCCCTCCAGTTCGGATTTGGTGGTGAAGAGGGGCTCGAAGGCCCTCGCCAGGGTGGCTTCATTCATGCCGATGCCCTCGTCCAGGACCTCGATCGCGATCTCCCCAGCACTCACCCACCGGTGACGGATCAGCAGCTCTCCGCCCGTGGTCCGCATGGCATGGGCCGCATTGGTGGCCAGGTTCAACAGCACCTGGTGCAATTCGATGGACTGGGCCTCCACCTGCGCCAGCGGCTGATCCACGGCCACCCGGATGCGGACACTGGAGGGCAGCGTCGGCCGCAGCAATCGTCCCACCTCATCGATGACCGCCTCCACCGGGATGCGCTGCCGCTGGGTCGTCCGGGGCCGACTGAAGGCCAGGATCCGTTGGGTGAGGTCCGTGCCCCGTTCCGCCGCGGCCAGCACATCCCCCAACAGCTGGTGGGCGGAGGACCCCGGCTCCAGCTCATCCCGGGCCATCGCGGTGAGCGCCAGGATGGGGTGGAGGATGTTCTTCAGGTCGTGAGTGATCCCGCTGGCCAGGGTGCCCATGAGTTCCATGCTCTGGGAGCGGCGCAGCTCGGCCTCCAGGCGCTGCCGCGCAGCCTCCGCCTGCCGGTAGTCCTCGGCCTTCTGAACCAGGCTGAGATTCGTATCCTCGAGGCCCCTGAGCAGGACCGTGAGGGCCAGAGTGACCGTGCCCCCGATGACAACGGCATTGCAGGCGGTCACCACCCACCCCATCCAGGCCGGCGATCCCAGAGGGGCGCTGGGGCTCTGCATGAACGCAGTGAGGGCCAGCAGGGCCAGGAGACTGATGCCGAACACGGCGTAGGCGCTCCGCCGGGAGAGGAAAAGGGCCGCGGCGATGGAGGCGAATTCCAGCCAGACCAGGGCGGTTTCCCGGAGTCCCGTCGCGGGCCCCAGGACCAGCGCCATCAGCAGCACCATGGCCACCACGGAACTGGCCCGTAGGAGGTAGGGCCATCCGGGCCGGAGGGCCAGGAGGAGGATCCAGCCGTACAGCAGGGTGTCCAGGACCACCAGACCCCAGAGGTGCTCCCGGGCGGAGAGCCACAGGCTGGGGACATAGGCAAGGGGTCCCAGCAGAGCCCCGGCCAGCACCGTCCGGTCCAGGATCCGCCGCCGCCATTCAGACAGCCCGAGGGGGGTCCCGCCCTCGCTTGAATTCGTCAGGTCGCTCATGGTTCCACGGGTCCCGAGGCCATGGCGAGCGGCGTGTCTCCCGATCCCAATAGCCTCTCCCTTCGGGCATGCAGGATGCGGTCGCGCAGTTCCGCCGCCTCCTCGAACTTCATCTGGGAGGCGAGTTCCTTCATGCGCTTCTCCAGCTTGGCCACCTCGCGCTCGAAGGCCCTGTCCTCCAGGTAGAGCAGCGGCTCCTCGGCGGCCCGCTCCTCCTTGGAGACGTTGATGAACTCCCGGGCCAGGGCCTCGCCCATGACGTCGTCCAGGTTGCGCTTCACGGTCTCGGGGGTGATGCCGTGGGCCAGGTTGTGGGCCACCTGCTTGTGGCGCCGGCGCTCCGTTTCGCCGATAGCCTGCTTCATGGAGCCCGTCATCACATCCGCATAGAGGATGGCCCGGCCGTTCACGTGGCGGGCGGCGCGGCCGATGGTCTGGATGAGGCTGCGGTTGTTGCGGAGGAAGCCCTCCTTGTCCGCGTCCAGGATGGCCACCAGGCTCACCTCGGGCAGGTCGAGCCCCTCCCGCAGCAGGTTGATGCCGATGAGCACGTCGAACACGCCCCGGCGCAGGTTCTTGAGCAGTTCCACCCGCTCCAGGGTGTCGATCTCGCTGTGCAGGTACTCGGCCTTGACCCCCAGCTCCTGGTAGTAGGCCGTGAGCTGCTCCGCCAGCTTCTTGGTGAGCACGGTCACCAGCACCCGCTCGTCCCGGGCCACCACCTTGCGGATCTCCTCCAGCAGGTCATCCACCTGGGTGCCCACGGGGCGTACCTCGACCATGGGATCCACCAGGCCCGTGGGCCGCACCACCTGCTCCACGAAGGCGCCGCCGCTCTGCCCCAGCTCGTAGTCGCCCGGGGTCGCGGAAACGAACACCACCTGTTTCACCCTGGCCTCGAATTCCTCGAACTGGAGGGGCCGGTTGTCCAGGGCGGAGGGCAGGCGGAAGCCGTACTCGACGAGGGTGGTCTTCCGGGAGCGGTCGCCGTTGTACATGCCGTGGAGCTGGCCCGTAGCCACGTGGCTCTCGTCCATGAAGACGATGAAGTCCTCCGGGAAGTAGTCCAGCAGGGTGTGGGGCGGCTGGCCGGGCTGCCGGCCGTCCAGGAAACGGCTGTAGTTCTCGATGCCGCTGCAGGTGC